>NZ_UGGU01000003.1:1606229-1927475 GCF_900450765.1 Fusobacterium necrogenes | reverse complement strand
TATTTTGATACTACTAGTTTAGTTTAATTCCTTCTATTTTTTTAGTATCCTTTTCATTTTTTTTTATACTTTTTTTAGTTCCCAAAAACAAATTTTTTATTTCATTAATTTCACTATTTTGTTTTTTCTCCCGTGTATTTTTTCATTTTTAAATAATTCTTCTGATTTATCCCTATTTTTATTGAAAAAAAACTCCAAATAATAATATACATAATTTATTTGGTATATTTTTTTGCCAAAAAATATCTCTTTTTTTAAAAAAGAGAGGGATTCTATCCCTCTCTGCCTTTATGATTGATTTCTTTTATTGAAATATTATAAATTTTATTTAAATTATACCTCAAACTTTTCATATTTGAATAATTATATTTTTCAATCAACTCTTCAAAATCTACTCTTCTATTATTCCTATACTCCTCTATAATATATCTTGTTTTCTCTCTAATTATGAGCTTTTTTAAAGTTAATTTTAACATTTTATATACAATCTCATCAACTTTTTTAGCCCTATACCTAGTTTTTTTTAATATTCTTTCTTTTATCTCACTTTCTGGTAATCTTATATTTTCTTCCACTATTTGAAATATTTTTTCTATCTCCTCTTCTTCATTTAGTAATAGAGACACAGAAAATATATCACTCTCTATTAAGCCATTTATCTTTAATAATGTAATAACCAAATCTATAAAAAAATCAAATGAATCCTTGAATATACTTTCATCAAGAAATTTTCTCATATTATTTTCATCTACTACAAGTCTTAAATGCCTTAATTTTTTCAATTCTCCAACTTTTACTCTATCTAAAAAACTTGTTTTTAATTTGACAATAATCATTACAGCATCTTTAGTTAAGATCTTATACCTATCTAATTTAAACTGAGGTCCTGATAATATATATTCTCCTTCTTTTAAAAATATTCCATTTTTATAATATACCTCACCTCGTGACAGTATTCTTACCTCTAAGCCATCATTATTTTCTCTAGGTATTCCCCATTCATTCATTCTTTTTTTGTATATTCTAGTTATCTCAAAATACTCATTAGAAAATATTATCTCATGCTGTTCTCTTTCACTCTCTTTTAAATGATATTCACAAACATTGAATATAAAATTTTTATTCTCCTTTATCCAAGTTTTAAAACTATCATTTATCCCTTCCTCTTCCTGTAAAATATAATTAAATCTCTCAAATTTTTCATTTTCATAATAATATATAACTTTTAAGAAAAAATTTGCTAGATTTTCTATAAAGTTTTTATATATTTTATTACTTTTCTCCATTTTAAAATCAAATATAAGTTCAGCTATATTTATAATATCCTTATCTATTATTTCAAAATTATTCTCTCTCCCCATTCTGGAAATTATATTTTTCACTATTTTAAATCTTATTCTCTCTTTTGATTCTTGCTTTTCTAGTAAATACTCTATGAATGCTACCATTTTAATAATCCCTCATTATTTTTCTAAATTTACTTGGTGAATAACCACTAGCTCCTTCAAATTTTCTTACAAAGGTCTTAAGTGTATATCCCAGTTCATCAGCTATCTCCTCTATACTTTTCTGACTTTCTAAAAGTAGCTTATAACTTTTAGATATTTTTTCTTTTTCAATATATTTAGTTGGAGTTGTATCAAAAAGAAATTTGAATACCATATATGTTTTAGCCATACTCATATTGAGTTCTCTAATCAAAAATCTGCCTAGCTCTTTTTCATCTAAATCATCATTATTTTCTACAAATTTGATTATATCAGCCTTATATTTTATCCATTCATAATTCAAAATCTTATTTTTTTTCCCTTTTACTTTCTCCAAAAGGTAAAGCATAGCTTGAAATAGTATTTGTCTAGTTTTATTATCTTCAATTTTAGAATTCAATATCATGTTGAAAATTGACATATTGTATATTCTATATATCTTTGTTTCCTCAACTTCAAATACAATATTCAATTTATTTAAAAACTCTTTTTTAAATACAAAGATTATCACTGAAGCCTTATTTACAAAAGATGTTAGATTTAAATCTTTACTTTTTTTCATAGTTACAATCATATTTTTTTCTGGAATTAATTTTTTTTCATATTCAACTATTCCATCTACTACTATATAAAAAAACATATCTCCATAATTATATATCTCTTTTAACTCTATACTCTCAACATCCTTTAAATAATATATATCATAGTCTTTATCAAAAAGAGTATAATAAAAATCCTTTTCTGACACTCTTACCTTATATTGATAATTAAATTCCTCATAAAATGATAGTAATAAATTTTTTATAGGAGAACATTTAAGCCTTTCAAGCATTTTTTCCTCAAATTCTCTTTTACTTGGAATTAAAGTTTTACTAAAGTAATCATATGCATAATCACAAAACTCAAACATATCATGTTGTATTGATTTTTCACTCCAAATTTCCCTCAATACCTTATACTCTCTATTTTTTAAATATAAACAAAGTACAGCCAATGTCTCTTTATCTATTTTATAATTAATATTCCCTATTTCTATATTTAAATATCTAAACATACTTATTATCCAATAATCCTTGAAACTCAAGTATCTCTTTAATAATTCCATACTTTCTCTCATAAACTTTCCTCGCAAAACTAGATATAGACTTTTTTAAATACTCTATTTTACTATATTAAATACATCATTATCACAATTTTGTCAAGTATGTTTTAACTATACATTTATAATTAATAACTTTTAAATAAAAAAACTAAAGAGAAAATTCCCTTTAGTTTTATCCTATTATTTTACTAAAATTGCTACTGCTGTAGAATTATCTACAAAGACTCCTTTACTACTCCCTCTAGCTATTACTTTTGAAGTTATCTCCCCATTATAATCACTATTTGTTCCACTATCTTTTAAAGTATAAGAGATTTCTCCCACATTTTCTCCAATAAGATTTTTCACTTCTCTCTCTTTATTAGCTACTTCTTTCATATTTTCTTTATCTATTAATTTAGCAACTATACTCTTTTTTGTATCAGAAATTACATATTCTCCTTTTTCATTTTTCTCTAAAATTTGAGCACTAAACTCTCCTTTACTCACATTATTTTTATCACTTTTTATATCTTTATGTTTAAGTTCTATTGAACTATTATTCTCTGAAGATATAACTAACATCTTAGTTGGAACTGGATTCACTATTCTTCCTCTAGCCACTAATCTCAATGTAGCACTTCCTGAATATCTCCCATTCTCATCTTTTTTCAATTCTGTTTTTACAGCTCCCAATGCTCCAACACTCAATACTAGCATAAGTATTGGAATTATCTTATTTACTCTAATTTCCTCCCTAAATTTATAAATATGTATAATTTTTTAAATTTTTTTTTATTTTTTAATTTATAAATTTTTTTTATTTTTTTCTTATATATATAATAACATATAATTATGTCAATCATGTGAATTCATGTTTTATTTTTAAAATTTTTATTATTTTTGTTTAAAAATAAAACTGAATATATCTAGTTTTGAAACGATATTTTTTTATTTTTTTATTTTTATAACACTAAAAGTTTTTAATTTAAAAAATTATAATAAAAAAAACACCTTCAATCAAATTGAAAGTGTTTTTTTATTAATTCTCTCTCGAATTAAGCTCTAAAATATATTAAAGCACCATTTCTTCCTGATTTCATTTTATCTCTTCTGTAGGAATGAAACTTTCCATCATAGGTACACAATTTATTTAATAATATATTCTCTTTTAATAATCCTAATTCTAATAAATTTCGATAAACAAATTCCTGATTATCAAAATATATTTTACCATTCTCTTTTTTGAAACTTTCCATTATCAACTTTTCTGAAAATTTATCTTTAAACTTTTGTAAAAATTCTTCTCCTACCTCATACCTCTTTTGAGATATCCCTATACCGAAAGCTACTCTAATATTTTCTAAACTACATCCATACTCATCTATCATAAGTTTTATAGCTTTTTTTCCTATCTCCTTATAACTACCTTGCCAACCAGAATGTACAGCCCCTATAAC
Source organism: Fusobacterium necrogenes (assembly GCF_900450765.1). NCBI lineage: Bacteria > Fusobacteriati > Fusobacteriota > Fusobacteriia > Fusobacteriales > Fusobacteriaceae > Fusobacterium > Fusobacterium necrogenes. The sequence goes on along the minus strand of NZ_UGGU01000003.1, from coordinate 1,923,447 downwards.
TTCTCTTTTTTCATCAAGTAAATATATAGGTAAACAATCTGCATATTTAGTCAATATCACTATATCTCTTCTGTTAGTAATAAATCCATCTGTATCTTCAAAGTATAACTTTTCTAGACTATTGACTATTACTATATTATCACTATGAGTTTGAAACCCTGATACAATATATCTTCCCTCTAAAGAAAAGTCTTTTAATATCTTCTCCTTACTCATCTCTTTCACATTCCCATAATTTTTTTTGGTATATATTGCTGATACACCTAACTTTCTCCACTCTTGTAGTTCTATATAACTATCTCTATCTAAAAACATCTCTACTCCAACTCATTTTTTAATCTTAAAACTTTATTTAAATTTCTCATAAGTTTTTCAAAATCTTTAAAATATAGGGATTGCATTCCATCAGAAGTAGCACATTCAGGATTATCATGTACCTCCACCATAGCTCCATCAGCTCCAGCTATTACTCCTGCTAAAGTTACAGGTTCTACCAAATTACGTCTGCCTGTTCCATGACTTGCATCTATTACTACTGGAAGATGTGATTTCTCTTTCAAAAGTGGTATAGCATTTATATCTACTGTATTTCTTGTGATAGTTTCAAATGTTCTTATTCCCCTTTCACAAAGTATAACCTCTCTATTTCCATGAGCTACTATATACTCTGCTGCCATGAGTAACTCTCTCATTGTAGCACTCATTCCTCTTTTTAAAAGTATTGGTTTACCTGCTCTTCCTAAAGCTTTTAGAAGAGAAAAATTTTGCATATTTCTAGTTCCCACTTGAAATATATCTGCATATTTACTTATTAGAGGTATATCACTAGCATCCATAACTTCAGTTACTACCAACATATCATAAGTATCAGCTGCTTCTTTCATATATTTTAATCCTTCTTCTCCTAATCCTTGAAAGTCATATGGAGATGTTCTTGGTTTGAAAGCTCCACCCCTCAAAGCTTGAGCTCCAGCTGACTTAACTTTTTTAGCTATTTCAAATATAGATTTTTTACTTTCAATAGCACATGGTCCTGCCATTACTAGAAAATTTCCTCCTCCTATTTTTCTACCTCTCACATCTATTATAGTATCTTCTGGTTGAAATTCTCTACTTACAAACTTGTAGCTCTTTCCTATACTTACTAATTCATCAACTCCATCAAAAGAAAGAAGTCTATCTAAATCAACTTTTTCCTTATCTCCTACCACACCTATTTTATAGTAATCTTTTTCTTTTAAAATGACACTACCTAATCTATTATCCTCAAGAAATCTTAAAATCTCATTTTTTTGTTGTTCTCCTATATTTTTTTTACTCTTTATATACATTTTTTTCTCCTAATCGTTTCTTTAAATTATACAACTTTAGTCTATTTTTTTAAAGTATTATCTTTTATTTTTCCTCGGTATTGGTAGCGGTTTTAATGGCATAACATAAGTAATACCTGGGTTCATATCCAGTCTCATTTTTACACACTCTTTATTTCTCAAAAAATATGCTCTTATTTTCGTCCTTATAACAGGTTTACTATCTAAAAATTTTGAGCCATATCCATGTATTACCATTATCTCTTTTCTATGTCCCTGTTTATATAATAAATTGTATTTTCTGATAAATACCTTAAGAGCATCATCAAAATTCATATGATGTAAATCTATCTCATTGTACATGAATAAGCCTCCTAGAAATAAAAAAAGAGTCCATTCGGACTCTTTTAAACTTAATTACTGAGCTGATATAGCTGATACTGGACATCCACCAGCACAAGCTCCACAGTCTACACAAGCATCTCCAATAACATATTTTCCATCATCATCCATTGATATAGTTCCTACTGGACAAGCTGCCTCACAAGCTCCACATCCGATACAAGTATCTTTATCTATTACGTGCATTTAAATCCCTCCTAGTGTATTTTTAATTTCTTTCTTTTAATTTACATAAATCAAGTTTATACTATTTTTTATATTTTGTCAAGTATAATTTAAAAAAAATTAATTATTTATTAACACTAATATTTTGATGATTAAAATTTATTTTGCCTCGAATTCTTCTATCCAATTCTCTCCATTTCCTACTAGCACTGGTAAATAGATAATTACATTCTCTGTTGCTCCAAGAGTTATAGTCTTCTTTATCTCTTGTTTTTCCCCATTTTCATCTTTATAAGTTACTAATAACTCATGAGTTCTTCCTTTAGCTTCCCCCATTCCTCTTCTATTCACTCTTACTTTTTTAGCCTTTTCTCCATTTAATGAATAAGATACATCTTTTATGGCTTCATAACCATCTCTTGCTCTATTTTCAAAGTATACACTATGCAGTCTTCCAGTTATAAATAGTGCTACTGAGATTCCAATAACTACTATCATAAGAAGTACCCAATTTCTTATCATCTTCATTATTTATCCTCTCCTTTACTACTATTTTGTGCTGCTTCTAATGCTCTTCTTCTCTCTTCAGCTTTCTCTTTCTCTCTTCTCCATTGATGCATAATAAGGACTAAAGCTATTATTCCATAAGATACAAATACTCTAAAATATTCTCCTATTTGTGCAGAACCAATTAACTCTTTCCCAGCTCTTGGTGCTAAAATAAACATAGCATGGAAAAGTACAACTCCACTTAAAGCATTAGGTATAGAAGCTTTTGCTACACTAGCTCCCCCTATAAGTAAGGCGGCTATTGAGAACATTCCTATTTGTTCATGGCTATTATAAGTATTCATTGTTCCTATATTTTGTAAGAAAATTATTTGTCCTATTGCCGCTAACATTGTAGATATAACTATTGCTATAACCCTTGTTCTATCTGCAGCGATACCAGCTGATTTAGATACCTCTAAGTCTTGTCCTATTGCTCTCATATCTTGACCTAATTTTGTTTTTCTAAACCAAACTATAAATAGACAAAATAATACAACAGCAATTATTGTCAATAAAGGAATAGAGAACTCCCCTATCTTTAAAACCACAGCATCATCTAGAGCTCTTCTAATATTCTTTAAATCAATAGCATTTCTAATTCCATATCCTCTAGATAAAAGAATAGCACTATCTGTTATAGGTATTACTTTACCCATTCCATATAAAACTATAAGCTGATACACTCCATTGATAAAAAATCCAAGTATCATAGAGGTAATCATCTCTCTACCCTTAGCTCTATTTAAAACTACTCCTCCTACAAGTCCTAAAAGAGCTCCCATTGGAAGTGATAAAATAATAGCTAAGAAAAATCCTTGTAATCCTACTATTTGCCAATCTGTAATAAAAATAAGTGCTAACTGACCTGCCATAGCTCCTAAAACAATACCAAAGTTAAGTCCCATTCCTGCAATTATTGGGATTAATAATGAAAGAACTAAGAATAGGTTACGAGAAAGTCTAAGTATTATCTCTTGAATAATATATTCCATACTCAGTCCCGATATTGGAATTGAAGCTACTATTATAATTATCATAAATATAGGTACTATATTGTTTATCAAAAATTTCTTCATCTTATTTTCCACTTCCAGCACCGTCCTTTCTTGTTAGAGCATAAAGTATCATTCCATTAGATACTATTATTCTTATTGTTTCTGACATATCTGTTTTTATAAGTCCATTTACAACAGTAGGTGTCATTGTAAGTATTCCTTGGAAAAGGAATGTTCCTACCACTACATTTGCTATTGTAACCTTATTTACAGATGCTCCCCCAATAAGAATAGCAGCTATTGCTGGAAAGGCCATATAAAATGGTGCTAAATATAATTGTACAAATCCAAAACTTTGCTGGTATATTACAATTCCAACTGCTGAAAGAACTGTTGACATTACTACTGACTGTACTCTCACCTTATCAATATTTATTCCAGTAGCTCTTGCAAACATATCATTAGTTCCTACTGCTTTCATGGCATAACCACTTCTTGTTCTAAAAAATATCCAAATAAGAAAAGCCAGTATAATAAAGAAGACTATCTCTCCTAATGGAAGAAAACTACTATTTATATGTAGAGCTTTTTCAAATGCTTTATGCCAATAGTTTTCAACACTAATTGTAGTACGTAGTCCCTCTCCTCCATATGCCCAGATCATATCTGGACTTTTAAATGGAAGTATAAGCCACATAATACACATAATAGCAACTGATGAAAATCCTATATAAGTGGCTATCATCATCTCTCCACCTTTTACTTTATTTAGAATATGACCATAGAGCCATCCAAATAAAAGTGCAAATGGAAGAGAAAAAACTATTGCTCCAAATACTCCTGTAACACCTTTTAATCCTAACTCTATACTGATAACAGCCCCTAAAAGTCCTGCCTCTACTCCTAATGGCATTCCAAAGTTAAGCCCTGTTCCAGCTTGTATCATAGGTACTAAAGATAGCACTAATATTGCATTCATTCCAAATCTTACTAAGGTATCTCCTAAAGCTGCTTTTAAGTTTATTCCAATAAAAGGAGACACTACATACATTGATAAAAGAAATAATGCTATTATTATTCTTGGCCAACCAGCCTCTTTTATCATCTTATTTATACTATTCATTTCCTGCCTCCTTAACTCCTACCATCATTTTACCAAACTCTAATATATCAGCTGTCGGTGGTAGGATCCCTTCAACTTTTCCCTCATTTATTATAGCTATCCTATCACATATACTTCTTAGCTCCTCTATTTCAGATGAAGTTATTATAATAGTTGTTCCTTTTTCTTTGTTATACTCTTTTAAAGTATCTAGCACAAGTTTTTTAGCTCCTACATCTATTCCTCTTGTAGGTTCAGATACGAATAATACTTCTGGATTCATAGTGAAAGCTTTAGCCAAGCAAACTTTTTGTTGATTTCCTCCACTAAGCTCCTGTGCTCTTTGCTTTTCACTAGTACATCTTATCTCCAATTTTTTTACATACTCTTGTGCATTTTCTTTTACAGCTTTTTCATCTACTATATTAAATATTCCAAAAGCCTTTTTAAAGAACATCTTTTTAATTTGCATAGCTGGATAAGCTATATTATCCTCTATTGAACTATCTAATAGAAGCCCTACTCCTTTTCTATCTTCAGATACAAAGAAAAGTCCTTTAGATAATGGTTCTGCTGGAGAATTTAAAGTTATCTTCTCTCCTTTAAAAGTAACTTCTCCTCTAGCATCATAAAGTCCCATTATTCCATTAGCTACTCCTATTTTCCCTTGACCTGCCATTCCTCCAAGTCCTAAAATCTCTCCTTTTTTAATATCTAAAGAAAGATTCTTTACTCCCTCTCCCGGCATATCAACCCAAAGATTTTTTATAGAAATAATAGTTTCTTTTAGTTCATCTTCAGTCTTAACATTATGAGCAGATCCCTCCATCTTTCTTCCTATCATCCATTCAGTTATCTGATTTACATTTGTATCCTCTGTTGCTACTGAGTTTATTAATAGTCCATCTCTTAAAACTACTACTTTATTACATACCGATAATATCTCATCAAGTCTATGAGTTATAAATAGTATTGCTATACCTTTTTCAGATAATTTTTTCATAGTTTCTAGAAGTACTTTTGCCTCTTCCTCTGTAAGTACTGCTGTTGGTTCATCCAATACCAAAAGTTTTGTATTTTCTCTTTCAATTTCACGAGCTATTTCTGTAAATTGCTTGTGTGCAACAGGCATCTCACTAATTACTGTGCTAGATTTAATATCTACTCCTAAATTTGAAAGAGCCCCTTTTGTTCTCTCATCTATCTCTTTTTTATCTATCGCTTTTATTCTTGAACCAAACAAACCTTCTAAAAAACTATTTAATGTAGATTCTCTATTCAAAACAACATTTTCAGAAACTTTAAATCCTGGAATTAATGAAAACTCCTGATGTACCATACCTATTCCAGCACCTAAGGCCTCAAAAGGTGATGAAAAATTTACTTCCTGGCCATCAAAATATATTTTACCTCCATATCCTCCTGTTTCTGAAATCACTGGCATTCCAAATATACATTTCATCAATGTAGATTTACCTGCACCATTTTCTCCAACTAATCCTACTATCTCTCCAGGCCTCACTTCTAAATTAATGTCTTTTAAAACTGTGTTCTCTCCAAATGCCTTAGAAAGATTTTCAATTTTTAATAATATCTCTTTCAAATTTTTCACCTCTTAAAGAAAAATGAGGGGAAAATATTTCCCCTCACCTTATTATTTTATTTCAAAATATTTAGCAGGAACTTCATCATCTGTCATGTGTAAGTATCCTTTTCCTAAAACATAAGTATCTTGGTATAATAGATAGAAATTTTCTTTCTCTACTCCATTTACATCAGCATAATTACTTCCGTTCCATTCTGCTCCTGGAGTAAATTTATTATATGATTCAATAATTGCATCAAAATCAATTATATCAGTACCATTTTCAATTACGTTTCTTACGTGATCTCCTAATGCTATTGCTGATGCAAAGTTGTATGAATATGCCCAAGTTCCCATTCTTCCTGCTGCACCCTTACCTACAACTGTATCTTCAACTTTCTTTAATATTTTTGGCCAATTTCCTTTTTCATCTTCAGTAAATTTAATTCCTAAAGCACCAGGATATCCCATTGTAGGAGATGGTAAGTCAGCTTCTACAAAATATCCTCCATCTTCAGCTATTCTTTTTAGTAATGGCTCTGTATGAGCATCATTTGTTGCAAAGAAAGCAACATTTTTACCATATCTATTTAACCAGTTAGGTACTTGCTCTAATATATATTGTTGAGCTCCTGCTACTCCAACATCACTTACTGGATCTGGAGCTGAAACATCTATAAATTCCATTCCTAAATCTTTAGCAGCTTCTGCCATTATATTTCTTCTTCTTGACAATAATTCATAACTTAAGTGTCTTGGGAAAGATATATGCATAAATTTATCTGCACCCATATTCTTTGCCGCTTTAACAATTAAATATCCTCTCGCTACGTTATCTGGATTTGTTACTAAATCAGAAACCTCTGTTATAATTTCTGGATCCTCATGTGGTGAGTTAGCAACAAGTAAAATATCTGGTCTAGCTTCTCTTATTCTTCTAAAAGCTTCCACTGTTCCTGGCACTGCCTCTATAACAATGATAGCCTTCATTTTAGGGTCATCAGCTAAAGCAACCATTTGCGATATAGTAGTTTCCATCTTTTGCATAAAATTATCTGGATAAGTTACATGAGTAACCATTCCTCCCTTATCAACAGCTCCATACATTTTTATTAATTCTTCAGCTCCACGAAGGCTATCTTCTGATTGAGAAACAGTTCCACTTACTACTCCAATATGGTAGTCAGCGTTTGCTGCGAAACTAAAGATTGACATTAAAAACATCCAACAGAATAAAAGTAATTTTTTCATATTTTCCCCCTTATATATATTTTTTAGATTTAAAAAGAATTCTACTAAAAAAAGTACTATTGTTTTAGTACTTATCCCTCAAACTTTCTAAATCTGTTTTCAATGATTATACACCCATATATTACATCTGTCAATTAAAATTATCATTTTTTTATTTATTATATATTTTTTATATATAATTTTATTTTCTCTATATATTTTTTTGAAAACTTTTTTACTTTTTTATAAAAAAATTCAGTTTTATATAAAATTTTAAGCATTTGAGTCTCTATATTTTTCTATTATAACTTTTACATCTTCTAATTTTAATCTTCCATGTATATCCTTTCCTATTACCACAACAGGTGCTAGTCCACATGCTCCCATACATCCTAAAGAATTCAAAGAGAAAAGATTATCCTCAGTTAAATCCCCTATTTTTTGAATTTTTAACTCTTTTTGAAGAAACTCTAATATTTTCTCTGAGCCTCTAGCACGACAACCTGTTCCTGTACAAACAGAGATGTGATATTTAGCCTTTGGTTTCATTGAAAAAAAACTATAAAAATTTACAACTTCATATACTTTAGACACTGGTACTCCTACTTTTTCAGCTACAAATTCCTGTACTTCTTCAGGAATATATCCAAATATCTCCTGTGCCTTATGAAGTATTATAATTAATGAGCTTTTTTTATCTTCAAAAGTAGAAATATAAGCTTCTAATTCTTGAAAAGCAATATCTTTTTTAGGTATCATATTATTTTCCTCCTTATTTATAGTACATAATTTTAATCCACTATTAAATTTTACCATCTTATTTCAAAAAAGCAATTAAAATAAATTACAAAAAATAAAAAAGCTTAGCGAATTCCTATCCTCCCAGGAGGCTTCCCTCCAAGTACTTTCAGCGTTTATGGGCTTAACTTCTAGGTTCGGAATGTGACTAGGTGTACCCCCATAGCTATTTTCACTAAGCATTATTAATTATTTGATTAAATGCTTGGCAAGTTCCTATCCTTCCAGGAGGCTTCCCTCCAAGTACTTTCAGCGTTTACGGGCTTAACTTCCAGGTTCGGAATGTGTCTGGGTGTACCCCCGTAGCTCTTCTCACCAAGCTAATGTCTATTTACATAGGCATTTGAAACTATATAGTAATATCAGGTAACGCTGATTCCTTTCAGTCATCTGCGTCTAAATAATCATAGTCGTAACTTCGTTACTTCTTGATTATTTGAAGGTTAAAACTTCGACTTATTAGTATTGGTCAGCTAAAGGCCTCGCAACCCTTACACCCCCAACCTATCTACCTCCTAGGCTCGAAGGAGTCTTAAAGAATACTTATCTTGAAGTCAGTTTCCCGCTTAGATGCTTTCAGCGGTTATCTGTTCCAAACGTGACTACCCAGCTGTGCCACTGGCGTGACAACTGGTACATCAGAGGTTTGTCCATCCCGGTCCTCTCGTACTAAGGACAGATCTTCTCAATATTCTAACGCCTACAGTGGATAGGGACCGAACTGTCTCACGACGTTCTGAACCCAGCTCACGTACCGCTTTAATGGGCGAACAGCCCAACCCTTGGGACCTTCTCCAGCCCCAGGATGCGATGAGCCGACATCGAGGTGCCAAACCCTACCGTCGATATGGACTCTCGGGTAGGATCAGCCTGTTATCCCCAGGGTAGCTTTTATCCGTTGAGCGACGATCCTTCCATTCGGAATCGCCGGATCACTATGTCCTGCTTTCGCACCTGCTCGACCCGTCAGTCTCGCAGTCAAGCTCTCTTATGCCATTGCACTCTGCGGTTGATTTCCATCCAACCTGAGAGAACCTTTGAACGCCTCCGTTACTCTTTCGGAGGCGACCGCCCCAGTCAAACTGCCCACCTAGCACTGTCTCCGTGGCTTCAAACCACAGATTAGAATTTCAACATTGAATGGTTGGTATTCCACCGACAACTCCAATGCAGCTAGCGCCACATCTTCATAGTTTCCCAACTATCCTATACATGCAATGCCAAAACCCAATACCAAGCTACAGTAAAGCTCCATGGGGTCTTTCCGTCCTACTGTAGGTAACCGGTATCTTCACCGGTAATACAATTTCACCAGGCCTCCCGTCAAGACAGCGCTCAAATCATTACACCATTCGTGCAGGTCGGAACTTACCCGACAAGGAATTTCGCTACCTTAGGACCGTTATAGTTACGGCCGCCGTTCACCGGGGCTTCAATTCGGAGCTCTCACTCCTCCTCTTAACCTTCCGGCACTGGGCAGGTGTCAGCCCATATACATCGCCTTACAGCTTAGCATAGACCTGTGTTTTTGTTAAACAGTTGCTTGAGCCTCTTCACTGCGACCCCCAAGCGCTTTGCATTGCGTGTATACTCACGCCCAGGGGCACCCCTTCTCCCTAAGTTACGGGGCTATTTTGCAGAGTTCCTTAACGAGAGTTAGCCTGTCCGCCTTAGATTTCTCATCCTGACCACCTGTGTCGGTTTCGGGTACGGGCAGTCATACCTTAACGTTAGAAGCTTTTCTTGGCAGCGTGGGATCTGTACATTCATCTTACGACTATATATCACACCTCAAATCTAACTTGACGGATTTACCTATCAAGTCATTCTACATGCTTTTACGGAAACTACCGTTCTTCCGCGCACATACCCTTCTGCGTCCCTCCATCACAAAATATGACTGGCACAGAAATATTAATCTGTTTTCCATTCGCCTACGCACTATAGCCTCGGCTTAGGTCCCGGCTTACTCAGGGAAGACAAGCTTTACCCTGAAAACCTTGGTCTTCCGGCGGGGAGGATTCTCGCCTCCCTTCTCGCTACTTATTCCTGCATTCTCACTTCTGATACCTCCAGAGTTGCTTACGCTTCTCCTTCAACGGCCTACAGAACGCTCTCCTACCAATTGCTTGCGCAATTCCACAGCTTCGGTTCATAACTTAGCCCCGTTACATTGTCGGCGCAGAGACTCTCGACCAGTGAGCTATTACGCACTCTTTAAAGGTATGGCTGCTTCTAAGCCAACCTCCTGGTTGTTTATGAATCTCCACCTCCTTTCCCACTTAGTTATGATTAGGGACCTTAGCTGGTGGTCTGGGTTGTTTCCCTTTTGACGATGGAAGTTAATTCCCATAGTCTCACTCCTGAGCTCTTGAATTATGGTATTCGGAGTTTGATTGGATTCAGTAAGCAATGCGCCCCCTAGTCCATTCAGTGCTCTACCCCCATAATTAAACACTCAAGGCTGCACCTAAATGCATTTCGGAGAGAACGAGCTATCTCCTAGTTCGATTGGCTTTTCACCCCTAAACCTACCTCATCTCCCAACTTTTCAACGGCGGTGAGTTCGGGCCTCCACTGTGTCTTACCACAGCTTCACCCTGGACAGGCTTAGATCACCAGGTTTCGCGTCTACGCCCAGCGACTAAAATCGCCCTGTTCAGACTCGGTTTCCCTTCGGCTCCGTTAAACTTAACCTTGCCACTGAACGTAACTCGCAGGATCATTCTCCAAAAGGCACGCCATCACCCCGAAGGGCTCTGACCGCTTGTAAGCACATAGTTTCAGGTTCTATTTCACTCCCCTCCCGGGGTTCTTTTCACCTTTCCCTCACGGTACTATACGCTATCGGTTAGTAAGAGTATTTAGCCTTACGAGATATGGTCCTCGCAGATTCACACAGAATTCCTCGTGTTCCATGTTACTTGGGAGAGAACGGACAAGTTAATGAGTTTACCTGTACAGGATTATCACCTTCTACGATCTAGCTTTCCAACTAGTTCCAGTTCAGTCATTAACATTGTTGAGTACGTTGCAGTTCCTCGTAGTTCTTCCCACAACCCCGCATAAACAACGGCTGCATCCTTGACATTTATGCGGTTTGGGCTCATCCCCGTTCGCTCGCCGCTACTTGGGGAATCGTTTTTACTTTCTTTTCCTCGCGTTACTTAGATGTTTCAGTTCACGCGGTACCCTCTTTCGTGCTAAGTCTTCAACTTAGCGGATTGCTCCATTCGGAAATCTCAGGATCAAACGTTCGATTGCAACTACCCTGAGCTTATCGCAGCTTACCACGTCCTTCATCGGCTCTTACTACCTAGGCATTCCCTATGTGCCCTTAATTATTTTAACCTTTAGTTTTTAAATATTGATTGACAGCTAACTCTATTAAAATTAGAGTTAAATTGTATTATCTGATTTACTATATAGTTTCCAATGTCCATTAATTTGGTGGAGATAAGCGGGATCGAACCGCTGACCTACGCAGTGCAAGTGCGTCGCTCTCCCAAACTGAGCTATATCCCCATATCTTTATGGTGCGTTCGAGTGGACTCGAACCACCGACCTCACGCTTATCAGGCGTGTGCTCTAACCAGCTGAGCTACGAACGCTCATTCATCTCATAAATAATAATGTTTCAGATTTATTAAATCTACATCTAATAATTTAGTCATTTGACTTACAATTATTGAAAGAACATTATCAATAGAATAGAGAAAGTATTGCTCCTTAGAAAGGAGGTGATCCATCCGCACGTTCCCGTACGGATACCTTGTTACGACTTCACCCCAATCGCTAATCACACCCTCGGAGCATCCCTCCTTGCGGTTAGGCCTGCTACTTCAGGTGCAACCAACTCTCGTGGTGTGACGGGCGGTGTGTACAAGACCCGAGAACGTATTCACCGCAACATAGCTGATTTGCGATTACTAGCGATTCCAACTTCATGTACTCGAGTTGCAGAGTACAATCCGAACTGAGAATAGTTTTCTGAGATTAGCTCCCCCTCGCGGGTTTGCGACTCTCTGTACTACCCATTGTAGCACGTGTGTAGCCCAGCGTATAAGGGGCATGATGACTTGACGTCATCCCCACCTTCCTCCTGCTCATCGCAGGCAGTATCGCATGAGTGCCCAACTTAATGATGGCAACATACGAAAGGGGTTGCGCTCGTTGCGGGACTTAACCCAACATCTCACGACACGAGCTGACGACAGCCATGCACCACCTGTCACTAGGTTCCCCCGAAGGGGCACGAAGGCATCTCTGCCAACTTCCTAGGATGTCAAACGCTGGTAAGGTTCCTCGCGTTGCGTCGAATTAAACCACATGCTCCACCGCTTGTGCGGGTCCCCGTCAATTCCTTTGAGTTTCATACTTGCGTACGTACTCCCCAGGCGGATTACTTATCGCGTTAGCTTGGGCGCTGAGGTTCGACCCCCAACACCTAGTAATCATCGTTTACGGCGTGGACTACCAGGGTATCTAATCCTGTTTGCTACCCACGCTTTCGCGCTTTAGCGTCAGTATCTGTCCAGTGGGCTGGCTTCCCCATCGGCATTCCTACAAATATCTACGAATTTCACCTCTACACTTGTAGTTCCGCCCACCTCTCCAGTACTCTAGTTTGACAGTTTCCAACGCAATACGGAGTTGAGCCCCGCATTTTCACATCAGACTTACCAAACCGCCTAGACGCGCTTTACGCCCAATAAATCCGGATAACGCTTGCGACATACGTATTACCGCGGCTGCTGGCACGTATTTAGCCGTCGCTTCTTCTGTTGGTACCGTCACTTACTTCGTCCCAACTGAAAGCACTTTACATTCCGAAAAACTTCATCGTGCACACAGAATTGCTGGATCAGACTTATGGTCCATTGTCCAATATTCCCCACTGCTGCCTCCCGTAGGAGTAAGGGCCGTGTCTCAGTCCCCTTGTGGCCGTTCACCCTCTCAGGCCGGCTACCTATCATGGCCTTGGTGAGCCGTTACCTCACCAACTAGCTAATAGGACGCAAAGCTCTCCTGCAGCGCATATAGCTTTCATATGAATTCCATGCGAAACTCACATAATATCCGGTATTAGCATTCGTTTCCAAATGTTGTCCCAGACTGCAGGGCAAGTTCTTTACGCGTTACTCACCCGTCCGCCACCATCACCCGAAGGATCAAGTAGACTTGCATGTGTTAAGCATTCTGTCAGCGTTCATCCTGAGCCAGGATCAAACTCTTCGTTCAATCTATTAAACTCAGTAAAATATACTGATTATTTACACCAATTTATTGTTGTGTTTGCATTACTTATCTTTCTCTATTCTGTTGCTAATGTCCTTATTCATCAGTACCGCTCTCTTGCGGACAAGGTATATATTATCACATATTTAGGAATACGTCAATAGTTTTTTAAATTTTTTTGTTTTTTAAAAGTTATATTTTTCTAGTTTCTTTTTTGATACTATCTCATATCTATTTTTTTCTAATTTTATAATAACTCCTTCTTCTATAAAACTTTTTATAACCCTTGAAAGAGATGGACGGCTTACATTAAAATATTCTGCTAACTCTTTAATACTTTTATCAAATTCAAAATAATTCTCTTTTTCATTTTTTAATATATATTCAGCTAATTTTTGATTTATTGTTTTATTACTCAAACTTTCCCATAAATTTTTTGATAAAAATTGAGCTTTATTACTTATCTCATCTAAAAATCTAACTAAAATCTTTGAGTTCTTCTTCAATAATTTTATAAGTTCTTTCTTTTGAATATAAAAGATTTCTGCTTCACTTTTAGCTATCAAATCAACTGGAAACTTATTTACTTTTCCAAAGATAAAAGCTGAAGCAAGTATTTTTCCTTCAGGTAATTCCTCTATTTTTTTTACATTTCCATCTTCTTTTAACATTTCTGCAACTAAAATACCTCGAATGTTAATATATATACCATCAATATTATCTCCTCTAAAAACTACATGCTCTCCTTTTTTAAACTTTAAAATTTTACATTTACTTTCTTTAAATATCTCTAAAATTTCCTCCTCCATCAGTCCCTTAAAAAATTCTAGATTACTGATAATTTTTATTTCATTTCCTTTCAACTTCTCTATTCTCCTTATAAAATATTTATGATATAATTATTCACAGTTATTATATCATTAGTTCTAGGAGTTTTAAATGAAAAAATTTATTATTATTTGTCCAAATTGTAAGAAAAAAATGAAAATTTCTGATAAATCAGCAAAATATAGATGTCCTCATTGTAGTAAAATCTATCAATATAATTTCCCTAAAAGAGTTTTTTACAACCTAAAGGATATTTTTTTGGGTATTAGTCAGACTTTTTCTGATATGAAATATAATATAAAAAAGAAATACTCAGATGTAAAAGCAACATATCAATATATGAATCAATTAAAAAAACATATGAAAAATGATCCCAATTGGTCTCAATATAGAAAAAAACAACAAGAGATGAAAGATGTTTCTCCTAAAAAAACTTTTAAAAATTTTTTTAAAAGAAAATAAAGAAAGTACTGTTAAAGAGGGATTTTTTCTCCCTCTTTAATCTTAATGATCTTTACATGTGAAAAAAAGTTCTATTTTTTCTATTTCAGATTTTAATTGCCTAAATTTTACACCTGCTGATTTTAACATTCTTTTAGAAGCTATATTTGACTCTGTTCCACTATATTTGTCTGAAAGATAGACTAACTCTTTTATTCCACTTTGAATTATAGCCTTGCTACATTCATGACAAGGGAAAAGGGCCACATATATAGTACAGCCCTTCAAAGATTTCGTACTATTTAAAATAGCATTTAATTCAGCATGACACACAAAAGGATATTTAGTATTTAAAAATTCTCCCTCTCTTTTCCAAGGATATTCATCATCACTACATCCAATAGGCAGTCCATTATAACCTACTCCTATAATTTTTTTCTCCTCATTAACTATGCAGGCTCCTACTTGAGTATTAGGATCTTTACTTCTCATAGCTGAAAGAAGTGCTATCCCCATAAAATATTCATCCCACTTTATATAATTTTCTCTTTTCATCATTAACCTCCCTATTTTGTATTAATTATATTATAATAGTATCAATTATTTTAAACTTTTTCAAAATTTTATTTATCTAATTCTATAAATTTGTTAAAATATTAATTATTAGGAGGTACACTATGAAAAAATATTTACTATTACCTTTATTTTTGTCTTCTCTATCTTTTGCTATAACTGATTTTAATGGAATAAATTGGGGTGATAATAAAAATAATCTCAATTTAATTTTTAAAAATTTAGAAGAAGAAATATCTATTGATAAGAATATTTCTATACTCTCTGTACAAAATCCAAAAGAAAATATAGAAAAGTATCAATTTTTTCTAAAAGATAACTCTTTAAATAAGATTAGAGTTATTTTTGACAAAAAAACTATCAAGAAAAAAGAATTACAAGATATTTATCTTCAACTTACAACCAAAATTGGAGCTCCTGTTTTAAAATTACCAATCCTTAAAAATATTGGTGATTTAAAAGTTCAAGGTAATGCTTTAAAATTTATTCCTGATACTAATACAGTAATATATTTTACTGGAGTTGATACTATCGATAAACTTGATAAAATGATTGATTCTAATCTTTATTTAGATTATATTCCATCTCAAACTGAATACGTTTTTTAAAAACAAGGAAATTGTGATTTCATGTGGTATAATATTATAAAAGGAGCGTTTAAGGAGGGAGATTTTTATGAAATTTGGAGCTATTGATGCTGGGGGAAAAAAATTTATATGTGGAATAACAGATGAACATGGTAACACTCTTGAGAAAGTAAGTTTTCTCACAGAGACTCCAGAAAAAACTATTCCACTTGTTATCGATTTTTTTAAAAGAAAAAATATAGTTGCTTTAGGTATCGGTTGTTTTGGTCCTTTGGATTTGAATTTTGACTCTAAAACTTATGGTTATATTACTTCTTCTCCTAAAAAGGCCTGGAGAAATTATAATATTCTCGGAACTCTTCATTCTGAGCTAAATATCCCAGTATATTTAGATACCAATATAAATGCAGCTGTTCTTGGAGAATCTGTTTGGGGAGCTGCTAAAGGTCTAAACAATTCAATTTTTCTCACTATTGGAAGTGGTATTGGTGGAGGAGCTATTGTAGAAGGGAAGCTGATACATGGTATGATACACCCTGAAATGGGACATATTTTTGTAAGCAGACACCCTAGAGATAAATTTGCTGGAAATTGTCCTTTTCATGGCGGAAATTGCTTAGAAGGAATGGCATCTGGTCCAGCTATTGAAAAAAGATGGAATAAACCTCTTACTTCTTTGCCTGAAGATCATCCAGCTTGGGATTTAGAAGCTTTTTACATAGCACATGCTTTGGTAAATTATATATTAGTTCTATCTCCAGAAAGAATAATACTTGGTGGTGATGTTATGAAGTTCAAACATCTTTTACCAACTGTAAGAAAATCTGTTGTAAAATTACTAAATGGTTACGTTCAAACAGAACAAATTTTTAAAAATATCAATGATTACATTGTTTTTCCAGATTTAGGAGAGAATTCAGGATTTTTTGGAGCTGTTGCTCTATGTATAAAAAATTTCAAGTAAAAAACTGGGATTATAAAAAAATTAATTAAAGAAAATAAATAGAGCAAGCTGATAAAAGCAAATACTTAAAAACACAGTTGTTTAAAATCAAATTTTATGTTTTTAGTAAGTCAAACCATGCTTGCTCTTTATTCTTTGAATACAGTTATCTTTAAAGTTACTTTGATTACTCTAATTTCTCAAATTACAATACTTTCTTTTATTCAATGTCATCACTGGATCTTTTTCTAGAAAATTTTTATACATAAATACGGAAATAATACAAGTTACTATATCAACTATAGGAAAAGATGCCCAAACACCTATAAGTCCATATATTTTTCCAAATATATATGCTATTGGTAAAAGTAATATGAACTGCCTTAATAAAGTTATTATCAACGATGAAAATCCCTTCCCTATTGCTTGTAAAAAGCAGGAAAATATAAAACATACACTTCCAAATGAATAACTCGTTGACATTATTCTCATTGTTTGTACTCCCATACTCAACATTTCATCACTCACTTCAAAAAACTGAAGTATCTCCTTTGGATAAAGCCAAAAAAGTGCACTTCCTAAAAAATTAATTATCACACATATTATGATAGAATAGTTTAATACCTCAGATACTCTCTTAGAATTTCTAGCTCCATAGCTATATCCCATAATAGGCATAGCTCCTTGTGTTACTCCACTAGTTGGCATATATATAAAAGTTTGTAATTTAAAATATATTCCAAAAAGTGAAATTGCTAAGTTTGATATTTCAGAGAGAATAAGATTTATTCCCATTACTAAAAAAGAGCCTATTGACATTATAAAAAATGATGGTATCCCAACATTATATATCTCTTTTACTATTTTTCTATCAATAAAAAAATCTTGTTTCAATATTTTTATACTCTGTTTTTTAAAAAATAAAACATAAACAGAACAAAATAAAGCGATTAATTGACCAATTATTGTAGCTATAGCTGCTCCTTTAACACCCATAGCAGGTAATCCAAAATAACCATATATTAATATAGGATCCAATACTATATTAACAACAGCACCTATTATTTGTAAATACATAGGAGTCAATGTATTTCCTGTAGCTTGCAATATCTTTTCTATTGCTATCTGAGCAATAATTCCTATACTAAAAAATATTATTATATATGTATAACTTACTCCAAGTTTTAATATATTTTCCTCTTGAACAAAAAGTTGAAAAAATCTCTTAATAAAGAAGATCCCCAATATACACAAAATTAAATAGTGTATTATTGCTAAAGTTATTCCATTTCCAGCTGTTTTATTAGCTATATCTTCCTTTCTTTCTCCCAATTTTCTAGCTATATATGAGTTTAAACCTACTCCAGAACCTACTGCAATAGCTAATATTAAATTTTGAATTGGAAATGCTAAAGATACTGCAGTCAACGCTTCCGTTCCAAGCCTTGCTACAAATATTGAGTCTACTATATTATAAAGTGAATTTATTAACATAGATATAGTTGGTGGTATAGACATTGTTAATAATAATGGTAGAATTTTATATGTTCCCATTTTATTTTCTTTTACTTGCATCTGACCTCCTAAAAATAAAAAACGCCTCTTATTGTTTTAATATGATAACTGAAAACAATAAAAAGCGTTATTATTAATCTCTATACCTCTAATATATCATATAAAATAAAATTATTCAATATTTTCATACAACTTTTTATACAAATTTATTTTCTTATGTAAGTTTTTTAGATTTTTTGCTATAATATAGATAATAAAATTAGAAAGTGAGGAATTATATGCAATATAAAAGTAAAGATATCGCTAGAATATCAGTTGAAATGTCTATGAGTAGTAGAGATGAGGAGTTAGAATTAAAAGAAAAATATTTAAAAAAAGGAATAAAAACTGCTGCTGTTGATATTGGTGGAAATGTTGTAGAATCTATTCCTAAGATATTAGAAAGAACACTAGTTGCAGCTAAAAGAAATGGTTTAATCTCGGAATCTCATGTATATGAAGGAGCTGTTACTGGAGCTACTAGAGAAGCTATCGATCAAATTTTAGATAAATCAGTAGGTTTCAATGTAGGTGGTAAAATAGGAATAGCTAGATATCACGAACATCTCTCTGTCTGTATTTTTCTTACTATAGGCATGTTTAGACTTGATGAAGTTGTTATAGGTCTTGGACATAGGGCTGTTCCTATTGAATAAAAATCCTATTGACATTTAAGAAATTTTTATATATAATCTAAGAAAATAAGTGTATAATAGTAGTATAGTAATAGAAATAAAAAACTGTAGGATTGTAGGATTGTAGAGAAATAAAATGATATTACATAGTAGGAATTTTTTCCTATATTTTTTCACATATTTTGTTATTTACCTTTTTACAATTCTTGTAAAAAGGTTTTTTTATTTCTCAGAAGGAGGGAATTTTTATGAAAAGATGTGTAGGACAGAAAATTAAAACTCTATTTTTGATGAGTATTTTTTTTATCTTGGGAAGCTTAGTTTATGCTAATGATAAGGTTTTCGAAATAGGTATTACACAATTTGCTGAACATCCAGCTCTTGATGCTGTAAGAAAAGGATTCGAAGATGAAATCAAAGAGCTAGGTATAGATAGCAATATTGACTATAAAAATTCACAAGGAGATACTGGAACTGCAAGCATGATAGCTCAAAAATTTGTAGTAGATAAAAAAGATTTAATATTTGCAATAGCAACTATTTCAGCTCAGTCTGCTAAACAAGCTACAAATGATATTCCTCTACTTTTTAGTGCTGTAACAGATCCGGTTCACTCACAATTAGTCAATAGTATGGAAAATGTAGGTGGAAATGTAACTGGAACAAGCGATGCTACTCCTATTAAAAAACAATTATCTCTTTTTAAAGAGTTAGATAGTAAGGCTAAAAAAATAGCTATCATTTACAACACCAGTGAATCTAACTCAGAAATACAAGTAAAAAAAGCTAAAGAAGTTGGAAAAGAAATTGGATTGGAAATAATTCCTGTTGGAATCAATAATATAAATGATATTCCACAAGCAGTGAACTCAGTTGTAAGAAAAGTAGACGGATTTTACACTATCACTGATAATATTGTAGCCTCAGCTATAAACTTGATCTCTAAAACAGCTGTAAAATATAACAAACTTACTGTTGGAGCTGAAGAAGCTCATGTTCAAGGTGGAATACTTATGACTGATGGACTTAGTTACTATGAATTAGGAAGACAAACAGGTCGTATGGCAAAAAATATTTTAGTAGATGGGAAAAATCCTAAAGATATGCCTGTAGAAACTTTAAATAATACCACTAAGATCGTCAATACTAACACTCTTAAAAAATTGAAACTCTCTAAAGAAAATCAAGTTTTCTCGGGAGCTGTATTTATAGATTAGAAAGGAGATTAAAATGGGAGCATTACTATTTATATCAATAGAGCAGGGGCTTGTCTTTGCTATCCTAGCTATTGGAGTATTCATAACATATAAAATACTTGACTTTCCTGATTTATCAGTTGAGGGAACTTTCCCTTTTGGAGCATTTATATTTTCAAAATTTATGCTACTAGGATTTGAACCTATAACTAGTACTGTCTTAGCTTTTATTTTTGGTTCATTAGCTGGAGTATTAACCTATGCTTTGCACATAAAAATGAAAATAGCACCAATATTAGCTGGTATCTTAACTATGACTATACTTTATTCTGTCAACTTAAGGGTCAATGGTAAAGCTAATATTCCATTATATAATCACTCAAGTATTTTTGACTATGGGAATACAACTTTAGTTCTGCTTATAATTGTTCTTTTAATCAAAGTTTTAATGGATAGCTTCTTGAAAACAGAAAGAGGATATCTACTTATTGCTACTGGAGATAACGAAACTTTAGTAAAATCTTTAGGAGTTAATTGCAATACTTACAAACTTTTAGGACTCATGCTATCAAATGGACTAGTCTCTATGAGTGGAGCTATTATGGGACAATTACAAGGCTTTGCTGATATAAATATGGGAGCTTCTATCATTGTTGCAGCTCTAGCTTCTATAATAATTGGAGATACTTTCTTAAAAAATTCTAAGAGATTAAATGGTACAACTAGAGCTATTATAGGAGCTATAACGTATAAAATTATAGGTGGTATTGCTCTAGAAGTTGGGCTTGCTCCTACTGATTTAAAAGCTATTAGTGCTTTCATAGTAATCGTATTTATTGGATATAATAATCTTTCTATTCTAAATTTTATGAAAAAAGGGGGAAAACAAGATGTTACAAATAAGAAATTTATCAAAGAGTTTTAATATAGGAACTGAAAATGAAACAAATATTTTTAATGGTTTTAATTTTAATGTAAAAGAAAATGAGTTTGTAGCCATTCTTGGTTCAAATGGTTGTGGAAAATCTACCCTTTTTAATTTAATAAGTGGCTCACTTCAAAATGATGGTGGTTCTATTATTTTAGATGGAATAGAGATTGGCAAATTAAAAGAAGAGAAAAGAGCACTCAAAATTGGAAAGATACACCAAGATCCATCTATGGGAGTTTCTCCATCTTTAACTATCTTAGAGAATATCTCTCTCGCTAATAAAAAAGGAGAAAAATTTTCATTAAAAAGTTTAATAAAGAAAAGTAATATTTCAAGATTTATAGAGCTTTTAAAAGAATTAGATTTAGGATTAGAAAATAAACTAGATACTCAAGTAAAATTTCTATCTGGTGGTCAAAGACAAGCACTATCACTTTTAATGACTACATTAAAAAAACCTAAACTTTTACTTCTAGATGAACATACTTCGGCTCTTGATCCTAAAACTTCAAAAGTTATTATGGAAAAGACAAAAGAACTAATCCAAAAACAAAAAATTACTACTCTTATGATCTCTCATAACCTAAGAGATGCTATAAAATATGCTGATAGAATTGTCATGTTAGATAAAGGAAAAGTTATTTTAGATTTACCTAGTAAAAATTTGACAGAAGAAGAATTAGTCAAAATATATAACTCAAAAATTAATAACTCCCCCATATCAATAGCCGTCTAAACCACTTATTAAATTAAATTTGACAAAAATATTTTATACGTGTATGATTTAGTTAAGGAATTAAAATTTTAAGGAGGAAAACAAATGGCAAATTGTAGCACTTGTCCTTCAGGAAGTACTTGTAAAAAAGACAAAGAAACTTGTGGGATTATAAATAACCCATTAAATCATATAAAAAATGTAATAGGTATAATGAGTGGTAAAGGAGGAGTAGGAAAATCCACTGTTACTACTTTATTCGCTAAAGAACTAGCTAAAAGAGGATATAAAGTTGGTATCATGGACGCTGATATTACTGGTCCTAGTATTCCTAGACTTATGGGACTAGCTGGACAAAAAGCTACCGGAGATGGAACTAACCTAATTCCAGTAACTTCAAAAGAAGGAATAAAGATAATTTCTCTTAATTTATTATTAGAAGATGAAAGTCAACCAGTAGTATGGAGAGGTTCTATTATAAGTAATGCAGTTAAGCAATTTTGGGAAGAAGTACTATGGGGAGATCTTGATTATCTTCTAATAGATATGCCTCCAGGAACAGGAGATGTAGCTCTAACCGTTATGCAATCTACTCCTATAAATGGAGTTATCATGGTATCCGTTCCTCAAGATATGGTATCTATGATAGTTGCCAAAGCTGTGAACATGACCAAAAAATTAAACGTTCCTGTATTAGGAGTTGTTGAAAATATGAGTTATATAGTTTGCCCTGGTTGTAAAACTAAAATTAGTTTTCATGAAGAAAGTGGAGCCCATGATTTTTTAAAGGATATGAATCTTACACTTCTAGGGGAATTACCTATGACAAAAGGATTTGCTAGAATGACTAAAGGAGAGGAGTGCGCTGATTCAACTGCTCTTTTTAGTCCAATAACAGATAAAATTCTAGATATAGTTTCTAAATTATAATACAAAAGGAGGTTGTATAGTAACCCCTCCTTCTTAGATACTATTATTTCATTATTAATTAGTAAGGATTAACTCCTGTATTTTGCAGATGTTAATCCTTTTAATTTTATTATTATAATAATCTATATATTCTTTTATTGCTAATTTTAACTTTCCAATATTTCTACAATTATTTTCTTGTCCATAAAATATTTCTGATTCCATTATCTCAGAGAAACTTTCTATTAGAACATTATCTAAACTCTTCTCTTTTTTTGATATACTTTAAATTATATTCCTTTCTTATTCACTTCTTTTTTAACATCCAATATTAATTTAATAACTAAATACTTTCTTTATGCTATCTTAAAGTATATTTATATGGGTTAAAAGCTACTTGAACTAGTTTAAAATTTTGTATACCAAAAGGTATTCCTATAATTGTACAACACTGAGTTATACCTATTAATATATGAGATATTGCTAACCATATCCCTGCAAATATTATCCATAAAAATGCACTTATAGGTCTAGCTGGCTCACCTAACTTCTCTTTTAATTCTACTTTTTTTCCAAATGGTGTCAAACACGAAGCAGCCATTTCAAAACATCCTCTTGCAAAAGGAATAGTTATTATAAAAATGATAGATATGATCCCCATAATTATCCATTCCAATGCCAAAAATAAACCTCCAAAAAAAAGCCAAATTATATTCATTACAATACTCATATTTTCCTCCGTTATATGTAAAAATAGACATACATCTGTATGTCCTAAAATTCATAAGTATGGCGGGAGTGACGAGGGTCGAACTCGCGACCTCATGCGTGACAGGCATGCGCTCTAACCAACTGAGCTACACCCCCATAATATAATGGTGGTCTCAACAGGACTTGAACCTGTGACCCCCTGCTTGTAAGGCAGGTGCTCTCCCAACTGAGCTATGAGACCATCCTCTAAAAATGGTGCCCAGAGGCGGAATCGAACCACCGACACGGGGATTTTCAGTCCCCTGCTCTACCGACTGAGCTATCTGGGCATATTTTTCTGGCGGAAGACCAGAGATTCGAACTCTGAAGCCTTGCGGCGCCGGTTTTCAAGACCGGTTCCTTACCAATTAGGATAGCCTTCCAGCCTTTGAAATATTTATTATTAATGGTACCCCGTAGGGGAATCGAACCCCTGTTTCCAGAGTGAAAATCTGATGTCCTTACCACTGAACGAACGGGGCAGTGGTGGATCCAGCTGGAGTCGAACCAGCGACCACTCGGTTATGAGCCGAGTGCTCTGACCAACTGAGCTATGGATCCAAAATTTCATGGCGTGTCTGAAGAGATTCGAACTCCTGACCCACGCCTTAGAAGGGCGTTGCTCTATCCAGCTGAGCTACAGACACAATGGTGCGTCATACAGGATTTGAACCTGTGGCAACACGATTAAAAGTCGTGTGCTCTACCAACTGAGCTAATGACGCTTTGGAGCGGGAAACGAGGGTCGAACTCGCGACATTCAGCTTGGAAGGCTGACGCTCTACCAACTGAGCTATTCCCGCATATCTTAATTTAATTTTGGTGGCGGGGGAAGGATTTGAACCTGCGACCTTCGGGTTATGAGCCCGACGAGCTACCAGACTGCTCTACCCCGCGTTAAGTGGTGCCTAGAGCCGGAATCGAACCGGCACGGTAACTAAATACCACAGGATTTTAAGTCCTGTGCGTCTACCTGTTCCGCCATCCAGGCAATTTATAAAATATTATTAAAGTTATGGCGGGAGTGACGAGGGTCGAACTCGCGACCTCATGCGTGACAGGCATGCGCTCTAACCAACTGAGCTACACCCCCATAATATAATGGTGGTCTCAACAGGACTTGAACCTGTGACCCCCTGCTTGTAAGGCAGGTGCTCTCCCAACTGAGCTATGAGACCATCCTCTAAAAATGGTGCCCAGAGGCGGAATCGAACCACCGACACGGGGATTTTCAGTCCCCTGCTCTACCGACTGAGCTATCTGGGCATATTTTTCTGGCGGAAGACCAGAGATTCGAACTCTGAAGCCTTGCGGCGCCGGTTTTCAAGACCGGTTCCTTACCAATTAGGATAGCCTTCCAGCCTTTGAAATATTTATTATTAATGGTACCCCGTAGGGGAATCGAACCCCTGTTTCCAGAGTGAAAATCTGATGTCCTTACCACTGAACGAACGGGGCAGTGGTGGATCCAGCTGGAGTCGAACCAGCGACCACTCGGTTATGAGCCGAGTGCTCTGACCAACTGAGCTATGGATCCAAAATTTCATGGCGTGTCTGAAGAGATTCGAACTCCTGACCCACGCCTTAGAAGGGCGTTGCTCTATCCAGCTGAGCTACAGACACAATGGTGCGTCATACAGGATTTGAACCTGTGGCAACACGATTAAAAGTCGTGTGCTCTACCAACTGAGCTAATGACGCTTTGGAGCGGGAAACGAGGGTCGAACTCGCGACATTCAGCTTGGAAGGCTGACGCTCTACCAACTGAGCTATTCCCGCATATCTTAATTTAATTTTGGTGGCGGGGGAAGGATTTGAACCTGCGACCTTCGGGTTATGAGCCCGACGAGCTACCAGACTGCTCTACCCCGCGTTAAGTGGTGCCTAGAGCCGGAATCGAACCGGCACGGTAACTAAATACCACAGGATTTTAAGTCCTGTGCGTCTACCTGTTCCGCCATCCAGGCATTCTGACACACATTTTTTATGTTTCAGAACATGTACTATACTATCATATATTTTATTTTATGTCAATACTTTTTTATTTATTTTTATCTCAATATTTAATTCCTTTTTTACACTCAAAATAAAACTCTTTGGATTAGCTATAATACCCTCTTTTTTTTCTCTTGATAGAGCTTTTATATACTTCTCTATCTTACTAGCTACTGCACGATCTTCACACTGAAAATGAACCTCAATTTTCAATACTCCCTTCGCTCTAGTATACCTCCCTCCTCTTTTTTCTAAATGCTCTTTGTATCTTCTTTGAATATCAGTTGTTATTCCAGTATATAAACTTCCGTCCTTACATCTTAATATATAAATATAATAACTCTTAACCTCTTTCATACCTTTTATTTTACAATATATTTTTATTTTTTTATAGTCAAATTCTATCTCTTTTATAAAAATCATTATTTGACTTTTCAAATAAAACATAATAATATTTAATTATATAGAAAATTTAATATGGAGGACTTGATGGATAATTTTAATAATAATCATGTTAAAAAAATTAAGGCCATCTCTATTTTTTTAACAGCTCTTATCATCATTGGATTTATTTCTTATGTTATTTATGAAAGAGAAAATGTTTTTACTGGAATTTTAAAAATAATCACCTCTCCTGCTATATTGATTACAGATTTTCTAGTTATTGGTGGAATTGGTGCTGCTTTTCTAAATGCTTTTTTAATATTTATTTTTAATTTTATACTTGTAAAACTTCTAAAAGTTGAGATTAATGGTCTCACTATTGCATCATTTTTCACTGTATTTGGTTTTTCATTCTTTGGAAAAAATATTTTAAATATTCTTCCCTTTTATCTAGGTGGAATACTTTATAGTGTATTTGAACATATTGATTTTAAAGAAATCTTTATTACTATTTCATTTACTAGTGCGATGGCTCCTTTTGTAAGCGAAGTTGCTTTCAGGGTGGATACTACTGAAACCTCATATATTAATGCCATTGCTTTAGGGATTATAATAGGCTTTATAGCTACTCCACTATCAAAAAAGATGCTGAACTTTCATGAAGGATTTAACCTTTATAATTCAGGTTTTACAGCTGGTATTTTAGGTGCTGTCATCACTTCGATACTAAAGCTATATAACTTCCAAATAACACCACAAAGAATTATATCTACAGAGTTTGATTTAGCTTTAAAAGTTATATGTTCATCTTTTTTTTCTACTCTTATCATTATAGGCTTTTTTATAAACAACTGCTCTTTTAAAGGTTATTTAGCTATTTTAAAAGATAATGGATTAAAATCTGATTTTATAAAAAAATATGGATTTGGAGTAACATTTATAAATATGGGTGTAATGGGATTTGTTGCTACAGGATTTATAGTACTTATAAAAGAAACTTTAAATGGACCTCTACTTGCTGGAATATTAACTATTGTTGGTTTTTCAGCACATGGAAAACATTTTAAAAATACTATTCCTATCCTACTAGGAGTTTATCTTGCTGGTTGGGGAAGCTCTATTGATGGTTTTACTGTAGCTCTTTCAGCTCTATTTGGTACTTCATTAGCTCCTATTACTGGAGTTTATGGAGTAATCTGGGGAATAATTGCTGGCTTATTACATCTTGCTGTTGTTCAAAGTATTGGAACTGTTCATGGTGGATTAAACCTATATAATAATGGATTCTCAGCTGGTATTGTAGCAAGTATCCTCCTTCCTATTATGGATATGATAAAAGACCACAAAGATAAAGAAAGAATTAAATATTTAAAGAGAAAAAAACAACTTTATGATGCCATTACTGAACAAAGAAAAAAATTAGAAGAATTTGACAATGAAATATAAAAGGAGATTTGTTATGGAGTTAAATAATTTAAAATTTTTAAAGATTGCTATTGAAACACATCCTACTACTGGAACTACCTTAGAATACATTATTAAGCAAGATGCTATAGGAGCTCTTGTAGTTAATGCTAAAGGAGATAAAACTTTTTTAGTAAAGCAATATAGACCTGGTATAGCTGGTGAAATGTATGAAATACCTGCTGGTTTAATAGAAAGTGGAGAATCTGCACTTTCAACTCTTTATAGAGAAATTGAAGAGGAAACTGGTTATCTTCCAGAAAATTATGATATTATCTACATGCCTAAGCAACCACTTACTGTATCTCCAGGATATACTCAAGAAAAGATTTATATCTATGTTATAAAACTAAAGAATGACTCTATTATTCCTAAAAATTTAAAACTAGATATAGGAGAAGATTTAACTGGAAGCTGGTTTGATTTAAAAGAAGTGGAAAATATTTCCCAAGATATGAAAACAATACTAGCTCTACATCTTTATAAAAGATAAAATAAATCAAGAATGACCTTTACTTTCTAAATAAAAGTCATTCTTGAATTTTTATATTTAAATTTTAATTTAAAAATTTATAATAACCATCTACTTCAACTCTATATCAATCTTTTATAATTTGTATTTTAATTTACCTTTATTCCCTGCAACAAATATTTTCCATACTCGCTTTTTGGTGCCAGAAAAAAATCCTCTATTTCTCTAATCTCTTGAATCTCACCTTTATATAATAGCATTACTCTATCAGAAATATTATATACAACTCCTAAATCATGTGAAATAAATATAAAAGTTATTCCATACTTCTTATTGAATTTTTTTATTAAATCCAATATCTGTTTTTGTACTCTTAAATCTAATGAAGCAACTGGTTCATCACAAACTACCAATTTAGGTCTTAATATCATAGCACAACCTATGACAACTCTTTGTCTTTGTCCTCCGCTTAGCTCGTTTGGGTACTTATCTAAATACTCCTCACTTAATCCTACTTCTTTTATAATATTTACTATTCTACTCCTTATCTCTTTTTTATTTAATCTTTCATTAGCTTTAATAGGTTCTGCTAATATATCCTTTATCTTCATAGCTGGATTTAAAGAGCTATATGGATCTTGGAAAATCATCTGTATATCTTTTTTCTCTCTTTCAGAAAGAGATTTTCCTAAAAACTTTATCTCTCCAGAACTTTCCCTCTCTATCCCTAATATTATCTTTCCAATAGTTGATTTTCCAACTCCTGACTGACCTATTATAGAGAAAATCTCTCCTTTTTTTACTTCAAAATTAATATTTTTAAGTACTTCTTTTTTTTCATTAGAAAAAAACTTTTTTTTCTCATAGATCTTTGATAAATTTTTTATACTTAATATCATTTCTCACCTCTTATCCAAAGACTATTAGATAGATACATTAATCTTTTTACATAAGGGTGAACTTGAGTTTCAAATATCTTCTTACAACTATTCTCCTCTACTATCTCTCCCCCATACATTACACATACTCTTTGTGCAAAATCTTTTACTGATTCTAAGTCATGTGAAATAAAAAGAATAGCCACTCCTGTTACCTTCTGAACCTCCTTAAAAAGATCAATAACCTCTTTTTTACTCTTCAAATCCAAAGCAGTTGTTACTTCATCTGCTATGAGCAAATCAGGCTGTCCTATTATTGCTCCTGCTATAACTATTCTTTGTCTTTCTCCTCCACTTGTTTCATGTGGATATTTCTTCAATATTTTTCTAGGTTCTTTTATTCCTAATTTCATTAATAAGTCTACTATTTTGCTCTCCCACTGAATATTTTTTCCAAAATGACCTTCATAAATCTTTTTTAATTGATGCCCTACTCGTATAGTTGGATTTAAAGATGTAAAAGCATTTTGAAAAACTGCTCCTATTTTACATTTTTTTTCAAACTTTTCATACTCAATTATACTTCTTTCAGGTAAAATCTCTAATATAAATTTAGTAGTTAAAGTCTTTCCACTCCCTGATTCCCCAACTAATGCTAAAATTTCTCCTGAAGTTATAGAAAAATTGATATTCTTTAAAAGTAACTTTCCATCTATCTTTAAATTTAATCCTTTAATATCTATTAATTTCAATATTTTTTACCTCTTTTTTCTAACTTTTTTATTTGATAAACAGTAAAGACTATAAGTAGTCCAGGTGCTATAGTAAACCAAGGGGCTGATAAAAAATACGATTGAGATTGATTCAAAATATTTCCCCAAGTTGGATATGGTGGTTGTATCCCTAGGCCTAAATATCCTAAGCCTGCTTCAGTTAAAATAGCTCCAGCAAATCCTGTTGTAAAAGCTACTGAAATAGGTTTTAATATGTTTGGCAAAATATGTATGAGGAGTATCCTACTATTTGAAACTCCATAAGTTTTAGCAGCTATTACATACTCCATATTTTTTTCTTTTTTTACTAATCCTCTTACAACAGTTACACATCTGGGAATATAAATCACAAATATTGCAACTATTAGAGAATGAAAGCCAGTACCTAAAATTATTATTATTCCTAATGCTATTAATATTCCAGGAATTGAACTAATTACCTCCATGATTGATATTACTATTCCATCTATTATTTTCCCGTAATAACCAGCTACACCACCTACTAATACCCCAGTAATAACTGCTAAACTTATAGATAAAAAAGCTATAGTCAAAGTATAAAAACTTCCTAATAATAATCTACTAAATATATCCCTTCCTAAATTATCACAACCTAAAATATTATCAAAACTTGGTGTTGCTAATATTTTGCTCTCTTCCATTGCATAAGGATTTTGATAAAAGAAAAAACAGAGTATAAAAAATATAAGTAATAACAAGTATCTTTTCTTTTTCATTATCTCTCACTCCTTATCCTAGGATCAACTATAGAATAGATTAAATCTATTAAAAAATTAAGCATTACCATAACTACAGAAGTATAAAATATAAGTCCTTGTACTAGTGGTAAATCCCTGTTAACAACTGCAGTTATCATAAGTCTACCTATGCCTGGTATTGAAAAAATTTGCTCAATTATTACAACTCCAGTAATCAAATCAATTAACATCAAACCTATTAGTGGAATTATTGGTATAACCGAATTTTTTAAAATATAAAAATTTAGCCAAAAGCTTTTAACTCCATTTACAAAAAGATACTTTGTATATTCCTCTCTTAACTCTACTTCTAAATTATTTTTTATATAGCTAATAAAAATTCCTATATTAGGTATGGCTATAACAAAACAAGGTAATAAAAGAGAGATAATTGTATTATCATATCCCACTGAAAACCATTTTAAAATTACACTAAATAAAAACATTGAAATTATTCCTAGCCAAAAAGATGGCATAGATATACATAGTCCTATTATAAAATCTATTATTTTTCTTACTTTCTTATTCTTTATTCTATAAATCATAAAAGAAAGAGGAATCGAAACTATTAAAACCATAATTATTGTTAAAATAGCCACTTTTAAAGTTAATGGAAGCCTTTCCATTATCAAATTTGAAACTGGCTCTCCATATTTAAAAGAGTTCCCAAAATTTCCAGTTAAAACACCTTTGCCCCATTCTAAATATCTCTTTTGTAACCTCTTATTTAGACCTAAAATATTTCTTAACATTGCTATATCTTCGGCTGAACTTTCTAATCCTAATATAGCTAAAGCTGGATCTCCAGGTATCATTTCAAGAAGTAAAAATGAAATGCTTCCTATTAAATATATAGAAAATACCATCTTTAATATTTTTTTTAAATAATACATCTTACTCTCCAATTTTTATCTTAGCAAAATTAATGTATGGTAATGGATAGTATTCAAAGCCACTTATTTTTTTATCAAATGAAGTTATAAGCTCAGGGTCCATTATATATATAGCTGCTTGTTTTTCTCTCAATATTTCTTGAGCTTTTTTATAATTTTCTACTATAATTTCATCTTGAGTGGTTTGCTTTGCCTCTTCAATTAAAAGATCATACTCTCTATCTACAAAATTAAAGAAATTATTTTTATAATTACTAGTATATCTTCTTAGAATAGAATACGGATCTAACTTCCCTGACAGTCCAACTATTGTTGCTTCGTATTTTCTTCCAGAATAAACTTCAGATAGCCAAGTAGTCCATTCAATTGTTTCAATTTTTACATCTACATCTATTTTTTTTAATTGTTCAGCAATTATTTGAGCAGTATTTACATGTAGAGGATAATTACTTGGAACTCTTATTGTAAAAGAAAGGTTTAAATTTCCACTTTCCTTAAGAAGCTTTCTAGCTCCATCTATATCTTGTTTTTCTCCTATATTTTCTATACAATATTTCTTCATCACAGGACTCATATTAGTTTCTAATTTTATTCCATTTCCACCTACTACTGCTGAAATAATTTCATCCTTATTCAATGCCATATTAAGTGCTTTTCTTACTCTAATATCATCAAAAGGCTTCACATTATTGTTTAAAGCAAAAATCTGTACTGTATTTTGTGGTGCTGACACATTTTTAAAATTTTCTAATTCATTGATTCTTTTGGAGTCTATTCTTGAAAGCATATTTATTTCACCAGATAGAAGCTTTAAAAACGCTGTTTCAGCATTAGGAACTATAAGAATTGTTACTTTATCAATATTGGCTTTAACTCCCCAATAATCATCAAATTTTTCTAGTACAACTTGTTGTTCTCTATCATATCTTGATACTTTAAAAGGACCTGTTCCTATTGGATTTTCATCCAAGTTTTCCGCATTTTCATCAGGTACTATAGCTTTTGTCAGAGCATATATAAAAGCTGAATCAGCTTTTATTAGCTTGATCTCTATTTCATCTTCTGATATTATTCTTATATCCTCTATTTCATTAAAAAGAGCACTGACAGTTGGAGACCCATCTCTTCCTGACATTCTATTCAAAGAAAATTCTACATCTTTTACATCTAAAGGATTTCCATTATGAAATTTTATACCTTTTCTTATCTTAAAAATATATCGCTTTCCATCTTCTGAAATTCTATAATTTTCTGCAATCGTAGGAATTAATTCTCCATCTACACTAGGCATAAATAAACCTTCATATACATTTAACATTATCTCTTCTGTTCCACTAGACACTATCTTATAAGGATTAAGACTATCTATATCCATACTCATTGTTGTTTTTATCTCTTTTACATTTTTACTCTGTTCTGTTCCACAACTTAAAAGAAGTATTCCTAATAAACTAACAACAACAAACTTCCCCAACACTTTTATTTTTTTCATCATAACCTCCAAATTTTCGTTCATTTTTTATAAGTTTTCAGTATAAATTAACTTATTACTATTGTATCATATTTTTTCTATAATAAAAGGGTATAAACAAAATTATTCTGTAACAATTCAGTTATACCCTATTTATATTTATTTCGTTATATATCATACAATTATATCCCCTACTACCATATTCAGATAAGTTATTAATTCATCAGGTTCTATTATTAATTGTAATCCACGTACTCCTGCACTTATCATTATATAATCCTTAGTTAAAGCACTTTGATGTATAAAACTTTGATGTCTTTTTTTTATACCAATAGGGGAACAACCACCTCTTATATATCCAGTCATATTAAATAGCTCTTTTAATTCCAACATTTCAACTTTTTTACATCCAGCCACTTTTGCTAATTTTTTTAAATCAATATTATCAGCGCCTGGAATACAAGCCACTAACATCTCCCTTTTTTCATTTAATAAAACTAAAGTTTTAAATATTTTGGTAATATCCTCTCCAGTTTTTAATGAAACAGCTATTGCACTTAAATCATTTTCATCTACTTCATATTCTTTAAATTCATATTTTATCTTATTTTTATCCAATTCTCTCATTGCATTTGTTTTTTTCATTTTACCCCCTTAAAATATAAAGTTTCCAAAAAATAAAAAATGGCGCTTCCTAATGGACTCGAACCATTGACACTGCGGTTAACAGCCGCATGCTCTACCGACTGAGCTAAGGAAGCACTCTTATTGAGAGCTTGGCAAGTTCCTATCCTCCCAGGAGGCTTCCCTCCAAGTACTTTCAGCGTTTACGGGCTTAACTTCCAGGTTCGGAATGTGTCTGGGTGTACCCCCGTAGCTCTTCTCACCAAGCTAATGTCTATTTACATAGGCATTTGAAACTATATAGTAATATCAGGTAACGCTGATTCCTTTCAGTCATCTGCGTCTAAATAATCATAGTCGTAACTTCGTTACTTCTTGATTATTTGAAGGTTAAAACTTCGACTTATTAGTATTGGTCAGCTAAAGGCCTCGCAACCCTTACACCCCCAACCTATCTACCTCCTAGGCTCGAAGGAGTCTTAAAGAATACTTATCTTGAAGTCAGTTTCCCGCTTAGATGCTTTCAGCGGTTATCTGTTCCAAACGTGACTACCCAGCTGTGCCACTGGCGTGACAACTGGTACATCAGAGGTTTGTCCATCCCGGTCCTCTCGTACTAAGGACAGATCTTCTCAATATTCTAACGCCTACAGTGGATAGGGACCGAACTGTCTCACGACGTTCTGAACCCAGCTCACGTACCGCTTTAATGGGCGAACAGCCCAACCCTTGGGACCTTCTCCAGCCCCAGGATGCGATGAGCCGACATCGAGGTGCCAAACCCTACCGTCGATATGGACTCTCGGGTAGGATCAGCCTGTTATCCCCAGGGTAGCTTTTATCCGTTGAGCGACGATCCTTCCATTCGGAATCGCCGGATCACTATGTCCTGCTTTCGCACCTGCTCGACCCGTCAGTCTCGCAGTCAAGCTCTCTTATGCCATTGCACTCTGCGGTTGATTTCCATCCAACCTGAGAGAACCTTTGAACGCCTCCGTTACTCTTTCGGAGGCGACCGCCCCAGTCAAACTGCCCACCTAGCACTGTCTCCGTGGCTTCAAACCACAGATTAGAATTTCAACATTGAATGGTTGGTATTCCACCGACAACTCCAATGCAGCTAGCGCCACATCTTCATAGTTTCCCAACTATCCTATACATGCAATGCCAAAACCCAATACCAAGCTACAGTAAAGCTCCATGGGGTCTTTCCGTCCTACTGTAGGTAACCGGTATCTTCACCGGTAATACAATTTCACCAGGCCTCCCGTCAAGACAGCGCTCAAATCATTACACCATTCGTGCAGGTCGGAACTTACCCGACAAGGAATTTCGCTACCTTAGGACCGTTATAGTTACGGCCGCCGTTCACCGGGGCTTCAATTCGGAGCTCTCACTCCTCCTCTTAACCTTCCGGCACTGGGCAGGTGTCAGCCCATATACATCGCCTTACAGCTTAGCATAGACCTGTGTTTTTGTTAAACAGTTGCTTGAGCCTCTTCACTGCGACCCCCAAGCGCTTTGCATTGCGTGTATACTCACGCCCAGGGGCACCCCTTCTCCCTAAGTTACGGGGCTATTTTGCAGAGTTCCTTAACGAGAGTTAGCCTGTCCGCCTTAGATTTCTCATCCTGACCACCTGTGTCGGTTTCGGGTACGGGCAGTCATACCTTAACGTTAGAAGCTTTTCTTGGCAGCGTGGGATCTGTACATTCATCTTACGACTATATATCACACCTCAAATCTAACTTGACGGATTTACCTATCAAGTCATTCTACATGCTTTTACGGAAACTACCGTTCTTCCGCGCACATACCCTTCTGCGTCCCTCCATCACAAAATATGACTGGCACAGAAATATTAATCTGTTTTCCATTCGCCTACGCACTATAGCCTCGGCTTAGGTCCCGGCTTACTCAGGGAAGACAAGCTTTACCCTGAAAACCTTGGTCTTCCGGCGGGGAGGATTCTCGCCTCCCTTCTCGCTACTTATTCCTGCATTCTCACTTCTGATACCTCCAGAGTTGCTTACGCTTCTCCTTCAACGGCCTACAGAACGCTCTCCTACCAATTGCTTGCGCAATTCCACAGCTTCGGTTCATAACTTAGCCCCGTTACATTGTCGGCGCAGAGACTCTCGACCAGTGAGCTATTACGCACTCTTTAAAGGTATGGCTGCTTCTAAGCCAACCTCCTGGTTGTTTATGAATCTCCACCTCCTTTCCCACTTAGTTATGATTAGGGACCTTAGCTGGTGGTCTGGGTTGTTTCCCTTTTGACGATGGAAGTTAATTCCCATAGTCTCACTCCTGAGCTCTTGAATTATGGTATTCGGAGTTTGATTGGATTCAGTAAGCAATGCGCCCCCTAGTCCATTCAGTGCTCTACCCCCATAATTAAACACTCAAGGCTGCACCTAAATGCATTTCGGAGAGAACGAGCTATCTCCTAGTTCGATTGGCTTTTCACCCCTAAACCTACCTCATCTCCCAACTTTTCAACGGCGGTGAGTTCGGGCCTCCACTGTGTCTTACCACAGCTTCACCCTGGACAGGCTTAGATCACCAGGTTTCGCGTCTACGCCCAGCGACTAAAATCGCCCTGTTCAGACTCGGTTTCCCTTCGGCTCCGTTAAACTTAACCTTGCCACTGAACGTAACTCGCAGGATCATTCTCCAAAAGGCACGCCATCACCCCGAAGGGCTCTGACCGCTTGTAAGCACATAGTTTCAGGTTCTATTTCACTCCCCTCCCGGGGTTCTTTTCACCTTTCCCTCACGGTACTATACGCTATCGGTTAGTAAGAGTATTTAGCCTTACGAGATATGGTCCTCGCAGATTCACACAGAATTCCTCGTGTTCCATGTTACTTGGGAGAGAACGGACAAGTTAATGAGTTTACCTGTACAGGATTATCACCTTCTACGATCTAGCTTTCCAACTAGTTCCAGTTCAGTCATTAACATTGTTGAGTACGTTGCAGTTCCTCGTAGTTCTTCCCACAACCCCGCATAAACAACGGCTGCATCCTTGACATTTATGCGGTTTGGGCTCATCCCCGTTCGCTCGCCGCTACTTGGGGAATCGTTTTTACTTTCTTTTCCTCGCGTTACTTAGATGTTTCAGTTCACGCGGTACCCTCTTTCGTGCTAAGTCTTCAACTTAGCGGATTGCTCCATTCGGAAATCTCAGGATCAAACGTTCGATTGCAACTACCCTGAGCTTATCGCAGCTTACCACGTCCTTCATCGGCTCTTACTACCTAGGCATTCCCTATGTGCCCTTAATTATTTTAACCTTTAGTTTTTAAATATTGATTGACAGCTAACTCTATTAAAATTAGAGTTAAATTGTATTATCTGATTTACTATATAGTTTCCAATGTCCATTAATAATAATGTTGCGTCCCATTCTCCGAATGCGACATCTTTATAATCATAGTCGTAACTCCGTCACTCCTTGATTATAAGAACATTATCAATAGAATAGAGAAAGTATTGCTCCTTAGAAAGGAGGTGATCCATCCGCACGTTCCCGTACGGATACCTTGTTACGACTTCACCCCAATCGCTAATCACACCCTCGGAGCATCCCTCCTTACGGTTAGGCCTGCTACTTCAGGTGCAACCAACTCTCGTGGTGTGACGGGCGGTGTGTACAAGACCCGAGAACGTATTCACCGCAACATAGCTGATTTGCGATTACTAGCGATTCCAACTTCATGTACTCGAGTTGCAGAGTACAATCCGAACTGAGAATAGTTTTCTGAGATTAGCTCCCCCTCGCGGGTTTGCGACTCTCTGTACTACCCATTGTAGCACGTGTGTAGCCCAGCGTATAAGGGGCATGATGACTTGACGTCATCCCCACCTTCCTCCTGCTCATCGCAGGCAGTATCGCATGAGTGCCCAACTTAATGATGGCAACATACGAAAGGGGTTGCGCTCGTTGCGGGACTTAACCCAACATCTCACGACACGAGCTGACGACAGCCATGCACCACCTGTCACTAGGTTCCCCCGAAGGGGCACGAAGGCATCTCTGCCAACTTCCTAGGATGTCAAACGCTGGTAAGGTTCCTCGCGTTGCGTCGAATTAAACCACATGCTCCACCGCTTGTGCGGGTCCCCGTCAATTCCTTTGAGTTTCATACTTGCGTACGTACTCCCCAGGCGGATTACTTATCGCGTTAGCTTGGGCGCTGAGGTTCGACCCCCAACACCTAGTAATCATCGTTTACGGCGTGGACTACCAGGGTATCTAATCCTGTTTGCTACCCACGCTTTCGCGCTTTAGCGTCAGTATCTGTCCAGTGGGCTGGCTTCCCCATCGGCATTCCTACAAATATCTACGAATTTCACCTCTACACTTGTAGTTCCGCCCACCTCTCCAGTACTCTAGTTTGACAGTTTCCAACGCAATACGGAGTTGAGCCCCGCATTTTCACATCAGACTTACCAAACCGCCTAGACGCGCTTTACGCCCAATAAATCCGGATAACGCTTGCGACATACGTATTACCGCGGCTGCTGGCACGTATTTAGCCGTCGCTTCTTCTGTTGGTACCGTCACTTACTTCGTCCCAACTGAAAGCACTTTACATTCCGAAAAACTTCATCGTGCACACAGAATTGCTGGATCAGACTTTTGGTCCATTGTCCAATATTCCCCACTGCTGCCTCCCGTAGGAGTAAGGGCCGTGTCTCAGTCCCCTTGTGGCCGTTCACCCTCTCAGGCCGGCTACCTATCATGGCCTTGGTGAGCCGTTACCTCACCAACTAGCTAATAGGACGCAAAGCTCTCCTGCAGCGCATATAGCTTTCATATGAATTCCATGCGAAACTCACATAATATCCGGTATTAGCATTCGTTTCCAAATGTTGTCCCAGACTGCAGGGCAAGTTCTTTACGCGTTACTCACCCGTCCGCCACCATCACCCGAAGGATCAAGTAGACTTGCATGTGTTAAGCATTCTGTCAGCGTTCATCCTGAGCCAGGATCAAACTCTTCGTTCAATCTATTAAACTCAGTAAAATATACTGATTATTTACACCAATTTATTGTTGTGTTTGCATTACTTATCTTTCTCTATTCTGTTGCTAATGTCCTTATCACCATTAATCACGCTCTCTCACGAACATAAAATATAGTATCATACTTTTTATATTTCGTCAATACTTTTTTATTTTTTTAAAATTTTTTATATTTTTTGTCTCTTAATATTGAAAAAACCTCCATTAAAGCTAGTAAATTAAACTTCAACAAAAGTTCTTTATTCAATAATTATTTTATCAATTTATTATTATATTTTCTATTAAAACTTTTCCTTCAAAACTATTCATAAATAAACTCTTCCATAATATAGAATAAGTTTAAAATAAAAAAGCTGAGTAATATTTTAAAATATTTTACTCAGCCTTCCTTATTTATATAGTTACCATCATTTTATAACTATATTTACTATTTTATCAGGAATAACAATTAATTTTACCAAATTTTTCCCTTCCATATGCTTTTTAACATTATCTAACTCTAAAGCTAATCTTCCAATAGTTTCTTTATCAGTTCCTCTCTCTACTTCAACTGTCCCTCTAACTTTTCCATTTACTTGAACAGCTATTACAACATCTGAAGAAACTGTTAACTTTTCATCATATGAAGGCCATTTTTCATTAAATAAATATCCTGTATGTCCCATCTCTTCCCATAACTCATCACAAAAATGTGGAGTAAATGGAGATAACATTACTAAGATATTTTTAATAACTTCAGCAAATATTTTCTTAGATTCAGAAGTTGTTTTTCCAACTTCTAAAATATTTACTTTATAATCTTGAGTTTCATTTATTAACTCCATAGTAGCAGCTATTGAAGTATTAAAGTGATAGTCATCTTCAATAGATTCAGTTACTTTCTTTATAGTTTGATTTAATTTTATTAGTAGAGCTTTGTCCTCTTTACTCACCTTTGTTAGATCAATATTTCCAAACTCTAAATTTTCTTTGTGTTCCATTACTAATCTCCAGATTTTACTTAAAAATCTGGAAGCTCCAGCAAGGCCATTTTCATTCCACTCTAACTCTTTTTCTGGTGGAGCAGCAAACATTATAAATAATCTAGTTGTATCTGCACCATATTTTGTTATCATCTCTTCAGGATCTACACCATTATTTTTAGATTTAGACATTTTTTCAACTTTTATTGCTAATTCTTCCCCAGTAACTTTTGAAAATGCCTTTTCACCTTTAACATTAACTTCGCTTGGGAATAAGAATTTATTCTCAGCTGACGAATAGTATGATGGTCCTAAAACCATCCCTTGAGTTAATAATCTCTTAAATGGTTCATTAGCTGAAACAAGACCTAAATCCCTTAATATTTTTTGGAAAAATCTAGCATATAATAAGTGCATTACTGCATGTTCAATTCCCCCTATATATTGATCTACTCCCATCCAAGAATCAACTATCTCTTTATCAAATGGAAGTTTATCATTTTTAGGGTCACAATATCTTAAGAAATACCAAGATGAATCTACGAAAGTATCCATAGTATCTGTATCTCTTCTAGCTGGTCCACCACAAATTGGACATACAGCATGTTTGAAACTCTCTGATGTCTCTAATGGATTTCCTACTCCATTAAATGAAACATCTTCTGGAAGTTTCACTGGAAGATTTTCATCTTTTTCCATTACAGTTCCACATTTTTCACAATATAGTGCTGGGATAGGTGTTCCCCAATATCTTTGCCTTGAAACTCCCCAATCTTTTAATCTGTATTTTACTGTTCTTTTACCATAATTATTAGCTTCTACATACTCAGCTATTTTTGTTAAGGCCTCTTTAGAGCTCATTCCGTTAAACTCTCCCGAATTTGTCATTACTCCAACTTCAATGAAAGCCTCTGTCATCTCTTCTGCTTTTAGCTCAATTACTTCTTTTGTTTCCTTATTAACTGGATTAATTACAACATTTAATGGTAGATTATATTTCTTTGCAAATGCAAAGTCTCTTTCATCATGACAAGGAACAGCCATTACAGCTCCTGTTCCATAGTTCATTAGAACATAGTCAGCTACCCATAATTCTACTTTCTCTTTTGTTACTGGATTAATTACATGCCAACCTGTAAATACTCCATTTTTTTCTCTTCCTTCTGCTGATCTTTCAATTAAATCTGTATTTTTCATTGCTTCAATGCTTGATTTTATCTCTGGATTACCTTTTATAATTTCCTCTACAATAGGATGCTCTGGAGCAACAACACAATAAGATACTCCATATATTGTATCTATTCTTGTTGTAAACATAGGTAATTCCTTACCTGTTTCAGCAATAGTAAATACTATCTCTGTTCCATATGATTTTCCTATCCAGTTTTTTTGCATTGTTAAAACTTTTTCAGGCCAACCATCTTTCAACTCTTTATGCCCCTCTAATAACTCGTCAGCATAGTCAGTTATCTTAAAGAACCATTGCTCTAACTCTTTTTGAATAACTGAAGTTTTACTATGTCTCCAACATTTTCCATCTTCAACTTGCTCATTTGCTAATACTGTATTACAGTCTGGGCACCAGTTTACAAGAGATTTTTTCTTGTAAATTAATCCTTTTTCATAAAGTCTTTTGAACATCCATTGGTTCCATTTATAATATTCTGGTGTATAAGAAGCTATCTCCCTATCCCAATCATACGAGAATCCTAATAATTTTAATTGTCTTCTCATATTTTCAATATTAGATTTTGTCCACGCAGCTGGGTGTGCTCCATTTTGAATAGCTGCATTTTCTGCTGGTAATCCAAAAGAATCCCATCCCATAGGATTTAATACATTATAACCTTTCATTCTCTTATATCTAGCTATAACATCTCCTATTGTATAGTTTCTAGCATGTCCAACATGTAGTTTCCCAGATGGATATGGAAGCATTACAAGTACATAATAATTCTCTTTACCTTCAACTTTATTTTCTGTCTTGAAAATGTGTCCATTTTCCCATTTTTCTTGCCACTTGGCTTCTACTTCTTTAAAATTATACTCTCTCAAGAATATCACCTCATTAATAATTCTTTTCAATATTCAATATATCACTACTATTTTTGATTAACAACTTCTTTATTAAATTTAGTAGGTACTTAACCATAACTCACTTTTCCTTTTTATCCTTTGAAAACTATTATCTATTACTTTAGGTGTTTTCTCGAGTTCTTCAGCTATTTCTTTATACGAAAATCCTTTTATCATGTAATTAAATACTTTTCTTTCAAATGGACTAAAATTATGCTCTACAAAATTTTGAAACTCCATCACTTTCTCTTTAGATAAAAATATAGCCTCAGGATTATACTGCTTATTTAAGTAAAGATTTTTCGAATAACCTTCATGAATATCTTCAATCTCTAAATTATTTCCACTAGCC
Source organism: Fusobacterium necrogenes (assembly GCF_900450765.1). Classification (NCBI taxonomy): domain Bacteria; kingdom Fusobacteriati; phylum Fusobacteriota; class Fusobacteriia; order Fusobacteriales; family Fusobacteriaceae; genus Fusobacterium; species Fusobacterium necrogenes. The sequence goes on along the minus strand of NZ_UGGU01000003.1, from coordinate 1,881,871 downwards.
TCGTTCAAAACGCTATTTTTCTGCGCCGTTGAACTTCTAATAGCAGTCAATATTTGCCTTCTTATACATAAAGTCGCAAAAGTTTTAAAAGAAGCTTTTTCCTTACTATAATTCTTTATAGCTTTTAACAATCCTATCATTCCCTCTTGGAGCAAGTCATCTTGCTCAGCACCAACTAAAAAATAGTTTCTTACATTCAAAAATATAAATTTCTTGTATTCCTTTAAAATTAAGTTCAATGCTTCTTGATTCCCCTGCTGTGCTCTTTCTACTATATCATCTGTTATTAAATTTTCACTCATATAACTCTTCTACCTTCCCACTTTTTTTAACTGTTCTAGAAAGATTTTACTATCTCAGATAAAATTATTCCTCCAGCTACTGAAACATTTAAAGAGTTTATCTTTCCATACATTGGTATTTTTATAAGAACATCACAGCTTTCTTTCACTTTCTTCCTCATTCCATTTCCTTCACTTCCAAGAACTAATGCTGTTCTACTAGGATATTTCTCTTGAGAATAATCCTTACTTCCTTCTCCTTCTGCTCCATATACCCAATAATCTAATTTTTTTAATTTACTAATAGCATCAGATATATTTGTAACTTTTACTATATCCACATACTCTATTGCTCCAGTTGAAGTTTTAACAACCGTTTCATTTATTCTTACAGCATTTCTTTCTGGAATAATTATTCCCTTTACTCCAAAAACTTCCGCACTTCTTATCAAGGCTCCAAAATTTCTTGGATCTTGAATTTCATCTAGTATTAGCACAATAGACTTTTCAAGCGGCGCTATTTTCTCTAAGAAAGCTCCAAAATCAACATAATAATCATAATCACTTATATAAACTACAACACCTTGTGAATTTTCTCTTTTTTTATCAGTATAAAATATCTTAATATTTCTCTCAGAAGCTAATCTTTTTATTTTATTTACTTTTTCATCCTTGGCTCCTTTAAAAATCTCCAGCTTTTCTATTGTCTTTTCTTTATTTTGTAAAACTTCAATAACTGGATTTATACCTATTATTTTCTCCATTCTTCCTCCATCATATATCTACTTTTATTCTTTCTATATTAGCTCCAATACTTTTTAATTTTAAACTTAGATTCTCATAACCTCTATCCACATGGTATATTCTGTTTACAACACTCTCTCCTTCAGCCTTTAAAGCAGCTAATATCAAAGAGGCTCCTGCTCTTAGATCACTTGCCATAACTTCAGCTGATGAAAAGTTTTCAATTCCTTTTATCGTTGCAATATTTCCATTTATATCTATCTTTGCTCCCATTCTATTTAATTCAGGCACATGCATAAATCTATTTTCAAAAATAGTTTCCTTTATTTCACTACTTCCCTTAGCTAGACACATAAGCGTCATTATAGGTGATTGCAAATCTGTGGGAAAACCTGGATATGGCATAGTTGTAACTTTAACTCCTCGAATATCAGAAAGTTTAGACAAAACTGCTAAGGTGTCCCCCTCTATCTTATATCTAACTCCCATCTCTTGTAATTTTAATAAAAAAGCCTCCAAATGTTCTTTTATAACACCTTTTACCCTTACCTTTCCATCAAAAATTACAGCTGCTATTATGAAAGTTCCTGCTACTATTCTATCGGCAATAATAGTATGTTCACATGGATATAACTTCTCAACTCCTTCAATTTTCAAAGTTCCCGTTCCTATCCCATCTATCTTTGCTCCCATTTTATTTAAAAAATTACACAAATCTATTATCTCTGGTTCTCTCGCTGCATTTTCTAATATTGTAATCCCCTTTGCCTTAACAGCTGCCATTACAATATTTTCAGTAGCTCCTACACTTGGAAAGTCTAATATTATCTTTCCACCAATCAATTCATCAGTTTGAGCCTCTACATATCCATGGTCAATTGTTATTTTTGTTCCTAAAGCTTCAAAACCTTTTAAGTGTAAGTCTACTGGTCTAGCTCCAATAGCACATCCACCAGGAAGAGAAACTTTTGCTTTCTTACAATGGGCTAACATTGGTCCCATCACTAAAAATGAAGCTCTCATCTTTTTTACAAGTTCATAACCAGCCACCAAATTAGTCAATCCTTTATTCACAATCTTATATGTATTCAAGTCCAATCTTTCTATTTCCAAACCTAAACTTTCCAATAATTTTACTAAGGTTCTTATATCCATTAAATTTGGAACATTTTTTAATACATATGTCCCTGTCTCTATAAGAGTAGCTATCATTATTGGAAGAGCTGCGTTCTTAGACCCCTCTACCTCTAATATTCCATCTATTTCCCTACCACCTATGACTCTAAAAGCTTCTACCATTTTCTATTTTTCTCCTTTTCAATTTTACATATTGGACAACCCTTTCCAAATAATTTATCTAAAAATGTTAATTTTTTAAACTGGAATACATATTCTGGCATTTTATCCTTCAATAATCTATAGTGTCTTTCACAGAGTGCTTCTCCAAAGTATTTAATATATTCAACATAGAGTCCATTTTTTTCAAATTTCTCCTCCATGCTCTTTACTACAATCTCTCTTTCGTTTGTTTCAAAAGCCTCCTTACTTACAACAACTAATCCTATATCTCCTAAAAGATTCAATCCATCTACTAATGTATATCTCAATCTATTTTTTTCAGCTTCTAAAATATACGGTTTTAAATATTTTAATGAAATTTCCCTTTTTAATTTTATATATGCAGTTGTTGACTTTTTCATCTCTTCTAAAATCTCAGGATATACATACCCAGACTTTAGTTCCTTCTCCGTTAAAGCTAAAGCTATATTCTCTTTAAATTCATCTAAATAAAAAGCTCGTTCCGCCTGCATTTTTAAAAATCTCAACTTCACCTGACTCTCTTGATCAACTAAGTTTTCACTCACTAATATCACCTTTTATATATGACTTTTGTAATAGATTATATCATAATATTTTACCATTTTATAGTGATATTTCAAAAGTTTTTCTAAAACTCTTTTGAGAAATTTTAACATAAATCATAAAAAAATGGTATAATAGTCTTACAATTATTTTCAGGAGGAAAAATAGTGAGAAAAATTTTTTTTATCTTTATATTCACGAATGTATTTTTGACAACTTTTACTAAAAATATTACCTTTAACTTTAACACTCCAACAGGTAAAGTACAATATTTCAAAGCTGGTGATCTCAATGTCCAAAGTAACTATTTTTATGAAGGAACTCTAACTCTAGATCTAGAAGAAACAGAATATCATTTTTTAATCATTAATGAAGATTTTCCAATCATCGAAAAAATCTATAATATTAAAGATATAACCACCCCTATCAACATAGTATTTTCTAAAAAAGATTATGTAGTAGTCCAAGGTAAAATTACTAGTAACTCTTCAAATTTAGGGAATGTTGTTATCTCTTTTACCAATGCTGAAAATAAAAGTTTTAATTTTATTACTGATATATTTGGACAGTACACAGCCTATCTACCACCTGGTAACTACCTTATAAATGCCAAAAGATTTGGTTATACTCTTGAAAAAATAAATAAGATTGTACATACTTTTTCCTTTACTAATAATCCTTATTCTTTAAATCTTGAACTGAAAGAATTGCCAAGTTTCATACAGGGAAAAGTTATAGATGAGAATGGATTTGCTATTCCATATCCAACTCTTTTTATAAAAAACGGTAAGGATATTATAGAGAAACAGGGGGATGAGTTTGGAATGTTTAAACTTGAAGTTGATAGTGGTATAGTAACTATTCTTGCTCAAAAACATAGTTTCTTTCAAAATGGAGTTGTTAGAAAAGTAGAAAAAAATTCCTCTATCAGCAATATTGAAATTCCACTCAAAAAAATAAGATACAGTATCACAGGAACAATTACTAATGGAATAAAAGCCCTTCCAAATATACAACTTCAACTGTTAACCGAAGATAATAATAAAATTACAACAACTTATAGTAATGAAAATGGCTATTTTGAATTTTATAAAATTCCAGGTAATAGAGAAGTTTTTATTTCCATCTTAGATGAAGAAAAAGTCATTATGAAAACCCCTATTATAGAGTTAACAAAGGATATTAAAGACTACAATATTCTAATTGATAAATAGAGCAAGTCAGCATAAGCTTGACTTGCTCTTTTAATCATCTATCACATTCAATGTAGCTACTCCATTTAAATCCAAGTCAGAAAAGCACTCCTTTTTATCTTTTGCATTAATAAGTTTATAATAGGCTGCTTCAGCTATCATAGCTGCATTATCCGTACAAAGTTTCAAAGATGGATAAAATACCTCTATTCCCATTTTTTTAGCTTCTTCTGTAAGTTGACTTCTAAGTAATGAGTTAGCTGCCACACCGCCAGCTAAAATAATCGTTTTGACGTTTTTATCTTTAGCCGCCTTTAAAGTCTTTTTACATAGGATATCTACAACTTTTCCCAAAAAAGAGGCTGCTAAATCTTCATTAGAAAATTCTTCACCTTTCATCTTCATCTTATTTACAAAGTTGATTACAGCTGTTTTTATCCCTGAAAAACTAAAATCGTACTCTCCTACCTTAGGTTCAGATATCTTAAGAAAATTTCTATCTCCTTGATAGTACATTTTATCAATCACAGGCCCTCCAGGATAGCCTATTCCTAAAACTCTAGCAACTTTATCGCAGCTCTCTCCTACTGCATCATCTAATGTTCCACCTAAATTAGTAAACTTATGATTTTCATCCATATACAAAATATTAGTATGCCCTCCAGATACAACCAATGAAATACATGGTAATTTTATATCATGCTCTAAAAAGTTTGCATACATATGCCCTTTTATATGGTGTACAGGTATAATAGGTATATTATGAGTATAAGATAACCCTTTAGCAAAAGATATTCCTACTAACAACGCTCCTATAAGTCCAGGAGCATAAGTTACAGCTATATAATCTATATCTGTTATAGTTAGCCCAGCTTCTTCTAAAGCTTCATCTACTATTGTAGCTATATTTTTTATATGCTGTCTTGAAGCTATTTCTGGAACTACTCCTCCATACTCTTTATGTATCTCTATCTGTGAAGAGATTTTATTAGATAAAATCTCCTTCCCATCTTTCAATATAGCTACGGAAGTTTCATCACAAGAAGTCTCTATCCCTAAAATTATCATTAAAGAACCTCCCTTTCTCTCAATAACATATTGTCTATTATATCATTTTTTAAGAAAAAAAGCACTTTTTTAATGAACAGGAAGTTCATATTTTTTAAATATCTCCATTATCTCTTGTTTTCTTTCGTATCCTAAATCTTCTACCTCAGCTAATGGATACTCCAGTCCTAACTTTTTATATTTAAACACTCCTAAAGTATGGTATGGAAGTATTTCTACCATTTCAACATTATCAGCCTTTGATATATATTGAGCCGTTCTTTCAAGAAGTTCATCATTATCAGTTATTCCTGGAACTACTACATGCCTTATCCAAGTTGACTTTTTTATCTCCTTTAAATATTCGAAAAATTTTAAGGTATTATTGATATCTACTCCTGTTAAATCCCTATGAATGTCCTGATCTATAGCTTTTATATCTAGCAAAACCAAATCTGTATATTCTAAGATCTCTTTTACTTGTTCATTAAAAATATAACCTGAAGTATCTAAAGCCGTATGAATACCCTCCTTTTTACAAAGTTTAAAAAGTTCTAATACATAATTACCTTGAATTAAAGGTTCTCCACCAGTTACAGTTACACCACCCTTTTTTCCAAAAAAATTTCTGTATCTTTTTATTTTTTTCAAAGTATCCTCAGCACTCTCCTGTATCTTTTTTTCTGCTATATTCCAAGTATCAGGATTATGGCAAAATTTACATCTCAATGGACAACCTTGTAAAAAAACTACAAATCTAATCCCAGGTCCATCTACGGTTCCCATACTCTCATAAGAATGAATATTTCCTAAAACCATTTTATCTCCTTTTTTAAATTATTAGACTCATCTGAAAAATAGTAAAAATTGATAAAGAATAAATAGAGCAAGTCAGCATAAGCCATACTTGCTCTTTATTCTTTGAACGAAAGTCATTCTTGAACTATTTATAATAACTTTAATTTCTTAAATTGCAACATCCCCTATATTACATTTTTCCACTGATAGTTCTTGATAGCACATCTAACTGTTGTTCTCTTGTAAGTCTTACAAAGTTTACTGCATATCCCGAAACTCTAATTGTAAGTTGTGGATATTTATCAGGATTTGCCATAGCATCTTCTAATAACTCTCTATCAAATACATTGACATTTAGATGTTGTCCTCCCTGTGGAGTAAAATACCCATCCATCAATGTAACTAGATTCTCTACTCTATCCTCTTTAGTTTTTCCTAAAGCTGCTGGTGAGATAGCAAATGTATAAGAAATTCCATCCTCTGCATGGTGGAACGGTAATTTAGCCACTGAAGCTAGAGAAGCTACAGCACCTCTTGTATCTCTTCCATTCATTGGATTAGCTCCTGGTGCAAAAGGTGTTCCTCCTCTTCTACCATCTGGAGTATTTCCTGTTTTCTTTCCATATACAACATTTGAAGTAATAGTTAATATTGATTGAGTTGCCTTAGAGTTTCTATATGTTCCATGAGTTCTTAAGTAATTCATAAACTTCTCAACTATTTGAACTGCTAGCTCATCTGTTGAGTCCTCATCATTACCAAATGGTACATACTCTCCTTCTCTTTCAAAATCTACTACTATTCCCTCTTCATTTCTTATCACTTTTACTTTAGCATCTCTTATAGCTACTAGTGAATCTACTACTATTGAAAGACCTGCTATTCCACTAGCTTGAGTTCTTTCTACATTTAAATCATGTAATCCCATAGCAAAAGCTTCATAAGAATACTTATCGTGCATATAATGTATAATTTTTAAAGCATTTACATAAGTTCCTGCCAACCATTTCATCATTTGGTCAAACTTATCCATCACATCATCAAAATCTAAGTAATCTCCCATAACTGGAGTGAACTTAGGTGCTACTTGAACTCCACTTTTTTCATCTCTTCCACCATTAATAGCATATAAAAGTGCTTTTGCTAGATTTGCTCTAGCTCCAAAGAATTCCATTCCTTTTCCTATCTTCATAGGAGATACACAACAAGCTATTCCATAATCATCTCCTAATTCAGGTCTCATTAAATCATCATTTTCATACTGAATTGAAGAAGTATCTATCGATACTTTCGAACAGAATTTTTTCCAATTTTCAGGAGAGTTCACTGACCATAAAACTGTTAAATTTGGTTCTGGAGCTGGTCCTAAATTATATAGTGTATGTAGATATCTAAATGATGTTTTAGTAACTAATGTTCTTCCATCTACACCTTGCCCTCCAATAGATTCAGTTACCCATGTAGGATCTCCAGAGAATAAATCATTGTATTCAGGTGTTCTTAAAAATCTTATTATTCTTAATTTTATTATAAATTGGTCTATTAACTCTTGAGCTTCCTCCTCAGTAATTACTCCAGCTTTAAGGTCTCTCTCAATGTATATGTCTAAGAAAGTAGAAGTTCTTCCTAAAGACATAGCTGCTCCATCTTGATCTTTTGTAGCTGCAAGATAAGCAAAATAGAGAAATTGCACAGCTTCTTTTGCGTCTTTAGCAGGCTTAGTTACATCAAAACCATAAGATGCACACATTGTTATAAACTCTTTTAAAGCTTTTATTTGCTCAGATACCTCTTCTCTTTTTCTAATTATATCTTCATTGAAATCTGCTGATTCCAATTGTTTTAATTGCTCTTTTTTATCTTCAATTAATCTATTTACACCATATAAAGCTACTCTTCTATAATCTCCTATGATTCTTCCTCTTCCATAGGCATCAGGAAGACCTGTTATAATCCCACTTTTTCTAGCAGCTTTTATCTCATCTGTATAAGCTGAGAAAACCCCTTCATTATGAGTTTTTCTATACTTAGTAAAAATCTCTTCTGTCAATGGATCAATTTTATATCCATACGCCTCTAATGAGTTTTTAACCATTCTAAGTCCACCTTTAGGAAAGATTCCTCTTTTTAGTGGAGCATCAGTTTGAAGCCCTACAATAACCTCTGAGTCTTTATCAATATATCCAGGTCCATAAGTGACTATCCCTTGTGGAAATTTAGTCTCTGCATCATAGATTCCCTTTTCTCTTTCTACTTTGAACATCTCTGTTAACTTATTCCAAACTTTTTTAGTCTTCTCTGTAGAATCAACTAGGAAAGAATCATCACCATGATAAGGTGTATAATTTTCTTGTATAAAGTCTCTGACATTGATCTCCTTTTTCCATAATTGACCTTTAAAATTGCTCCAAAACTCCATTTTGCCTCCTTAAAATTAATAAATATTAAAAAATTCAAAAACCCTTTAGTGTGTTAATTTTTATTTTATATTGTTTGAATATACTTTATGATATCATTCTTTATTCAAAAAGTCAATTTTTTTGTTTGTAAAAATAATATTTTTTATATAAAAATATTTGAAGTGTTTTTAAAATAAAAAAGCCGACAATCCAGGCTTAGTGCCCAGACGGTCGGCTAAATCTTAAAGTTATACTCCACGTGGTTATCCACTTTTTCTCCGTCAGTTATATAACTATTTATAGTATATCATTTCTTTTATAATTTATCAACAACTTATTTAATTTTCTCATAATTACTTTTTATTATCTCTCTAACAGTCGTACTTAATTCTTTGACCTCATCTTTAGAAAGAGAGTTTATATATATTGGTTCATCTACAACTATAGTGACCATCTGATTTCTTCTCATCTTCCACTCTCCTCTTTTTTGTATATTAAAAGTACCTTTTAAGGTAATAGGTACTATTATTCCACTTGTTTCTGTTGCCAGCTTAAAACTACCTTTTTTGAATCTAAGTATCTCTCCATCTAAACTTCTTTCTCCCTCAGGAAAGATAACTATTGGATGTCCAGATTTTACAATTTTTACCGCTTCTTTTATATCCTTTATTCCCTCTCTTGGATTTTCTCTATCTAAGAAGACACACTTACTTTTTTTCATCCAAATACTAAAAAATGGCCAAGTTTTCATCTCTTTTTTTGCTACAAATCCAGTATCTATGTGTAATGCACTAACAATGACGGGAATATCTAAATTACTCTGATGATTACATACAAAAATAATTCCCTTTTCTCTCTCTAAAGCGTTAATATTTTTTCTATTTTTATAAATAACTCTTAATTTTACACCTAAACTTCTTAAAACCAGTTTTGATAACCATCTTAATTTTTTTCTTGCTAACTTCACTCCAGTTACTTCATCTTTTAACGCTATTATAGGAAGATATAGTATACTTATGTATATAAATATTAATAATCCTGTTCCAGCTGCTAATATCATTCCCAACATATTTTCTAATCCTCCTAAATTTCTACTCTTCAATCTCTTTTATTGCCCTTTGAATATCTTTATATGTAAATCCTTTTCTCATGAGAGAATTGATTTTTTTATCTACATCTTTCCCCTCAAACCTTTTTAATTGTCTTTTTATCTCAGTTATATCTCGAAAATTATCATTCTCTAAGACTTTTTTAATTATTTCTGAGCTTATTCCTTTTTGAAGAAGCATAAATTCTATCTTTTTTTTACTATAATTATGTGACCTTACATAGCTCTGTGCATAATCATAATCATTGAGATAGCCTAAATCTACAAATCTTTCTAAGATCTCTCTTAAAATATCTTTTTCTCTATATTTAGCTAAAAGTTTATGATATAGCTCTTTTTGAGAGTAATCTCTTTTACTTAACCAAAAATAAGCCATACTTTCTGCTCTTTTTCTAACTAATTCTCTATACTCAACTTCAGTAATCTCAATACGATTTTTCAAATCAAAGTCTAATATAGTTTGTCTATTCAAATCTAAGTAAAAAAATTCATCAAAATATATCTTATTTCCCTTAAGATTATACTTCATCAAAATTCAATGCTCCTTCTGGAACAGCTATTCCTTGTTCCTCTTCCTCATCTTTTGCTGAATGTGGTTTCATAACTTTCATTACTTCAACTTCAATAGCTGCTAATAACTCTGGTTCACTCTCTAATCTCGCTTTTACATTCTCTTTTCCTTGTCCAAGCCTAATATCTCCAAAACTGAACCAAGCTCCAGATTTTGCAACTATATCGTATTCTAAAGCCATATCTAGTATTTCACCAACTCTCGATATTCCCTTTCCATACATTATTTGGAAAGCTGCTTCTTTAAATGGAGGAGCTATCTTATTTTTAGTAATTTTTACAACTGTTTCATTTCCTATTGCCTCATCACCTTGTTTTACACTTCCTACTCTTTTTACTTCCATTCTCACTGAAGCATAAAACTTTAATGCCTTTCCTCCGGTAGTTGTAGTTTGAGGCCCAAATCCAAATCCACCAATCTTATCTCTAATTTGGTTGATAAAGACCATTGTAGTTTTTGATTTATTAAGTGTTGCAGTTAATTTTCTCAATGCTTTAGACATAAGTCTTGCTTGTAATCCCATCTGTTGATCCGACATCTCTCCATCTATCTCAGCTTTTGGAACAAGAGCAGCCACTGAGTCTACAACCACCAAATCTACAGCTCCAGAACGAACAAGCATATCAGCTATCTCCAAAGCTTGCTCCCCATAATCAGGTTGAGATATTAAAAGCTCATCTACATCTACTCCTAAAGCCTTAGCATAAATAGGATCCAAAGCATGTTCAGCATCTATAAATGCCACTATCCCACCCATTTTTTGAGCTTCAGCTGCTATGTGTAAAGCTATTGTTGTCTTTCCTGAACTTTCCGCTCCATATATCTCAACTATTCTTCCTCTAGGTACTCCACCTTGACCTAAAGCTAGATCCAAATTGATACTTCCTGTTGAAATTGTCTCTACTGCCATACTTTGATTAGAACCCAATTTCATTATAGATCCTTCTCCAAAATCCTTCTTTATCTGCTTCATTGCCATCTCTAATGCTTTTTCTCTCTCATTAACTTCATCCTTTGTCTTCGCCATACTACTCCTCCTCATTTATTTTTTTATCTATGATGTCTAAAACTTCTTTAGCTCTTATCTCTTTCATACATTTAAAATGACCTCTTGGACATTTTTTATCTCCATGCAAACTACAAGGAGAACAACTTTCATTTGCATATATAAGAGTATCTCTTCTCCCAAACTCAAACATTCCTGGACTCGTAGGTCCAAAGATTACAAAAGTTCTACAACCAACTCCTCTAGCTATATGAAATGGTCCTGAATCATTGGTTACTAGAAATTTTGCTTTAGCTAGTAAGCCTCCACTCTCTTTTAAAGAGAGTTTTCCAGCAAGTACAATACAAGAGTTTTCACTTAGCCTATTTATCTCTTCGCATTTAGAAATATCTTGCTTTGCACCTATAAGCACACTCTTTAATCCATATCTTTCAAAAATAAGCTTTGCTAATTTCGCAAACCCCTCAGAAGTCCACTCTTTAGTATTCTTAGATGCCTTTGGTGCCATCACTGGCAAACCTTCAAACTTTCTTAACTTTATATTTTCTTCAAATTTAAAGTCTAAATCCTCACCTACATATTCTAAATCAAAATCTTTAAAAGCACCAAAATAATTTTTTACAATTGTATCATCTACTTGATATCTTATAACTCTTAGTTTTACTAATAAGGTTTTCCACCAAGCCCTCTTTTTATAAGTATAAGTTCTAACTCCAAGCTCTTTTGCTATCATCTTAGATCTAAACTTTGCATGTAAATCAAATACATAATCATAGTTATTTTCCCTTAGTCTAGCAGCAAATTTTTTTATATTTTTTATTCCATCATCTTTTTTCTTACTAAAAGTGATCAAATTATCTATATATTCCAGTCCAGATATGGCATCTTTAAATTGTTCTAGAACGACAAAATCTATTATAAGTTCTGGATATTTTCTTTTAAAAGCCTTAAGTACAGGAGTAGTAAGTATTATATCTCCTATAGAACTCATCCTTATTACTAATATTTTCACTTCTTCCCTCTCAATCTTCTTTTAAAATTAGAAAACCATATCAAATACTTTTTCAGAGCTATAGCTCCTTTATAGTAAATACTCTCCCTATCATATTCTATATCCCTATCACAGCTTTCTTCTAAATAGATAAATTCAAAAACCTCACCAAATTTCCCATATCTATTTCTCATAAGCTTTGTATCTATAAGATATACAGTATTTCCATTTATTAAAAAATTCATAACTTGAGAGTCTCCGTGAAGATACCCCCTTCTATGTATCTTTTTTAACTCTTCAGAAATCAAGGCTATATCCTCAGTCCTTCCCTCTTTTCCCTCAAGATATGAATATAAAAGATAAGAATCAACAACACAAGGGCCAATTTTTTTCTCTACTACCAAGTATGGTATTGCTCCATTGAAGCCTAACTTATTTATCTTTTGAATATTTTCATATTCTCTTTTACTTTCACTACCTCTAAATATAGATAAAAATCTCTGCCACTTTCTTCTATTTTTCTCAATAGGTTTTTTCAAAACATATTTTTCCCCATCTATATTTACAATGGCCACATAGCTTCTTTGATCATTTTTTAAGACCCTCTCTATATTATAACAAGCGTTTTTTATTTTGTCATATAATTTTATATTTTTTTTATCGTCATAATATAAAATATCTTGCTCACACCTTAATCTCTCCATCAGTTTTCACTCTCTAAATTTTTTTCTATTCTCTTTAGTACATATTCCGGTTTTATCTCTAACATACATCTAAAATGTTTTTTAGGACAAAAGTTTCCTCCATGAATTGAACATGGTCTACATTCCAATCCATCTATTTGAAATATTTCACTATTTTTAGACCATGGAAAAAAACCAAAATTTTGAACAGTAGGTCCAAAAATAGCTAAAATTTTAACAGTTGAAAAAGCTGAAGCTATATGTGTTGGAGATGAATCATTTGTTAGTACTATATCAGCTCTTCTTATCACTTCAGCTAATTCCAAGAGAGTAGTTCTTCCCCTTAAATCAATTGAGCTTCCAGAGAGATTAATATTGAGTAATAACTCTTCTTTTCCCCCTATTACTACAACTGTTGTATCTTCTCTTTTTTCCAATTCAGCTATAATTTTTCTAAAATACTCAAGAGGCCATTTTTTAGTAAACCACTTACTTCCAGGAGCAACTACAACCATTTTTTTCCTCTTTTTCTCCAATAATCTATCGACTTTTTCCCGTTCTAATTCAGTCGGAAAAAGTTCTATCTCATATCTCTTTTCTTGATTTTTAGGAACAAAAGAGAGGAGTTTTTCAACTTCATGCTTACTCTTATCATAATGAACTTTTTCTGTAAATAAAAATGAAGCAGCTGCATTGTCATACCCTCTTCTTACTGGGGCTCCTGTCAAAAAACTAATAAGTGTACTTCTCAGATATCTATGTGGCGTTATCACTAAATTATAAGCTCCCATTTTTAATTTTTTAATTATGGACCAAAAGCCATTCAATCCTCTGTGCTCTCCTCTTTTATCATATTCTATTATATGAGTAAGATACGGATTATTTCTCAAGATTGAAGCTCCTATAGGAGTTGTCAGATAAGTAATCTCCGCTTTAGGATAAGTATCTCTCAATTTTTTTATAAGTGGAGTTGAAAGGACAATATCCCCTATAAATGCTGTATGAATAATTAAAATTTTAATTTTTCTCACCCTCTTCTAAGAGAAAACTTTCATCTATATAGTTTAAAAGTTCTCCTTCCATAATTTTATTATAATTATCAAAATATGGATTTTTATAATTCTCCTTTGGATTTCCCTTATCTGGAATTAGATATTTTACTTTAGAATTACCAAAAACTCCCCATCTTATAATACTTTGAGTAGCCTTAGCTGGGTATATTCCTACTATTCTCTTTTGAAGTGCTCCAGCAATATGTGTAGGTCCAGTAGAAGCTCCCAAATATACCTTTCCCTTTTCTATTATAGCTGCTATATTTAAAAGATCTCCTCCATTTGCATAGAGATATACACCATCTCTTGCTATTCTATCAACTAATCTTAATCCTCTTTCTTCTTCTGATATATGACATATTACAATCACACTTTTATCTGGGTTATCATCTCTGAATCTTTGTAAAAGAGAGACATACTCTTCATCTTTTATATTTTTAGCAGACCCACCTGTAAAAGGATTAACAACTAAAGTCTCTCCTTTTATATTATAAGTTGAAAAAAAAGTCTTTGCTGCTTTTTTATTCTCTTCACTTAAATAGATCTTAGTATCTATCTTAAACACTTCATTATATCTCTTTTCATCAACTTTTTTTATCAAATCTAAGTTATATTCAGCCTCATTTTTTATAGACTTAGATCTCTTTTGCCAAACACCTTTATTAAAAGTAAAAAATGAATAGGTCTTAGAAAGTGGTCCTATTTTAATCGGAGCCTTACTTGCCTTAGCAAGTTGCGATACAAATTTATCATTGTATAGAGCTATGAAAATATCAGCATTAAAATATGCTATTTTTTCTAAAAGCTCTGATTGTGTATAATCATCTATTTTGATTACTCTATCTATATATGGAAGATTTTTCACTATATCATAGTTATACTTTCTTACTAAAACCACAAGTTCTGCTTTGGGATACATCCTTTTTATCATAAAAAAACTTGGAATTGAAAGTACTAAATCTCCTATCTTATCAGTTCTTGAAATTATTATCCTCTTGATCTCCATAATCCTTCCTTTATTTTTCAATATAACTTCCATTCTTAGTTATCTCGTATAGTTTATAATATTTTACCATAGTGTATAAAGAGCTTGTACAAGCTAATAAAAAACCCTCTTTTCCATCTAAAAAACCAAGTCTTAATAAATACATTCTTAAAAATTTAAATAGTGGATTAAAAACTAACTGAAAAATATTACATTTTTTTCCTCTTTTATAGTACTCTATAGCCCCTTCAGTTGTATAACGATTAAATTTAGTAAAATAATCAGTCAATGTGGAGTAGCTGTGATGGTAGATCTCCTCTTTCAAAATTTGAACTTTCTCAGTTGTTTCAAAAGTTTCATGTACAGTATTTTCATTAAACCTTCCAGCATCTTTTTTAAAAAGTCTTATATGATAACTATTACTCCAACCTCCATATTTTATTTTTTTTCCAAAACAAACAGATGTAAAATTTATAGTAAATACGCTATCTTCTCTAGTCGCTTTTTTTATTTCCAAAATCTTCTTTTGTAATTCTAAAGATATTTCTTCATCTGCATCAATATTTAAAATCCATTCTCCACTAGCTTTATCTATTGCAGAATTTCTTTGTGACCCGTATCCTTTCCAAACCTCCCTATAAAATTTTGCACCATATCTCTTAGCTATCTCTTCAGTTTTATCAGTAGAACCACTATCTACTATCACTATCTCATCAGCTATTCCTTTAACTGATTCTAAAGTTTTAGCCAAAATCCTTTCTTCATTCATTGTTATCATTGCAACTGATAATTTCATATAACACCTCTTAAGATAGCCAGCCATATATTTTCCCTAAAATATAATTTCTTGCTATAAACAAATTTATTTTAAATTTCTTTGGAGTAAATTTTCTAAGCTCTATACGTCTTATCATATCATATTTAGGAATTCTTCCATTAGTTCCTTTTTTAGTTGTAACAAATCCTTTTATTCCCTCTTTTTTGAGCATCTCTATCACAGACCTATTTTTATGTCCCCACGGCCAACAAAAATATTCTACTTTCTTTCCTATTTTCTTTTCCATTAATTCCTTATTTAATAGAAATTCCTCTCTTACTCTTTTCAGAAATTCCTCTTCACTCTCATAATGAAAATATTTCTCTTTATTATTGTTAATATACATTTGAGCTAATTTTAACTGCTCCTTTTTCTCTTTTCCTTGTAGCTCACTATCATAATATTGTTTAAATTTTTCAAAAAAACTTTTCTCAATAATAACAGCTCTAGAAGAATACTCTCCTCTTTTTCTAAACTTAGGATATCCTCTTTCTATTTTTCCATAGAGATAAATATCTGTTATATCCTCTTCATCTCCATTTAAAAAACCTTCTATTTTATCACTTACAAACACTGCTGTATGTTTATGTGAATGGGCTTGAAAATCGATTAAACCACTTTCAGACATCTCTTTTATCTCCTCCCAAGTGAGATACTGTTCAGTTGTTCCATCTCCACTCTCAACAAACTTTTTCATAGCTTCATAATTCGCCTTATCACTGATAAGAATCTCAGTTTTCTCCTCTCTTTTCTCCTTTACATAAAAAGTATTCAAAAAAACAGTAGCTTTCATATTATATTTTTTCAAAAGTGGTAAAACTTCAGAATAATTATCATAATAGCCATCATCTAAAGTTATTAGTACTGAATTATCTTTTATATCTCCAGCTCCATACTCTTTCAAAGTTATAGGATTCATATTTTTTTCTTTCAATATCTTTAAATGCTCTTCAAACAGTGCTGGTGTTACACCTGATATCTCATTTACCTGATGATACAAAAATATCGGAACTCCCTTATCTTTAAAATATATAATTAATATCAATATCATTATAACTATCCCTATCCACATATTGACTCCTTTTTTTCTCTTTTAGAATATTATATCAAATCTGAGTGGAAAATACAAAAAAGAAAAAAGATGAGCCAATGACTCATCCTTTTCCTTAAAAATATTTAGGGTTAGACTACAACATATGAATCTAAAAAGTGGGGTTTAAAAAATTATTTGGAATATGGTGCCTAGAAATGGATTCGAACCATCGACCGTACGGGTATGAACCGTATGCTCTAGCCAACTGAGCTATCTAGGCATATCTTAAAAATTTGCTACACAAATATAATACACTATATTATGAGTACTGTCAAGTTTTTTTTAGAATTTCATTAAAAAAAGAACATGTCCACAGACATGTCCTTTAAAAAAACACTATTACTCTTCAACTGGTTCAAATTCATCTTTTCCAACGCTACAAAGTGGACATAACCAGTCATTTGGTACATCTTCCCAAGCAGTTCCTGCTGGTACT
This sequence comes from Fusobacterium necrogenes, assembly GCF_900450765.1. Taxonomy (NCBI): domain Bacteria; kingdom Fusobacteriati; phylum Fusobacteriota; class Fusobacteriia; order Fusobacteriales; family Fusobacteriaceae; genus Fusobacterium; species Fusobacterium necrogenes. The sequence continues at coordinate 1,864,804 of NZ_UGGU01000003.1, read as the reverse complement.
CCATTTTCAACATCTCCTACTGTAGGATCATATTCATATCCACATACTACACATACGTACTTTTTCATCATTTCCTCCAAATTTCTATTTTAACTTCAAAAATACATCTAAACTATTTATTTATCCATAAACCATGAATATTGCAATACTCTCTAGCTATTACTTCTTTTCCTTTTGGAACCTCAAAGAAAGCTTCTGGTTCTTGTTCAGGTTTTAGATATTTTCTGTAAAGAGTATCTCCGTCAACTTCTAACTCTATAAATTCAATGTAGTGCTCTGCTAACATAGGATGTTTAGCATCTTTTCCAATTCTAACTAAATATCCATTTTCTTTTTCTTCAACATATGGCACATGTTTTTCTGTAGCTGCATCTTGAGTCTTTGCTGATATTACTTCAACCCCTTTGTCACAACCTTCTCCTGAAATTACTTGTGCTAAAGCTCCACATTCTAATTTAATAAAGTCTTTTCTCATAAATAAACCTACCTCCTTATTAAATAGAGCTATTCTTTATTATTTTGAACAATCTTGACAAATTCCTTTAAAATAATAATGTTGTTCCTTAACTTCACAACTTTTCAAGAGCTCATTTTCTAAAATAGCCCTATCAACTCTTATGTCATATATTTTTCCACATTTTTCACATTTAAAATGTCCATGAACTTCCATGACAGTATCATATCTAGTTTCATTTTCTTCAATCACTACAACATTTACTATTTTTTTCTCGATAAATAAATTCAATGTATTGTAAACAGTAGTCTTAGATAAAGTAGGTATTTCCGTACATAGAGCTTTATATATCATATCTACTGTTGGATGATTTTTTTTCTCAATTAAGTATTGAAAGATTTTTATTCTCTGATAAGATGGTTTTATATCATGAGCTTTTAAATATCCACCTATATTTTCAATTTGAAACTCCATACTCGAACACCTCCTGTCTCATTTAACTCACTTTTGTAATGATTCTATATTTATATGGTACACTATTTTGAACCAATTGTCAAGTATTTTCCAATTCAAACTATTATTTTTTTCATTAAATATCTATGAATATCTCTACCATACTCATTTTTTTGATATTCTTCTACTCCATAACCTAAATCTTTATATAACTTCATTCCTATCTCATTATTTGGATCAACAGTTAAACTTATTTCTTTATACCCTCTCTCTTTTAAGTACTTTTCACTTTCTTCCATTATTTTTTTTGCATAACCACGGTTTCTATATTTTTTCTTTGTAGATATCCCATATAAAAAAACTTCTTCTTTTCCCATAATTTGCATATATTCAACTATAGATATTATTTCCTCAGCTTCTTCTAAAATAAATACTTTTCCATATCTAATAAGTGCTTTTAATATCCACATATCAACATTCCCATTTCCTTCAAAAGCTTCTTCTTCTATCTCCACAATCTTATTTAATGTAGGTAAATCCACTTCTTTTAATACTTTAAACTCCATTTTCCCCCCTAATAATCGACTTTTGATAGATAAAGTCCATTGGGCTCTGCTACCTTCTTTATATATTTTTTATTCGGATTTTTTAACATCTCTTCTATATAATTTTTAGGAAGATTTCCAAAATATATATTCAAAGCAGTTCCTATTATTATTCTTATTTGTGATTTTAAAAAAGAACTCCCTATAATATCTATACTTACTCTCTTCTTTCCTATTTTTTTTACTTCTATATCATATATCTCTCTAATAGATGTCTTGCTTCCACAATCACTCAATCTAAAATTATTAAAATCATGTATTCCAATTAAACTATTCAATATATTTTGAAAATTCTCTATATCTATCTCCTTATTTACATAAGTTTCATATCTACTTTGAAATGGATCCCTCTCCCAGCTTAGTCTATAAGTGTAACCTCTACTTTTAGCATCAAATCTTGAATTAAACTCTAGATCTACCTCCTCTAGGCTTAAAATCTCTATATCTAGAGGTAATCCTCTCATAAGTACATATTTTAATCTATCCAGTGGAATACCAGAATCTGTATAAAAATTGGATACCTGTATCAAAGCATGAACTCCTCTATCCGTTCTTCCAGAAGATATAATATCTACCTGCTCTTTTAATACAACGTTTAATAAACTCTCTATCTCCCCTTGAACTGTTCTTTTATTTGGTTGCCTTTGAAAACCATAAAACATACTTCCATCATATCTGTAGACCATTTTTATATTTCTCATTTTTTCCCCTTTTGGCAGATAAAAATAAAAAAGAGATTCATTAGAATCTCTTGTTAACTACATGGTGCGAAGAGAGAGACTTGAACTCTCACGTCTGGGACACTAGATCCTAAGTCTAGCGCGTCTGCCAATTCCGCCATCCTCGCACGAATGGTGCGTCATACAGGATTTGAACCTGTGGCAACACGATTAAAAGTCGTGTGCTCTACCAACTGAGCTAATGACGCATCTTATTTAATTAAAATGGGGTGATCGACGAGGCTCGAACTCGCGACAACCAGTGCCACAAACTGGCGCTCTACCAACTGAACTACGATCACCATATAAATCTTTTGTCTCTTTTCATAAGTGGCGTGTCTGAAGAGATTCGAACTCCTGACCCACGCCTTAGAAGGGCGTTGCTCTATCCAGCTGAGCTACAGACACATTAATTGGAGCGGGAAACGAGGGTCGAACTCGCGACATTCAGCTTGGAAGGCTGACGCTCTACCAACTGAGCTATTCCCGCAAACTTAATGGTCGGAATAGCAAGATTCGAACTTGCGGCCCCCTGCTCCCAAGGCAGATGCGCTACCGGACTGCGCTATATTCCGACGCCTTCTTTCAAGACAAGATTAATTATAGCATCTATATTAAAAACTGTCAACACTTTTTTCATTTTTTTTAAATATTTTTTAATTAGAAATTAAGGTTAATTTTCTCACTTTTTACTCTCATTCAGAATTTTATCAAAAAATTTTATCTTTTTTTTACTTTTTGTTATATAATATATCTAAGAGTAATCTTATCTATTTTAAAATATGGAGGTAATTTCATGAGAAATACAAAAAAAATAATTGCTAGTTTGATACTAGGAGTAACAATAGTTGGCTGTACTTCTTCACCTTTTTTAGATGAAACAGGTTCAGTTAATAAAAAGACTTCTGGTACAGCTGGTGGAGCTGCAGCCGGAGCATTGATTGGACAACTTATTGGAAAAGATACTAAGGGAACTCTCATTGGTGCTGGAATAGGTGCTCTTGCTGGTCTTGGTTGGGGAGCATACAGAGATAATCAAGAGCAAGAGTTGAGAGAGAGATTAAAAAATACTGAAGTTGAAGTTAACAGAGAGGGAGATAACTTAAATCTTTACCTCCCAGGAGGGGTAACTTTTGCTACTAACAGTGCTAACATAGCTTCTAACTTCTATGATCCACTAAACTCTATAGCAACAGTTTTAGTTCAATATCCTGAAACTAGAATAATAGTAAATGGATATACTGATAATACTGGAGCTGCTAGTTATAACTTAGACCTATCACAAAGAAGAGCTAATAGCGTTAGAGATTACTTCATATCTCAAGGAGTAGCGTCATATAGAGTAACTGCTGTAGGACATGGTATTAACAATCCTAGAGCAACTAATAATACTGCAGCTGGAAGAGCAGAAAATAGAAGAGTAGAAATTCAAATTCTTCCATTAAATTAACATAATCATGTAGGAGGAAAGCAACGATGCAATTTTTTTCAGGAAGATTCAAAGAAAAAGCAAGTCACTTAATCTTAGATTTTCATTCATCTATCAGTTTTGACAAAAGACTGTACAAATACGATATTATGGGTAGTATTGCCCATGTAAGAGGTCTTGGGAAACAAGGAATAATATCTCTTGAAGACTCTCAATTAATTGAAAGGACCTTAAAAGATATATTAAGAGATATTGAAGCTGGAAAAATAGAATTTTCTATTGAGTATGAAGATATTCATATGAATATTGAAAAAATACTCATTGATAGAATTGGTGATGTAGGAAAAAAACTCCATACTGGTAGAAGTAGAAATGATCAAGTGGCTGTTGATATGAAGCTTTTTACTAAAGATGAAGTAGTAAAAATACAGGCTCTTCTTTTAGATTTATTAGAAGTTATAAACTCTATGGCCAAGGAAAATTTATCTACATATATGCCAGGATTTACTCATTTACAAAAAGCTCAACCTGTATCTTTTGCTCACTATATCCTAGCTTATGCTGAGATGTTTAGAAGAGATTATATAAGACTTTCTAATGCTATAAGTTTAGCTGATACATCTCCACTTGGATCTGCCGCCCTAGCTGGTACTACTTATCCTCTAGATAGACAGTTTACAGCCTCTCAATTAGGGTTTTCAGCTCCTACTTGGAATAGTATGGACAGTGTAAGTGATAGAGATTATTTAATTGAAATCATCAATGCTTTTTCTCTTATTATGGTTCACCTTTCTCGTTTCTGTGAGGAGATAATCATATTTAGTTCAAACGATTATGGATATATTGAACTCAGTGATTCATTCTCTACAGGAAGTAGTATCATGCCTCAGAAAAAAAATCCAGACGCTGCTGAATTAATTAGAGGAAAAAGTGGAAGGGTATTTGGAGATCTCATGGCTCTACTTACGACAATGAAAGGAATACCTCTAGCTTATAATAAAGATATGCAAGAGGATAAAGAAAATTTCTTTGATGCCCTAGATACTGTAAAAGCTTGTTTAAATGTATTTATAGGAATGTTCCATACTCTCACAGTTAAAAAAGAAAACATGCTTTTAGCTGCCTCTCAAGGATTCATAAATGCCACTGATGTAGCTGATTTCTTGACAGAAAAAGGAATGAGCTTTAGAGATGCCTATAAAATAGTAGGAAGTATGGTAGCTTACTGTATTGATAATAATACTACATTTGAAAATTTAACTTTTGAAAATTATAAAAATTTCTCTGAGCTTTTTGACAATGATATCTATGAAGCTATCTCTATTAAAAATTGTGTAGAAAAAAGAACCACACTAGGTGGTCCTGGTGAAGAAAGTGTTTTAGCTCATATTGAATTTTTAGATAAATTTATTCTTGATTCTGAAAAACATGTAAATGAGTTTAAATTAAATAATATTTTAGATTAATATTTAAAACTCTTTATAAATTTTTCTCCATCAGCAAATCCTTGGTGATATACAGATAATAATCTCTCTCTGCTCTTCTCAAATCTATCTATTTTTAAAGGAGCAGAGGGAGCTATAACCATAGCTTTTCCCTCTTTTTCTAATCTTCTTATCTCCTCTTGATTCTCTTTATATACTTTATGATGTCTTTTTAACAGTTCCACCATTGCTGGATATTTTCTCATCTTCCAAGCTACTAATGGAAAACATTTTAGTGGAGGCTTTATAAAATTTCTATCTCTAGTTAAAACTACTATAAGTTTATCACAACCATCTTTTAAAGCTTGTGATACAGGTATAGGAGCTGATGTCCCTCCATCAAAATATATTTTCCCACTATAAGTTACAGGATTAGCTACTAAAGGAATAGAAGATGAAGCTTTCAATATAGTTGCTCCATCATGTATGGAGTCCTTTCCATAAAACTCTGCTTTTCCAGTTTCAGCATTAGTAACTCCCACTTTAAAATCACACGGATTAGCAAAGAAACTATTGTAATCAAAAGGATCTAACTTCTCTGGAATCTCTTCATATAAAAACTCCATTCCAAAGAGAGAACCTGTTTTTAAGTAGTTACTCCAACTAAGATATCTCTTATCCCCTATATAATTTATATTAGTTCTAAGTGCTCTTCCATCTTGCTTAGATATATATGAAGCTGCATTAGAAGCTCCAGCAGAAACTCCTATTACATAATCTGGCATAAAGTTATATTTCCTAAAAGCATCTAATACTCCTACTGTATAGACACCTCTCATTCCTCCACCTTCCAAAACTAATCCTATTTTCATACTCTCACCCCTAAATGATTTATTTTTATAATATTTTATACTATTTTTTCCCCTTTTTCTAGAGGAAAATAAAAGAAGGAGATGCTATAAATTATTAAATTACCAACACTCCTTCTTAAAAAATTTATAATAAATTTCTAAAATCTATATTTTAATTTTAATGTTCCTGTAAGCTTTTCAGCCCCATACTCTCCAATTAAATATTTTACCTCTAAGTCTAATCCTAAATTTTTATACTCAGTACCTCCACCTATTGTTATACTTCCACCTCTTTCTATAAGAGCTGTTCCTATTTTTGTTCCTGCAGTTTTTAACTCTGGAGCCTTATTGAACAAATAATCATTAAATTCATAAGATAAAGCTCCATATGGAATAAGTTTTAAATCTCCGTAATGAAATTGCTTCTCTAATCTTATCTCTGGAATTATTTCAACTACTAACTCTTTTTCTACACTAGCTCTTTGTAATTTTTCATTTTTGAAGTCTAAAGTATAGTCAACACCTGGTAGATAATATAGGTTCATATCTACACCTGTTATAAGTTTTGCTCCTAAAATTTCTTTTTTAATTCCCACTCCTGTTCCTAAGCTAAAAATATTTGTCTCAAATTTTCTTTCATTTATCTCCTCTTTTAGATGAGTTAAACCTAGATCACCCTTTAAATACAATTCATTATCTTTTACTAATTTTGAGTATACATGTCCTGAAAAACTTTCAATATTTCCAGAATACCCCTCTCCATACTCTATATTAGACTTACCATAGATAAATGCTACTCCTGCATAATTATCCAAATTACTACTTAATACTATATCTTTTTCATATGCAAAACCATGGTTAATTATTTTTTGATCAAACTTTCTAAACTTGTCACTTTCATATTTAGATTCAGAATAATTTCCTACATAATAAGCTCCACCTTCAAATTTATCCTTATCCATATTTCTCATGGAATCTTTTATTACTCTTTTTTGACTTCTCAATACCTCTCCCCTAGCTGCATATTCAGCTGCCATAGTGTTTGTTGTCGATCCACTGACTATTTTTTGATTTGATGAGTTTATCTCTGGAATCTCTACATCTACTACTATATCTCCATCTGGCTTAGAATCAGGAGTAGTTCCTAAACTTGAATCTAAAATTAAGTCTCCTTGCTCATTTTTAGTTACTTTTATACCTACTTTTACAGATCCAATATCAATTTTATTATCTTTTCCATCTCCAGTAACTATATTTATGCTTTTATCTTCGGCTGCTTTAATCTCCATTATTTTAAACTTACTTCCATAATTTGGAATTTCTGCATTATCTTTTAAATCTACTTTTAATTCACTATTTCCATCTGTTAAATTATTAATAATTAATCTATCACTTTCTCCAGTAGAGGAATTAGCATTAAATGTTACTGAAGTACTCCCTGAGAAATTATCGGCCTCTAAAGTCGAAAAAGCTCTTGCACTTCTAGCAACAGATCTTGTATTAAATTTAATCTGACTATCTCCGCCTATTAATAGAGTATCTACTTGTGAATCTTCAGTTATAGTCCAGACAGTACTATATAGATTTAACTTCCCTTCAGTTGCTGATATTTTTCCATTTATTTGAGAATCCTTTAAAACTAAGTGGCTATCATCTAATTTTATATTTCCTTCAACTACAGAATCAGATACAGCAGAATTTGACCCATTATATAGATCTAAATTTCCTATTAAAGTTACTTCATTTATTGTAGAATCACTCTTATCTTGAGTTATATTTCCAATCATTAGTGAATTTGTAAAACTTGCCTTACTATTTTTTAAAGTTGTATTTCCTTCAACTCTTGCATACCCAACTTTCAAATCAGAGTTATTTTCGATATTTAAATCTCCCTTGTAGAAAGTAGTTATCTTTTTAAATTTTCCATTTGTATTTTCATCATTTAGAGTAACTTTAGTTGCAGTCTGAGTCTTAGTTTCCTGTGTAGAATCATAAACAAGTTCACTTTCACCATCCACATATCCTAAAACTACTTTGTTATCTTTATTGGTATTTATATTACCATTGATAATTGAGTATACTCCTCCTTGGAACTCTGTCCCTTCAGACATATTGACATTTTTAAAATCAAACTGACTAGAATAGTAATCGCCATTTATAGTCGTTTTCTTTATATCCTCTCCCGCATGAAGATCTCTTTCTCCTGATAAAATAAGAGTTGTTCCCTTCCCATTTAAATTAAAGTTTCCATTTAATGTAGAACCTCCAGTAACAGCAAAAGTTTTTACTCCACTACCAGAGATATTTACATCCATCTCTCCATTTACTTTATCTTTATCATTTTCTCCAAAATGTCCATGATAAATTGAAGTATCTTTTTTGAATTTATCTGTATCTATCTCTATCACTGCTTTTTTCTCATTATTATGATTTACTATCATAGCTCCAAAATCAACAGCATTTATATCACCAAAAGTTATATTATTTCCATCTACATCTAATCTTCCCCCTCTAAATCCAAAGTTAATCTTAGAGGTATCTATTTGTTCTGAATCCTTTAATACTACAGTAGCTCTTCCACTAACTATATCTATATAGTCAAAAGCCTGTTTATTTCCATTTTCATCAGCTTGTTGGTCTAAAATAACTATTCCATCTCCTACATTTAAAGCTCCCTCATTTTTTCCAGTAGCATTTACATGTAATGTTCCTTCTCCTATTTTATGAAGAGCATCTCCCTTTACTCCATTTACCTGCCAAAGTACCTCTTTATTCTTAGCTATCTCTATTCCTGCTCCTACCCAAGTCTCTTCTCCAGTTTCTCCTTTAACTGTGTAGTTATTTTTAAAGGTAAGTTTTCCAGCTCCCATATTAATAGAATCTTCTAATTTAATAGTTCCACCCTCTCCAGCAAAAGTCAGATGTTTTGTAAAATTAAGTTCATCATTAGTAGCCTTAGATAGATCTATATCAGATTTTAAACCATTGTATGTCCAAGTTTTATCTCCTTGAGTTATAGTTCCAGTTCCTGTATTACTTCCCTCTTCAGTATTTGCTGCTCCCCAAACTATCTCTCCATTAGCCTTTATATCATTTACCTCTGGAAGATAATCCTCTCCCATTACTTGCTCCATAAACGCCTTATCTACTGGAATATATATACTTACTGTTGATGATATTGCCATTCCAAAAGCAACCAACTCCCACTCTTGAGTTTCATTATTAAATCCCCATAGTGGTGATCCACTATCTCCCTGTTCTATATAAATTGGTAGAGGACTCTTATCCAAATAGTTATTCATATTTTCTCCTCTATCATCTACCCATATCCCTTTGTATAGCATATCACTTGTTATGATTCCACCAGTGAGGTATTCATAAGCCCAAGCTTCATATTTCTTATCTCCATTTTCACTTTGAATATATTGTATCCCACTTCCCACTCTAGCAAATAAAGAGTATTTATTTTTCCAATCTTGTACTAGGGTATCATCTTGTTTATACTTAGTAGGTGCTACATCTGTAACTACCTTATTTAACCTAGGTGTGTGGTAATCTCTATTAGACTTCTCATTTCTATCTATCAACTTATAAGTATGCCCTGTGTTATACCCATATTTTACTGTAGTATACCCTCTGTTATGTTTTACTCCAGCTACATAGTTAGGGTCTATCAAAGTTCCTACTGCACTAGAATCTGTTGTTGAAAAATCTGGAATAGGTAAATTAATCACTTTAAAACTTCCATCTTTTCTCTCAACTACTACATTTGTAGCCCCTACTTTGAACTTTCCTTTATTCATTGCAAAGTCCTTATACAATTGATAATCAATTAAATCAGAAACCGTGCCTCCATAAGTTACATTTAATGCTATAAAATATAAAAATAAATTTTTTCTAAATCTCATATATACTCCTAGTTTTTTTTAACAATTTTAGTTTATATATACATATTAATATATATAAGATTTTTTGTCAATAATTTTATTAAATACTTTACATATAATTTTAAAATAAATAAAAGCCCTATTTAGGGCTTTTATTTATTACTCTACTTTAGATATAGCATCTTCTATAGCCGTTATAAATCCTTCTGAACTGTAGCTTGCTCCTGCTACTATATCTAACTTTGAAATATCTTGAGTTGATTTTAATCTTGTAATCAACTGTCCAATAGCTGGGTCAGCTATCTCTGGCGTATCACCATGAGTATACTTAACATCTGAGATTCTAACTTCTCCTTTAGAATTTCTCTTAGCAAGTATTCTCACATTGATATTATCATATAAGCCTTCTCCTACACCCGTATATTCTTTTGGTGCATTAGCTTTTTCTACGAATATACACGCCAATCCAACTACAATAAAAGCAATCACAGAAATTTTTCTAATTTTCTCAACATCCACTTCTCTTTCCTCCTAATATCTCTAAATTTATATTAAATACATTATATCACACTGTTTATAGAAAAAAAATCTTTTTATGTATTATTTCCGTTTAATTCTTGTTCTAGGTAATATTCTATCTTTTTGATATCTAAGTACGTATCTATATCTACTGAGTATTTTTCATTCATCACATAGGCAAGCCTACCATCATTAAGACTTGTATCCAATCCAAAATCCTTATTTAACTCTTGAATATATATAGCTCCATTTACTCTATAGAATTTTGGAAAATCCTGTCTTCTCATTGTACTATTTAAAGAAAGAAGATTTTTTACAGTTCCATCTTCATTAATAGTTCTCATAAGTACTGGGTTCTCATCAACTTCTGTAACGCTTACAAGGCTCTTTTCATCACTTTCAAAAAGCTTTTCTATTGCCTCATCTATATGCCAACCTTTTCTGAGAGGTACAGTATTTTGAAGTAATACTAGATAATCATACTCCTCTCCATGCTCCTTTAGCCAATTTATAGCGTGTACCACTGCATCTATTGTCTTAGATGTATCTTGAGCTAACTCTGCAGGTCTCATAAAAGGAACATCTCCTCCAAATTTTTCTGCCACAGCTTTTATCTCTAAATCATCAGTGGAAATAACTGTCCTATCTAAATATTTTGATGAGTTAGCACACTCTATTGAATATTGTATAAGTGGTTTCCCATATATCTCTATTATATTTTTAGAAGGTATTCCCTTACTTCCACCTCTAGCTGGTATTATCCCTAATATTCTCTTTCCTTTGTACATTTTTCTCCTCCTTTCTATTTTTTATATCTTCTCCATATCTCCTTTAAAAGATAGAAGGTATTAAGTGATTTTAATTGAATCCACGCTTGCTCTCTATACTCAGTTATAAAGAAGTCTATTAAAAACAGTGCTGTAAATTGAGTGATTAAAGTAGCAATTGCTGCTCCATTTATTCCATATTTAGGTATAAGAAGAACATTTAAAATTATGTTTATCATGAGGCTTATAAGAGTTTTATAAAAACTTTTTTTAGTAATATTTTTAAGAGTCATATGTCCAGTTTGCAATGAACCATTGGCTTTTATAAATATTGATGCTGCTAAAATAATATAAACCTCAATAGCTGGACTATATTCCTGTGCATATACATATCCAAAGGTATATTTTACTACAAATATTGATACTAAGGTTATTATAAAATAAAATTGTGTCACTAGAGTATTAGAAAAAAGATAAAATTGGTAATACTCCTTATAATCCTTTCTATACAGCTCCATCATCTTAGGAAAAAGTGAATTTTGTACAGGACCTAAAAGTATGGCTAAGATAGTAGAGAGCTGTACTCCTATTGTATATATCCCTACATCTACTACTCCCATATAGTATTTTATCATAAGTCTGTCCACTTGAGTATAGACTAAAAATGATATATAGGTTATCCACAAAAATTTCCCCTCATCTATTATTTGATAGAGTAGATTTTTATCTATCCTTCTCTCTATATTTGAAAGTTTTGATAGATAGATTCTTCTATATTGAAGTTTCAATATCCCCATTCTTATAAGGCTACCTATACACCTTATAGCAGGAACAACTACTATCCCCATTCCATATAACATTCCCACATATTGAAGAGAGTAAGATATTATTTTTACTATATTATTTGAGATAACTATTCTTCTAGATTCCAGCTTAAACTCAAAAAAGTTTTCTATCCCATAAGTTGCCGTAGTAAGTATATTATCCAAACAGATAAGCAGTAGCATATAGAAAAGAAGATTATCCATACCAACTGTAAATTTTAAAATTATAGGTATAAATATTATTATCCCAGCCATACTGTTACGAAAAAAATTCACATTGAAGATAATATTATTGAAGTTGTCCTCCGTATAGTACTTTTTTATTACCCTACTGTTGAGCAACTCAAATAGTATTGCTGAAAATGCTACTAGAGATACAGCATAATTATATTTTCCATAGAGTTCTGCTCCATAGTAATTGGCAATTTTTATTCCTACTAAAAATTGTAACAATAGTATAAATACTTGGTCAAACATAAGCCAAGCTATATTTTTAGTTATTTTTCCTCCACTACTCATTATTTTCTCCTATTTTTAAAGCTCTGCATTTCTTACCATTATACTATCACAGCTTCCAAATCTTTCAAAGAGTTTATCATCTACCTCTGTTCCATAAAAATCTATTGCTACATCTTTTCCAAAACCAAATACAGCTGTAGAGAAAAGAGTAACCACTCTTTCTAATTTTATTCCCATAACACTTAAAAGTTCCACTGGATACTTCTCTTTCATCACATAACACTCTTTAAAATATTTAGAATAATCTGTTTTTTCTCTTGGATGAGGTTTTATTATAATAGACTTATTGGGATATTTAGCTAATACTTTAGTATATAGTTCTATTTTTCTTTCTTCTGATACTATTCCATCTTCTGATATAGGCTGAGTGAAAATCATTACTGTTTCTCCATCTACCTTTTGAAATATCTCTTCATTAAAACTAAAAACATCTTTTATCAATCTCTTTTCATTTTCGCTCTTTTTATTCCATAGCTCTTGAAGATCTATTACCTCAGCTTTATTTTCAAGCCCTTGAGGTATTTTTTCACAAAGTGAAGATGTGAGATAGATTTTTTTACATCTATCTCCATAGCCCATCAATACTTTTCTTTCTCCTATTCCATAGAGTTTGGCTATAATGTCCTGTATCTTTTCTTTCATTCCACTAGGAGCTGCCTTATATGGCATATAATTTAAAGTTCCTTCCTCTATTACATTTATTTTTTCCTTATAGAATACCCTTCTTCCCAATTCTAGATTATCCATTCCATAAAGTTGACTCTCACCACTTTCTATCCTCTTTAGAAGTGGTGCTAAATCATGCCTTATATCTCCTATATAGCTAGCCATCTTAAATCTATTAAATTTGGGATTTTTAGCATACATTCTAGACTTTTCTAAGATTATCTTCCTTCCAGTTAACTTTTCTAAGATTTTCTCTTTTCCTTCATAAGTTATATACGTGATATTATCTTTTTCTAAATCTGATAAAAGTAAGAATATGAGAAGAACTCTATCCATATCATAAAGAAATACTCTTTCCATCACTACCTCCTAATCATCAAAAAAAGGAATAGCTATTAACTATTCCCCTCATATTATTTTGAATATTTATGTTTATACTGTTTTACAAACTCTTTCATAAAAGCAGAGAAAACTCCTAACATTAGTCCAATCACAAGCCCTACACCTAGAAATAGTAGTAATGGTTTTCCTTCTGTAGTAGTTGTAACAGGAGAAATAACTTTTATCATATCAGAATAAGTAGAGTTAGTATATTCTTCATTTAGCATATTCATATCTTCTATTATCTTATTCAACTTCTCTACTGAAGTTTTTAGTTTTTTGTCTAATATAGCAGTCTCTTCAGCAGTTGGAGTTTTTATTCCCATTTTACTCTCTTCTAATAACTTTATCTTAATCTTATTATCCTCAATATTGTTATTTAGCTTCACATATTCAGCTACCAATCCAGGATAATAATCATTTTGATCATTAACATTGATTCCTTCTTGTTGTATAGTTGGAACTATAAGTTGCTTTTGAGCAGGCTTTAAATTTTCTAACATCTCTTTAAAAACTTTTACTTTACCTTCTAAAGCTTGATTTTCTAATTTCAATTTTTGAATATTTGAATCTATTCTTACTAATTTATTGCTACCAATTTTAGAAAAACCATTTATCATATAATAAGAATAGTAATCTTGTAGTTCTACATTTTTAAAATTTTTAAGTCTTTCACTTAACATTCCAAAAGAGTAACCTAATCTTTTTGACATATAGTCTTTCTCTGTATATTGAGATGTAAGCATCTCCATCATTTTCACTCTTTCATCTAATAGTAAATAACTATCACCATAGTCATAATCGAAGATATCACTTTTAACTCTTTGAATATAATAAGTTGGTTTATATTTTTTGATATATTTTTCTACAGAATCACTTACTAATTTTGTAAGTACCTCTTTATTCTTTTCTTTAAGTGTTACTAGATAATTACTAGCTGTAAAAGAATAATTCTCTCCTCTTTTTAAAGCATTATCTATCAATGTCTGTGTAGATTCTGGTATTATTGGTTCTATAAGTATTGAATTTCTAAATTCATCCAAGTCTTCTACTTTTATATCCTCTTTATATTTTCCAAAAGTTTCATTAATCACATCAAGTGAGATAATATTACTTCTTGAAAATATTGATCCATCTGGATTTTTCCCTTTTTCTAGCTCAGGATAATTAAAACCTATTATTGCAGTGGTAACTGTATTGGCCTTATTATAAATATATCCCCCTAAAGTTGCTATTATTGCAACTAATATAGTTATAACCGCTATTCTAACCTTATATTTTAATATAGTATGAAGAAGCTCATATAGATCTATCTCATCTTCTTCTTCATAATATCTTCTTTCTTCTAACTGGTTCAACTTTATTCCCTCCAATTTTAGTATTTATTCCCAAAATATTATACCCTATTTTCCTTTTTAACTCAACTTTTTTTTAGATATAACATAGCTATAACTATTACTATTGCACATATCCCCAAATATATAAATGTCATCGGATTTTGAAGTCCACCTATTATTATTATTAAAGATCCCAAGATAGCTACGGATGGTATTATTATTCCCTTGATAAAACCATCTACCTCTCCCCTTTTATAAAGTTTTATCACACAAAAATAGAGAATGATATATAAAATATAACTAGCTACTATAGGTATTTCTGAAATATCTGAATTAGGTATTAAATCATACTTTTGAACTACATAGTTAATTACTATAAATACCATTGTAATTACAAATGCAATTTTAGCTGAAAATTTAGGAACATGGTGTCCTTCTTCTAAGTATCCTACCTTATCTGCCATAGGAAACATCTTTCTTATTGCTAAAGAGTATGGCATTCTCAAAAAACCAAGTGTAAATCCATTGAGTGTTCCTAATACTGAAAATATTATAAAAATTAAAAATATCTTTGCTCCAGCAGTTCCAAATAACATAGTTACAGCTTCATTTACATGAGCATCTCCTAACTCCATTATTCTCTGTGGTCCCACTAATATACTTATTCCAATAAAATATAATACATAAGCTATCAATACAAATATCGGTCCAACTATAAGAGCTATTGGTAAATTTCTTTTTGAATTTTTTATCTCATGAGATATAGAAGTAGAGACAACCCAACCATCGTATGAAAAAGCTATAGGAGCCAATGCTCCTAACCAAGCTAATGAACTTCCAGTTGCTGATAACTCTTTAGCATATATGATACTGGGATCCCCATACTTAAAACCTGCTATTGCCAAAACTCCTATTAGAATTACCTTAGATATAGTAGTAAAGTTTTGAAAAAAACCTCCTAATAAGGCTGAAAAATAGTTGATTAAAAAACAACCTAGGAACGCTATTGTTCCTATAATTGCCATTCTTTCTGGAGTTGCTTCCCACCCCATAAGCATACACATATATACACCAACTATCCACGATACCACCGATAACAATGCTGGATAATAGATAAGTACTTGAAACCAACCAAAAGCTCCAGCTACCTTTGTCCCAGCATATTCATCTGCATAGGTAATAACTCCTCCAGGTTTTGTTGTCTTAGTTGCTAAAACAGCTATTGCCAAACTCCCAAATATTATTCCAATAGCCGCTATTACAAAAACTGCTACTCCTTTTACTATACTTCCATTAGTATACACCAAAATATTATCACTTTTAAAAAATATTCCTGATCCTATTACTATCCCTACTATCATAGCAATAGCTGTAAAAAGTCCGTATTCTCTCTCTTTATCCATTCTTTTCTCCTAAATTCAAGTATGATCTTTTACTATTATACTATATATTTTAGTTAATTTAAAGAAATTTTACGTAACTTTTACAATACAAATATTAAACTTCTAGTATAGATCAAAATCTTTCTTTCGTTCTGTTTATAAATAAAGCTATTATCATCTTTATACTTATAGATAGTACTTCTACTTCTACCTATGATTTCCATTGCAGTTTTAACTGTCACCCAATACCCGTATCTTGCCTCTAACTCTTCCATAAGTTTCTTCTCAAAATCACTACATCCATCTAATTTTTTTCTCAAATACTCCTCACACTCTAACTTAAAGTCATGCTTACTTTTCCACTCATTGTTTGTTTTCATAATCCCTCACCTCTAAAACATTTTATTATATTTTATAAATAATTAATATGTATAGATATATATTAATATATTTTAGAGGGTTTGTAAAGTGCTATTTCTAAGGAATTTTCTATTAATTCATATTTATTCACATTTATTAATATTTACTAATAAAAAGCCCTTAGCTCAAGAGCTAAAGGCTATTTTTATAAATTTAATAGACTACTTTCCTCTATATCCATAAGGAGTAGTAACTGTTACGTTATTAGTTGTATTTGATCCCATAGAAGACAAACCTGAAGACACTGATCCAACTGAGTTAGAAGATGCTGATCCTCCAACTCCTGCTCCTCCTCCCATACCAAATGCTGACATGAAAGATTCTCCAACACTAACTGGTGCTGCTGCAGGTGCCGCTGCAGGCGCTGCTCCTGTTCCTGAAGTAGTTGTTCCCTCAGCTGTTGTTGTTGCTCCATTTCCTGAATCTGAAGATGTAGTGTTGTCGTCAACTGCAAACACTGCCACTGATAATACCATTAAAGCTAATACTAATAATTTTTTCATTCTTATTCCTCCCTTTTTCTCTAAAAATTAGAATGAGTATGCCGCTGATAAAGAAGCTATAAATGATGTTTTGTCATTTCCTATATCAATAGTCTCTCTATTAACATTATAAGCTCCCATTGTAATAGTTATCGGTAATTTTGGTGATGGAACTAAACCTACTCCTAAAGTAACTATATCACTTGTATAATCAGCTATTAAGCTCACTTGTGGAAGTACATATGCAGCTAATGATACAAATGGATGCATGTGATCTTTTTTATCTCCTGTTTGTGTTATTTTTGCAAAATCGTTATTTCCAACCCCTGCAGTTACAGCAACAGGCACTATACCATTTGGTAGTAATTTAGTCATTGCTACATAGTAGCTTTCATCCATTTTGTCGCTACCCTTAGCATGCCACATATCGATAGTGTTAACTCCGACAGCTAATCCCACACCTAAATTTGAAAAATTATGTCCTAAAGATATATTAAGAGATCCTCTATTGAATTCTCCACCATCATCAGGATTAATACTTCCTAAAGATAATGATATAGCTCCTCCTAATGTTTCATAAGGATTTCCATATCCAAACCCTAATGCCATTGATCCATCAGTATCATTTCCTTTTTTACCTTTAGTATGTAGCCCTCCTATACCTGCAAATACAACTCCTTTTCCTGGGACTAATCCAGCTGGAGCACTCATAGTAAATCCTGGAACAGCTGCTAACTCTTGGTAATTTTTAGCTATGTAGAAATATTTTCCTACTCCTACTTCATTAGATGATACCGCAGCAGATGAAGTAATAGCAGCTTCTGGTCCCGCCGCTAAAACTGCAGATGAAACTAGTAAACTTCCTAATAATAACTTTTTCATTATGTTTCTTCCCTCCTAAAACCATTTATAAATGTATCTAAATATCCCTTAATGCATCTGTGATAGATATATCCCCAGCTTTTTTTGCAGGATAAACTCCCATTACTATTCCAAATACCAAAGAGACTATTAGAGCTAACAGAATTTGTAAAATATTAAATTCTGGTGGTATCATTATGAGTTTTCCACTCATAACAGCACCAATTATACCTATTATAACTCCCAAAAATGAACCTATTATAGAGATAATTATACCTTCAGCTAAAAATATCTTTATAATATCTTTTTTAGACATTCCCATGGCTCTCAAAATGCCTATATGACCTGTTCTAGCTCTTACTCCTCCCGCTATAAGGTTCATTATACCAAATCCACCTATACACAGGGATATAAATGATAAAATCCCTAATGTATTCCTTACTATTTTCTGTATCTTAACGATTCTTTTATAGACCTCTGGGGTCTCAAGTAATCTTACTTGTCCATAACTTCTTCTATCTTCATTAAATTTTCTCAAAAGAAGAGGAATCAAATCTTCAGCATCTTCGCCTTTATCAAAAGATACAATTAACTCATTGTACCTATATCTTCCAAACAGCCTCTCAAAATATCCTTGTGAGACTATTATTCTATTTCCCTGCTTCATCAGTTCAAAAGGGTTTTGTTCCTCATAAATCCCAGCTACTATAAAACTTCTTGTCCCCATCTCAGTAACTAGATCTACCCTATCACCTGGTTGCTTATCTGGAAATTGATTTTTATCTAATATAACCTCTCTATCTCCTAGATTTCTAAGCCCCAATGCCATAAGTGCCTTTTGAGAATATCCTATAAATATATTGTTTCCACTATTTTCTCTAGCTCCAGGAAAGAGTGTATATTCTACAAAGGGATAATTCTCTATTATCTGCATATCCCTTGCACTCATCTCTTGTCCACCTATCATTATTCTATTACTCCCTATAGCTGAAAGATTTGTAGAAATTATTTTTTCTCCTCCAGCTCCTAAAGAAAATGACATAATAAGTGCTGTAATTCCTCCTATTACCCCTAGAAGTGGAAATATAGCTCTTTTACTATTCCCCAAAAGCATTTTATACGCAAACCAGAATATCATTTTCATACTACTCAACAACCCTTATTTTTTCTCCATTTCTTACTTTAAATGGGTTTACTACTACTTGTGTTCCTAGTGGTAAGTCCAAAATCTCATAGCTATTTACTGTTCTAGCCCCTACACTTACCTTTTGCTTTCTTGCTCTTCCTTCATCATTTATGTAGACAAAATACTCTCCATCCTCTTCTAAGACTGAAAAACTATTTACAACTGGTACAGATGTCTTAGCTTGCCCACTTATCTCAACATCAGCTATAAATCCAGGTCTTAAATCATTTTCTTCATCTATTGATACCTCTACTTGGATTACTTTTTCCTTAGTCTTAGAATACTTACTATCTACAGCAGCAGTAGAAACTTTTTCTACCTTCCCTTTATATCGCTTATCTCCATCACTATCTCTAGATACAATAACAGCTGGCTGTCCCTTTGTAATAGTCGAAGATTGATATAGTGGCACCTCTACATTTACTCTATTTCCTCCATTTGTAGATACCGCTAATAATCTCTCTCCAGGCTGAGTCACACTTCCTTCTTGTACGTCAACACCTACTACAACTCCATCTACTCCAGCTTTCAATGGTTGCTTTAACTGCTTTTCTCTAATCTTTAAAGTCTCATTTTCTAACTCCAACTTCTCAAGATTCGATCTCAGCTTTGCCTCTTCTATATTTAATTCTCTTTTTAAGCTCTCATAACTCACTACCATGAGTTGATGCTTTTGTCTATTTAACTCCAAGTCAGTTTTTAAATCTTCTAACTCTACTTGCTTTCTTCCTGATTCTGTATTTACTCTACTTGCCTCAGTTGCTGACACTCCATCTTTAGCTAAAAGTTGCATGTAAGCCTCTGCTCTTTTTTGAAGGGTTCTAGCCTCTTCTGTTATTACAGGAAGCTTTCTCATATCAGCCTTTATCTTCTCTTCTAAGTTTTTTATCTCCAACTCTCTATTATCTAGTTCTAATTTCATTGAACCAGAATCTAAGTCAGCTATTTGTAATTTTACATTTTGAATATCTAACTCATTTACTCTAAGAGCCTTATCATTTTCCATTATACTTTTATTACTAAAGAGTATAAGCTCTGTATCTTTTGTAACTTCTTCTCCATTTTTTACCAAGATTCTCTCTATTACTGCTGGAGCTGATATATAGACAGGCTTTACCTCTCCAGGTACCACCATACCAGTATATAAATTCATATCTGAAAGATCTCCTACTTCAATTCTTGCTACCTTCACCTGAGTAGTTCCTAAGATATTCATCTTATAGACTCCAACACCTGCTAATACAACAACTACAGCTGCTATCGCTATCTTCTTTGCCATCCCTTTTTCCATTTTCTCTCTCCCTATCTATACAGATTCTCATACTCTATTACCGCTAATACAAGCTTTCTTTGTAATTCATAATAATCTTCTTGAGCTTCCCTAAAACTATTTACAGAGTTTAGATAGTCAAAAGTCGTAAGTAATTCATTTTCATATCTCATGCTGTCAATATCCATATTCTCTTGAAGTAAGTTGGCTCTTTTCTCCATAGCTAGAGATTTTCCATATAGTGCCTTTATCTCTCCTAACTTATTTTTCATATCTAGCGATATTCCTTTTAAGTTATCTTCATATTCTATTTTAGCTTTCTCATAGAGATACTTCTGTGCTTTTACGTTATCTAAAGTCGCACCCCAAGATAGAACCCATCTAAATCCTATTTCAAATAGATCTCTATGTTCCTTAGGATAATCATATAGCTCTCCATAATCATTTGTCCCTTTATAACGCAAAGTATATCTTGTATAAATCATAGGATATAAATCAGCTTTAGCTATCTTTACATCATAATTAGCACTCTCTAATTTCAATGCTTCTTTTGATCCTAACAGGGTATTTTCAACAGGAGTTTTATTCTCTTCTGTGACATGAGCCTTCTCCTCTAAAAATTGTACTGGATCAAAATCTTTTAATTCCAATGGGCTACTTAGTGGATAATTTAAAATTCTTGCTAACTCACCTAAACTAGCTTCCTCTTTCTGCTTATTTTCCAGGTTAATACCTCTATTATTCTCTATATCAGCCTCTATCTTTAAAAGTTCAGACTTAGGTACTAACTTACCATTATTATATAGATCGGCTACTCTTTCTTTTTGTTTTTCTAGTGCCTCTATCGCCTTATCAGTTATCTCTATCTGTTTTTTATAGTTTAAGGCTTCAAAGAATTTTGCTACAGCTGCTTCTTGAGCTGCTATTCCTACAAGCTCACTATCCTTTTTTGCTATCTCATATTGATTCTTTGTCTTGTTATAAGTATTTACTATCTTTCCACCACTAAAAATAGGCATTGTTACAGATAATTGGTTTATTCCTATTCCCTCTTTTTCTATCATTTCCCAACTTTCTTCATTCGATAAATCTACTGGTGGTAATACCAAATTTTTCCAAGCTTTCTCTTTTAACTCTCTTTTACTTTCCTCATTCATCTTTTGAGCTCTTACTTGTGGATTACTCTCCTTAACTCTTTCTAATACATCAGCTAGAGTAAAAAAATCGCTCGAATAGCTCATTGAACAAGTCGCTAAAAACGTTACCAATCCCATTAGTTTTTTTCTTTTCATCACTATCTCCCTCATATTTTATTACCGTAACTATCTCTTTACTCTCTATTACCTTCCTTGGATTCACTTCCATAAGGAGTCGGAAAAACTCTTTACCTAAATATCTCTCTAAATTTTTTAGATACTCGCCTACATTGTAATCTCTTTTTCCAATACGATGACTATCTGTTGCTATTATTGAGATGTAACCATTTTCTAGTAGATATCTCACTTTATGTTTAGGATTAGCTACTGCTTTTAAGTTCATCTGTAAGACTACTCCCATCTCTACTAATTCTCTAAACTCAGATATTTTAATTTGAGGATATCTTTCTACATGGGCAAAAATAGGAATGTACCCTTTAGCTAAAATCTCTTTAAAAAAAGCTTTACAAGCTACAAATATAAGCTCTCTCTTTAGTTCCACAAGAAGATACTTACTTCCTGCCATACTATTTATTTTTCCTTCATGTTCAAAAAATCCCATATCTAAAGCAAATTCATTTCCTTTGTGAATATTTAAAGGAATTTTTTCTTCTAGAAGTCTATTCTTTAAAGTTTCAAAGTTTTCATTATAATTCTGATTTTCAAATCTTCCTATCAAATAATGAGAAGAGCAAACAATATCCGTATATCCAACAGCTACTGCTTGCCTTGCTAGACTTAGACTTTCTTCTATGTCTATTGCACCATCATCTACCCCAAAAAGTATGTGTGAGTGAATATCAATCATTATTTCTTTCCTTTCAAATCTCCAGAAAACTGTCTTTTATACTGCTCTTTTACAGCATGCATAAATCTACCAAATTTACTTTTAGGCTTTTTCACAATATGTTTTTTTCTATTTCCATCACTGTCACTATAATACTCTTGATAATATGAGTAATAGTTATTGTAGTATCCATAGTTTCCATAAGATAAGCCACCTTTATCAACCTTAGTTACAACAAATCCGTAGATATTAGCTCCAGCATTAGATAGCATCTCTTTTGTAAATTCAAGCTCTCTTTTTGCCACTTGATCATAAGCTACTACTACCACCACTCCATCTACATATTTAGACAAAATAGCAGCATCAGATGCTACTGCTAATGGAGGCATATCTAAGATAATTGTGTTGTATTCATTTTCTAATTCAGCTATTACCTCTTTCATCTTATCTCCAATAAACAACTCTGTTACATTATACTTCATGTGTTTAGTAGGTAATAGATCAAAATTAGGAATAATATCTTTTAAAATCACAGATTTTGGATCAGCATTTTCAGTAAGTACTGCTTCTAGCCCTCTTTCTACTTTTATTCCAAAACTCTCATGTGCTCTAGGTCTTCTTATATCACAATCTATAAGTAAAACTTTCTTCCCAGCTATAGCAAGACTGGCTCCATAGTTTCCTGCAAGTGTAGATTTCCCTTCACCTGGAATGGAACTTGTTATCATTATTTTTCTACCTATATCTTTCTCATTTTGAAAGGCAAGGTTAGTTCTCACTGTTCTAAAAGCTTCTGTTACTTCCATGTTGTCTTCTTGTATAAAAAATATCTTTCTTTTACTCATTACTATCCTCACCCTTTTGAGTTATGACATCCTCTAAATCTGGTATCATTCCTATCATAGGAGCCCCTAAAATAGATTGTATCTCAGATGGTTTTCTAAGTTTTTTATGTAAAAACTCCATTACAAAGGCCATTCCTGTTCCAGCTGCTAATCCTAAGACAACTGATGCAAAAAGTATAAGTAATCTTTTCTTAGGAAGAGGTTGTACTGGTACCTGTGCTTTTTCTACCACGCTTACATTTCTAACTCTCATTACTTGTACAACTTTATCCATAAACTCATTAGCTATCTCATTTGTTACCATAGCTGCAAGTTGTGGATCGCTATTTTTATACGTTAATGATATTAACTCTGTACTGTCTACTGGAGATATTGTTACTAATTTAGCTAAGGCCTCTACACTCTCTTGTAAGTCAAATTTTGTCTTTACTTTTCTAAGAACTGACTTATTTTTAGCTATCTCTGAATAAGTAATTACCAATCTTTGACTAAGTGTGATATCTGTACTATCTAGAGCTACACTACTCATATTATTAGATACTATGAGTGTAGTTTCTGCCTGATACACAGTTGGTCTTGTTGCTGCAAATATAACTCCTAGTATAACTACTGGTATGGCTGTAAGAACTATTAGCTTCCATCTTCTTATCAATGTGAATATAAGATCAGCTAAGTCTATTTCTTCATCATCATTTTCAAATTCTTCTTCATAATCTTCGTATCTTCTCTTTCTAGACATCTGTAAATACAATCCTCCCATTTTGTTTTCACTTTACATTATACTACAAAAGGAATATTTTGCAAGGTATTATTTTTCCTTTTTCGGAAAAGTATATTTTTTAACCTAATTTTACCAAAAAAATGTACAAAGTATGTACAATTCTTAAGATATCAGTGTTGTTTATTTATTTGTTTATTCAAAAATTTTCTCTTACCAAAAAATTATTTTTTAATTGTATATATGTTTTGTCTAGTTTTAGATATGAAAAAAGAGAGTATCCTACTCTCTTCTATAATATATTTTTTCTTCTACTTTTTATCTTTCATTACACACCTTGTAGTTATATATCCACACTTTGCTAAGTTACTTTTTCATGCACTTACAGTACTTTAAAATATAAAAAATCTAATATACCTATATCTTTTAAATTATCACTTACTTTACATAAGATTATTCCCCATATTTCCATATTTTATTTTAAGTTCTCAAAGTCTAGCATCTCTATTATTTAATTAATACTAGCATAAGTTGTATTTAATAAAAATGTTGTTATAAACTCTTAAGTATCTTCTAAAACTATTTTATAACTTTTTTCAAATTTTAATGTATTTTCTATTCTAGTATTCTATTTCTATATTAGGATATTTAGCTAATTTTCTTATACAATCTTCATAAAAATAGTTGAAATAAGTGGGAAATAGTATATCCAATATAGATTTTCTCAATCATATTTAATTTCAGAAAAAATAAAAATATTACAATTGGTAGATATATTGATATTTTTTCAAACTCACCTTCTATCCAATTCAACGTTAATACCATTATACTTAATATTAGACAAATATTTATCAGATATAAATATAATACTTTTTATTCTTAAAATATTGCTAATGTAAAAAAGTATATTTCCTTGCAACCCAAATTGCTGTAGAGAATTTTTTACTTTCCTGTTATCACTCTTAATCTTTCTGAATTTAAATTATTTTCTTTTAGAAAATATAATAAGTTTAATCTTTTATCTTTTAAACTCATTTCTTTAAAATCTATATTTTCTTTATAATTAAAAAAAGTTTTATTGTTTTAAGTTAAAAATTTTTAATTCATTAGCTACTATTCTTCCATAGGCTAAAGTTTCTTGATCAAATTGATGTCTTTCAAAACTTTTTATATCTCTAAAATATAGAAAATAAAATCTTATTTTATTATTTTAAAACTAAATCTCAAACTTAAATTCCATGTTGCTAGTAATGCTAATATAATATTTAAAAAACACTAATACTAAAAAACTTTTCTTTTTTATTAGATTAAATTTTATATTTAGTATTCCATTTCTCCATTTCATATATAACTCTGTCCTATTTGCTAATTTTTTTATAAATAATCGCTTAATTATCGAAATTTCTTACTTTGATATGACAAAATTATCTAAAATATTTTTTTATTAACCAAAAATATTTTTTACTATTTCTCTTAATTTGAAATAATACATATATTTTTTATTAAATATTTTTTTATCATAGATAATATCTATTTTCCATACCTCATTAATACTTTTTTTATTATATTCATTTAAACATAAATTTAACTGAGCATAATAGTTTTTCAAGTGCAACTTTACTATTAAAAAATCTCTAAAATTTTTATTACAAATTTGAAATAATATGGCTGTCTTTGGATTCATACTTTCATTTTGTTGTATCCTATAATTTCCTAATTCTTTCTTTAAAATTTTTGCACCATAATAATAACAATATTTAGCATGAAAAAAATAATCTGCTGAAGGAAAATATTCTTCATTATATCCTCCTAATTCAAGCATAGTATTTCTCTCAAAAATCATTCCTAAAGTCCCAGCACTTCTATTAGTAAAGAAAAAATCTATAATATTTAGATTTCTTATTTTTTTTATCTTTCTAATTTGATAATAAATTTCTCTTAAAATACTCGTTTTTATTTTTTTATTATTTAGTATTCTTTTATCATGGATTTTGTATTGTGAATAAATTATTTTTTTTTCATCTATATATTTAGTTATTTCAAATAAAAAATTCTCTTCTAACCAGTCATCATCATTTAAAATAGATAAATACTCACCATCAGCTAGTTCTATACATCTATTCCAATTTCCAAATATTCCTATATTTTTTTCATTTTTATAATAAGAAACTTTTTCTGAATTTATATCTAAAATCATATTTTTTACTTCATCAGTATTATTATCATCATTATCTACAACTATTATATTATAGTCATCAAAATCTTTCTGATTAATTGCGCTTACTAAAGCTTCTTTTAATAATTCTACTCTCTTATATGTAGGAATAGCTATTGTAATTTTAGGATTTTTTACTTTCCCTTCGATTATCAAGTTTGACCTTATATCTTTATATTTTTTAAAATTATCCTCATATCCAAAATAATCTGGAATCATATTTTTTCTCCTTTTAATACTTTATTTAGTTTATTTATGCCTAGTATAAAAATAGTAAAACTATTTAATCCTAATTCTTTATTTACTTCTAATGGCCATTTCCAATTATTATAAGAAAGCTGTACTATAAACTGAGATAGCAATAGTCCCCACAATCCTAATTTAAAATATTTTATCAGTATAATTGATAATACTATTATTCCAATTCCTGAACAAATAGAAGGTTTTACATAAGGAATGACATTTTTTGTTGCAATTACTCCTGCAGCATTTGAATGAATTACTTCTAAACATAAATAAATACCTATGAAAATTAATTCTCTAATATCTAACAATTTAGTTTTAGTTCCTAATATTTCCAAAACTTTAGGAGCTAATAGTGAAATAAAAAAAACTCCAAAAATATAAATTAATATATTAATTAAATAAGCAAAAGAATATAACTCTTTTAAACTTTTATTATTGTTTTCTAGTCTATATTGAGAAAATTTTGGAATAAAAGTTTGAAAAACCATACTAGATAATGCACCTAATATCCCATATATTTGTAAAGTTAATCCATATTTTCCTACTATTTCTAAACTTAAATATTTAGATGCTATAAAAGTATTCCCTCTTAAAATTAAAAAAGCTCCCAATGAAACTAATCCTATTTTTTTAGAATTATATAGAATAACTTCAAATAAATTTTTATCTATCACTTTTTTATCTTTTAATTTTTCTTTTAACTCATTTGTATAAAATGCTCTATATGATAGTATTCTTGTTATTACTACAGATACTAAATTTCCAAAGGTTAAGCTAAGTAGTCCATAATTTAAATTAAGAAAAAAAATAGTTATGATTAATAATCCAATTTTTGATACTATCATTATTTTATTTGCTTCACCTATTAATCCTCTTCCTCTAAGGAGAGCATTAAAATAATAATAATAAAAATTTAAAATTATTGATAAAATATAACATAACCATGAAATAATTATTTCTTTACTATTCTCTAAATTTTTACTTAAAGAATATATATATATATTTCCAAAAGTCATACATATTATTAAAGTAATCATAGAAACTTTTCTATATAATTTTTTACTCATAGCTATTAGATCATTGAGTAATTGATAATTAACTTCTCTTCCTACTTCACTAATTCCTTCTTTTTTTAATTCCTGTGCCCCACTAAAAACATATGAAATATTTCTTTGAATAGTAGGTAAAAATCCAAAATCTAATAAATAAACTAAATTAGAAATAGCTAAAAAAATATACCATATTCCTAACTCTTGAGAAGGTAATTTTCTTAATATTACTGGAAGAATTAATACTCCAACTCCGATATTTAAAAATTGAGCTAAATATCCCCAAAGAACATCTCTATTTTTTATTTCTATTTGCACTAATCTCTCCTTCCTATTTCTAATCCACTCATTAAACTTTGATCACTCCAAAAGTAATCCCACTCACCAAATCTTCCTATTGTTTTTATTCCTATACTTTCTAAATATTTTCTTATTTTCATTCTTACTTCATATATATTAAAATCAAATATTATATTAGCATATTTCTCAAATCTAATATCTTTGACTATGAGATCTTCTTCTTTAATAACTTTCATTTCTACTAACTTTTGTATACTCTTTTCTAGCAATTCTTCTTTGGAAGTTTTAAATTCTTTTTTATTTTCAAAATAAACTTCTAATTGTAAAGATGAACATCCCTCTGGACAATTATCTGCTGACTTATGACTTGGAGAATATACTCTTGCAAAAGGTATATCTTCATCATAAATATAAAACCAAAGATATGGAGAAATATTTTTATTTTTTAATCCTAGTGAAATTATATATCCAGAAGTCCATCTTAATTTTTTTATATTTTCTTTAATATTTTTTGGAATATTTTTTATTAAACTACTCATTTCAGATAATGGAATACTTGAAATTAATTCATCATAAGTTTCTTGAGTACTATTTGTAAAATAAATTACTTTATTAGTTATATCTATTTCTCTTACTTTATGATTTAATTTAATATCTAAATCTTTAACTATATAATTTAAATAACTTTTATAACCTCCAGTAGTTGGGTACCTCATTTCTTTAGCATAATAAGTTATTGGAGTATCTTCCGTTTCCATTCCTTGTTCAATTTCTTCTAGAGTAGGTCTATACATTCTATTTCCTACCCATCTAGTTTCCAATTCTTTTGCTTCAACTCCCCAATACTTTCTTGTATATTTCATTGGGAAATTTTCAGCAAAATAATTTCCATATTGAACTCTTAACCATTCTTCATAATTTTTAATTTTATCAATATCCCTATTTTCTCTTTTTTTAAATGAAGATAGTATTTGATTTTTCTCTTCATTAGATAATGGATAAAGATTATTTTGAGCTGGATGTTTTAACCATATTCCATTATAATAATTTTTGGGATTAGGAATATGTCTAATACTTTCACAACTCTTCTCAAATAATTCCTTTATTTCTTGATTATTTGTAAAAGACAAATGAACAAATCTATCAAATCTAAATCCATCTATGATAAAGTTATCACATAACCCTCCCCAACTACTATTCTTTTCATATAAAATAACTTTATTATTTTTATCTTTATTTAGTTGATATCCAGCTCCTATTCCAGATATTCCAGCTCCTAATATTACCATTTTTTTCATATCATTCCTCAATTATTTTTTCCAACCATTCTAATTTTAATTTTCTATTTAAAATACTTTCTAATTTAGATATATCTAAACAAAAATCCATCATCTCATTTTCTCTATATGGAATAGCTCCAAATCTTATTTCTGATTTAGAGTTTAATTTTTCCTTTGAATTTAAAATTATCGCTTTTAAAGATATACTAATTCCACTTCCTACATTTATAACTTCACCTTTTATCAAACTATTTTTTTCTAATAACTCCTTTATTATATAAACAAAATCATCTATACAAATAAAGTCTCTTTTCTGTTCTCCAAAAGTTGTTAAAATTTCTTGATTATTTTTTAATTTTTCTAATACATAAGGAATAAACTTATCTTTTGACTGATATTTTCCAAATAAATTAGAAGGTCTAATTATACATATTGGATAGTCATAATTTTTATTTAACATTAAAGCAGTATTAGTTGTTATTAATTTTGCTATTGCATATGGAGAAACTGGCTCTTCTTTCATTTTTTCATTGAAAGGAGCTTGAATATTTCCATACTCTTCTCCAGAGCCAAATTGCATAACTAACTCTAAATTTTCTAGTTCTTTAGTTACCTCATAAATTTTTAATAGGATATCTAAATTAGTATTTAACATTTTAGGAAATAATCCTAACTCTCTTATAGAAGTTACATAAGATATTAAATTTATAATATATTCTGGTTTTTCCAAATCAATTATCTCTCTTAATTTATCTATATTTTCAAAGTCATATTGATAAAATCTTATTTTATTTTCTTTTAAAAATAATTTATCAATATATTTATCAACTACAATAATCTCATAAAGATTTTTTAAATATTTAGATAAATTTTTCCCAATAAATCCACAACCACCAAATATAATTATTTTCATGCTATCAACTCATTTGTTATTTGATAATCAAATATAAATAATATATATTTGATTTTTTTTGGAAATTGTGCTACAATCCTATGTCTGTCTGTCTGTCTGTCTGTCTGTCTGTCTGTCTGTCTGTCTGTCTGTCTGTCTGTCTGTCTGTCTGTCTGTCTGTCTGTCTGTCTGTCAACTCAACGATATTCTTTAAATTTTTAATTGGTTCCATTACTTCTCTCTTTCTATAAGGTCTTGCTCCCCAATTTACTAAAATTTTTTTCCCGCTTTCTTTTTCAAAATTCTCTACAATCTCCCTTAAAGAAATTTGTTTTCCTGACGAAACTCCATAACTATCATATTTTAAAGTAATACTATTATTTAATAATTCAAAAGCTTTTATAAAGCTGTTTGTCACTTTATCTATATGAACTAAATCCAACTTTTGTTCTCCTAAAGACATGTCTAACACTTTTTTCTTATCAGCAAATTTATTTAATAAATTTATTAATTTAGGCCTTTTATCATTTTCTCCATAAGTATCAAATAATTTTAAAGTAATACATCTAATGTCTTCAGCTTCTACATAATATTTTATTATTTTTTCAAAAGCTTCCTTAGTTGCCGCATATAAATCTACTGGATTATATTCTTCAGAATTATAGTGTTGCCAATAAGTTCCTGTGTTAATTATTAGTTTTGTATTACTATATTTCATTGCTTCTAAAATATTTGTTCCATATAATATATTACTATCTATCAATTTTTTAATGTCTTCTTGAATATGTTCTGTCTTAATGTATGAAGCTAAATGAAAAATACATTGTATTTGATTTTCTATCAAATATTCAGCAAGTTTTTTTATATCTTCATTCCAACAATAAATACTTAATTTATTCTTTATATCTTCTAAATACTCAAATTTTGAAGTTTCTCTTATTAAAATATGAACTTTATAATTTTTTTCTAAAAGTTTTCTGCACAAATTTGAACCTATAAATCCTGTTGCTCCTGTAACTAAAACATTCATAATTATTCTCCTATAGTAGAAAATCTTTCTATATGTTCTTTACATAACTCATATACATCTTCATTAATATATCTCTTATACCAATCTACTGTTAACCCTATACTCTGTTCTATTGTTAAAGTTGGCTTCCATCCTAATTTAAATCTTGCTTTAGTTATATCTAAAAGTAAAAGTCTTGCTTCATGTAAATCATTAGGATTAGATATATCTTTTAATTTTCCTTTTCCATAAAACTTAACTATATTACTTGCAACCTCCCATACATTTACTATCGCATCTAAAGTTGGTCCAAAGTTCCATCCTTCACAATATTTAGTAGGCTCCTCTAACATCTTTTGCCCAAGTAATAGATATCCACTTAATGGTTCAAGTACATGTTCCCAAGGTCTAATTGATTTAGGACTTCTTATCTCTATTTCTTTTCCATCTTCCAATGCTCTTATACAATCTGGAACTATTCTATCTTTTGCCCAATCTCCTCCACCTATAACATTTCCCGCTCTTACACTTGCAATACTTTTTCCATGTTTATCATAATCTTTAGGATTAAAATATGATTTTATCCAAGATTGAATAGCTATCTCACAAGCTCCTTTAGAAGAAGAGTATGGATCATATCCACCAAAAGCTTCATTTTCTCTATATCCCCATATTTGTTCTTTATTCTCATAACACTTATCTGTAGTTATCAATATTCCTACTTTTACGCTTTTAGAACTTCTAATCTCTTCTAAGATATTAACTGTTCCCATTACATTAGTTTCATATGTTTCTACTGGAATATCATAAGATAATCTTACTAAAGGTTGAGCTGCTAAATGAAATACTATCTCTGGCTGATATTTTTCAAAGACTTCTCTTAGATGTTTTCTATCTCTAATATCTCCTCTTATATCTATTATTTTTTCTGATAATTTACTCAAATTAAAATTATCTTTTTCAGTATATGGGTTTAATGAATATCCTATTACTTCTGCTCCTAATTCTCTTAACCATATCGATAACCAAGAACCTTTAAAACCAGTATGCCCTGTTACTAATACCTTTTTTCCTTCATATATGTTATTAAAGTTTTTCATATTATTCCCACACTTTCCATGGGGCTTTTCCACTATCCCACATTTCATTTAACTCTTTATTATCTCTTAATATATCCATTGGTTTCCAAAATCCTTCATGTTTAAATGAGTTCATTCCACCATCTTTTGCTATATTTTCAAGTGGAGCTTTTTCAAATACTGTAGAATCTCCTTCAGTAATATAATCAAATACTTTAGGCTCACATACAAAATACCCAGCATTTATCCAGCTTCCATCCCCAGCTGGTTTCTCTGTAAATGACTTTACATTTCCTACTTCATCAAGATTTAAAGCTCCAAATTTCCCTTGTGGCTTATATGCAGTTACTGTTAATATTTTTCCTGTTTCTTGATGATATTTTATAGTATCAGCTATATTTAAATCTGTTACTCCATCTCCATAAGTAAGTAAAAAAGTCTCATTTCCTACATATTTTTGTATTCTCTTTATTCTTCCACCAGTCATTGTTTCAAATCCAGTATCTACAAGTGTTACCTTCCAATCCTCTGCATGACAATCATGTACCATCATATCATTATTTTTCAAATCAAATGTTACATCACTTGTATGTAAAAAATAGTTAGCAAACCACTCTTTTATTACATATCCTTTATATCCACAACAAATAATAAATTCTTTTATTCCATAGTGCGAGTAAGTTTTCATTATATGCCATAGTATTGGCTTTCCACCTATCTCCACCATTGGTTTAGGTATTAGATGTGTAGCTTCACTCAGTCTTGTTCCAAGTCCACCAGCTAAGATTACAGCTTTCATAGTAACCTCCTATCCTAGAATATATTCTCTTATCTTTTTAATCATAAAATCTAACATCTCTTGAGTCATCCCTGGATATACTCCTATCCATAAAGTATTATTCATTATGAAATCAGTTACCTTTAAATCTCCTACTACTCTATATCCTTTTCCTGTTTCTCTCATTTCATCAAAAGCTGGATGTTTTAATAAATTTCCTGCAAATAAATTTCTTGTTTGTATCTTATGACTCTCTAACCATTTAGCTAATTCTATTCTTGATTTTCCAGAATCTTCTTTTACAGAAATTAAAAATCCAAACCAACTAGGCTTTGAATTTTTTTCCGGTTCTGGTAAAATTATTTTATCTTGTAAATCTTTTAGTCCATTATATAGATATTCCCAATTCTTTCTTCTAGCTTCTACTATTATTGGTAATTTTTCTAATTGTGCCACTCCTATAGCTGCTTGCATATCAGTAACTTTTAAATTATATCCAAAATGAGAATAAACATACTTATGATCATATCCTAATGGTAATTGACCATACTGTTTTGTAAATCTTTGATGACAAGTATCATCTACTCCACTTTCACACCAACAATCTCTACCCCAGTCTCTAAATGACTTTATCAATCTATGTAGTAAGGGATTATTTGTATATACAGCTCCTCCTTCTCCCATAGTCATATGATGCGGTGGATAAAAACTTGATGTTCCTATATCTCCTATCGTTCCAGATTTTTTCCACTCTCCATTTATATAGTACTCTGTTCCTAAAGCATCACAGTTATCTTCTACTAACCAAAGATTATATTTTGCACAAAATTCTTTTACTACTTCTAAATTAAATGGATTTCCTAATGTATGAGCAATCATTACAGCTTTTGTTTTAGGACTTACAGCTTCTTCTAGCATTTCTACATCTATATTGTAAGCTGGTACTGTAACATCTACAAATACTGGAATCGCTCCATATTGAATAATTGGAGTTACTGTGGTAGGAAATCCAGCTGCTACAGTTATTACTTCATCTCCTCTTTTTATTCTTCTTTCTCCTAACTCTTGTGCAGTTAAAGTCATAAAAGCTAATAGATTAGCTGATGAACCAGAGTTAGTCAAAGAACAATATTTTACTCCTAAATACTCTGCCATTTGTTTTTCAAATTTTTGTACCCATGGTCCTGATGTTAACCAGAAGTCTAAAGATGAATCCACCAAATTAACCATTTCTTTCTCATCAAAAAATCTTCCACCATAATTAATATATGTTTCTCCACCTTTAAATTCTTTTTTATCTCCATATTTTACATTATGATATTCTTTTACTTTTTCTAATATATCTTGTTTTAAGCTTTTCAATTTAGACATTCTCTACTAAACTACTCCTTTCATCTAGATTTCTACATATAATTGAATAAATTCTTTATTTTTATTTTATAATTTTTACTAAAAGAGTACTTTTCAATTATTTTTAAGTTTCTCTTGAACAAATTTTTTTTTTCTGATTCCTTCAAATATAAAACCTTTTCAATTTTACTTTCTAAATTTTCTAAATTATTAGGATCAAAATAAAAAATATTTTTTTCCTCTTGAAATATTTCATCTAAATCACTTTCTTTAGTTATAATAGGAATCACCTCTGCCTTCATTGCTTCTATTGCTACTAACGGCCATGCTTCATTATAAGAAGGTAAAATAAATATATCAATTTTATTAAAAAATTCATTTATATCTATATAATCATATAACTTTAAATTAGACATTTCTAATTTTTTTTCAGTTATATATTTTTTTATTTCTTCTTTTATCTTTGAGCCACACATTATTGCTTCAACTTTATACTTTTTATTTAATTTTTCAATGAGCTCTACAAATAAATAAGGGTTTTTTCTTTCACAAAAAGTTCCAGCAAATCCTAAGGTTACTACTGATCTATCGCTATTCTTCTGCTCAATACTTTCTTTTATAAAATTGTATATAATATGATCTTTTGTTTTTTCTTTTATTTTTAATCTTTTTTTCCAAGAATATTTCAATTTATTTGATAAAAATATTACTTCACTTTTTCTAAATAAATATTTCATTATTTTATCCAACTTTGGATTATAAATTTTCGAATAATCATTATACCTTTCATGAATATGCCACACTATTCTTTTTTTAGTAATTACTCCTAATATAATTGGAAAAATATTTACGATTGTTGATGAATAAATTATATCTATATTTTCATTAATAATCAATTTTCTCCTAAAAATTATTATAAGAATAAAATCATATATAATTTTTATTAAATTTTTATATAGAGGCCCTACACTTATATTTTTTAAATTTAAAATAAATAATTTTATTCCTTCTTGATATTTTAATTTTTCATATAAATATCCCTTTTTATTAGGCAGAATAACTGTTATTTTATGTCCATCTTCTTTTAAATAGTCCAATGTTTTCTCAAATACAACTTCTGCTCCACCACCACCACTTGAATGAGAAACCATTAAAATATTTTTTCTTTTTTTCAATTTATAATTTCTTCCTTTCTATAAAATTATTTTAAATATTCTATTCATTCTTAATTATTTAAATATTATCTAATTGTTTTTTCTATTCCATTGTCAAATGATGCTTCTGGATACCAATCTAATTCCTGTTGCTATCCTTATTGAATTTATTGTATATCTTGTATTATATCCAAGTCTATCTGTATACAATTCTTACTATCATGTCTATTGTTAGTTTCACTATATTGATATTTTCCTCCTCATTAAATCCACCAATATTATAAACTTCTCCCAGTTTTCCACTATTGATTACCATATCAACTGCTTTGTTATGGTCTCTTACATATAGCCAATCTCTTACATTACTTCCATCTCCATACACTGGTAGAGATTTTCCTTCCAATATATTTTTATTATTAATGGTATTAGTTTCTCTGGTATTGATAGGGAGCTTATATGTTTCTACATAGGCTTTACTATAATATCTCCTGATGCCTTTGATGATAAGTATAGTGATCTTCTTGGGTATAGTGGAGTTTTCTCTGTGAAAAATTTATCTCTACAAGTTTTTAAACTATCTCTTCCTTTTATTCCCCTTTTTATACTCTTATCTAAGTGTAATTCCTCAGCTTCTATATAATCTCTACTTAATGAAACATATACTCCATCAATTGAAATTTGAATATATTTTTTCCTTTTTATAGCTAGGATATCCATTTTCATCTTTTCCTATTATCCAACTATCTTTAATACTTCTAATAGATTTGATGTTCCTAGTATATTTGTTTCTGTTTCTAGAATACTTCTATCTACATGTCATTCAGCTGCAAAATTTATAGATAATCTATATTATGTATTGAGAAAATATTTTCTACTAACTCTCTATTTCCATATTTCCCTTTACAAACTCTATCTTTCCTTCTGCTATCTCATCTTTTAAACTATCCTTATTTCCAGCATAAGTACGCTTATCTAAAACTATTATTTTACAAAGTTTACCCCTATAAATCCTGCTGTTCCTATTACTAAATATGTTTTATTTTAATTTTCTCTCTTCTTCGTAATTTCATATAATAATAAATACATTTGTTCCTTCTCTTAATTATTTTTTATTATTTTTTTTAAAATGTAAAATACTAGTGGATATATTATTGTGACTCCAATAGCACTATTAACATACATATTATCGAAAATAAAAAATATATTTGTTATTCCTAAAAGTAATAAAATAATAAAATAATATTCTGTATTCTTCATTAACTTTAAATATAAATATCCAAAACTCATATATGTTATGTAAGTTATCCAAGCACCTAGCATTCCAAGATTTATTATTGAACTATTATATCCAGTTTGAACAGTTAATACAGGTATTAAAAGTTTTATATTGGTATATCCTTGAAAACGCTTTTGAATAAAATCTAGAAAAAAATTTCTTCTAATATATTCAAAAATATTAAAAGTTATGTTATTAATTTCTAAAGTATGTTGTAAATTAGATAGTGGTGAAGTTATATAGGTATATACCCACAACAATGGATCAAAAAAACTTTCCTCAGTATTGAGAAAAACTATCGCTTTTAACATTCTTGTATCTAATGGTGAAAACCCATGTCTAATATTTCCTAAAATACCAAATAAATATGCTACTATAAAACTTATTATTATTCCTTTCAATAATAAGTTTTTTATTCCACGTATATATACATAAGATAAAAAATTTGCAATAAAAATTATTAATATAGGTCCTCTTCGATATCCTAATAAATAAAAACATATTTCTATGGTAAAATATAACAAATATTTTTTTTCTTTAAAAATTAAATATTGAATATAATTTTTTATACTATGATAAGTTGTTAAAGTATATATAAGTGGACTTATTGTTGGAATTCCTTTAAAATCTATATATATATATCCTGTTTTTCTCATTGCCTCAATTAAAGGGATTTTTCTTTCATATAAAAAAGTTAAAACCCAGCCAATAATAATAATAATAAATAATATTTTATCCTCAAAATTTTTAGTAAATTTTATCCTTTTTATTCTCAATGTTTTTCCTAAAAAAATAGAAAATAATATTGATAAAATTAAAAATATTTCTAACTCTAATGAAAGTTTAGGAAAAACTTTTATTATATTAATTTTATAAAATACCAAAGTTATAGTCCAAGATATTGAATATAAATAAAATGGATTTATTAATATTTTTCGCATTTAATTTTCCTTTCTATGATTTTCTATTTTTATACTCTTCTAAAAATCTATCAATCCCCTCTTTCCAATGAGGTATTTTCTTATTTACTAATCTCTCTATCTTACTACTATCTAATTTTGAATATTTGGCTCTTTTTGCCTTTAATGGAAAATCATTTGTTTTTGCTCTTTCTAATTTTCCTCTCCAGCCTATCTTATTTAATATATATTCTGCTTGTTCGTACTTAGAAGCTTCTCCTGCATTTGAAAAATGATATAATCCATACTTATCTGTTTGTATTAAAGTCCAAGAAAATTCTGCTAAATCCCTTGAATATGTTGGGCTAGATACTTGATCATCTACTATCTTTAATGTATCTTTATCTTTTGACCAACTTATTACTTGTTTACAAAAATTATTGTTTCCCATTCCAAATACCCAAGAGGTCCTAATTAAAAAAGCCTTCTCATATTCTAAAGAGTATTTCTCGCCTTCTAACTTAGATTTAGAATATATTGATAAAGGATTAGGAGTATCTTCCTCTACATATGGTATCTCTTTTTCTCCATCAAATACAAAATCTGTCGAATAGGTTACAAAAATAATATCTTTTTCTTTACAAATCTCTGCTAAATTTTTAGGTGCATAAGTATTTAAAGAATAACACTTTTCAACTTCATCTTCTGCCTTATCTACATCATTATATGCAGCGCAATTAATAACTACTGTAAAATTATTACTATTCATATACATTTTTATTTTTTCTTTGTCTGTTATATCAAGATCTTGATAATCAGTAGCTATATATCTAACTCCTAATTTATCAAATAACTTTTGAAAATCTTGTCCTAATTGGCCATTAGCACCAGTAAGCAATACATAATCGCCTTGGTAATTTTCTGTATATTCTCTAAAGGTTTGATGTTTTTTATCTTTTTCTGATAAAATTAACTCTGTTATCCCATATTCTTTTAATTTCCAATCTATATTTAACTCTTTATCATTGTACATTATTCCACTATCATATTGTGGCGCATATATATCTGTACATTTATATTGAAACTCTGTATCATCTTCTAAAGTTAAAAATCCATGAGCAAATCCATCTGGTATATAGAACATCTTTTTATTTTCTGCACTTAGTTCTATTCCATACCACTGTCCATATGTTTTACTTCTTTTTCTAATATCTACTGCTACATCATATACTGAGCCTTTTACTACTCTTACTAATTTTCCTTGAGAATGTTTAGTTTGAAAATGTAATCCTCTCAATACTCCTTTTCTAGATTTAGAATGATTATCTTGTACAAATTCTGCTGTTATTTCTAACTCTTCAAATTCTTTCTTATTATATGTTTCTAAAAAAAATCCTCTATTATCTCCAAATACAGTAGGTTCTATTACACATAGTCCTTCTATCCCTGTTTCTATTCTTCTAAACTTACTCATTTAAACACCTTCTACTAATTTACCTTTTTTATTTTTATAGAAATCATCAATCCCTTTAAAAAAATATTTAATTTTTTTTATTTTATTTTTTTCAAAAAGTATTATTTTAAAAAAATCACTAAAATTTTTTATTATATACTTCTTTTTTAACTCAGGAAATCTTTTTATCATATATAATCTATTTCTAGTTATGTAATATCTTCTAATATAATTATGATTAGTCACTGAAAAGAACTTATAATTTTTTAAATTTCCCAATTTATGATTTAGTTCAATATCATTTAAACATAATATTTTATATCCTTTTTCTCTTATCCTATAACAAAATTCATGATCAACTTCATCAATGAAAAAATCTTCGTTAAAATCTCCTATATTTTTTATTAAATTCAAATTAAGAATATTTCCAGATGTCATCACAATCTCTTTTTCTTCTAATTTATTTTTCGTTTTTATATTTTTCTCTTTTAGATTATGAATAGGAGAAATTATAGCAACTTTTTCCAGTAAAAGCTCATTATTAATTAACCAATTTATCATTTCTCTAAAATTATTTTTAAAACTACTGTCTTGATCTATTGTAAGGAAATAATCCGCTTCTTCGTTGATAGCTTTATTTTTTCCAACATTCAATGCTTTAGCTATCCCTTTATTTTCTCCTAGCCAAGTATATTCGATATTTTTATTAATTGTTATATAATTTTCTAACCGTGTATAGTTTTCTTTTTCGGAGTTATCTATTATGTATAATTTATCCAATTCACTCACATAAGAATTAATATTATTTATTGTTTCACTGATATTTGGATTATATAAAACTACAACTCCATAAATTTTTCTATTTTTCATTTTTTACCATTCCTATCAGATACTCTCCATATTTAGATTTCATTAACGGCTTAGCTAATTCTAATACTTTTTCTTTACTTATCCATCCATTTCTGTATGCTATCTCTTCAAGACAAGCTACCATTACTCCTTGTCTACTCTGAATTGTTTTTACAAAATTTGCTGCTTCAAGTAGAGCATCATGTGTCCCTGTATCTAACCATGCCATTCCTCTACCGAAGTTTACTACATGAAGTTTTTCTTCTTGTAGATACATCTCATTGATTGAAGTTATCTCCAACTCTCCTCTTTTTGAAAATTTTACTCTCTTAGCTTTCTCTACTACTGTATTATCATAAAAATATAGTCCTGGTACTGCATAATTTGATTTTGGATTTTGTGGTTTTTCTTCCAAAGATATTACCTTCCCATCTTTATCAAACTCTACCACTCCAAAATCTTCTGGATTAGTCACATAATAGCCAAATATAGTAGCTCCTTCCTTTTTCTCTCTTGCTTCCCTTAAAATTCCTGTAAGTCCATGTCCATAAAAAATATTATCTCCTAATACTAAAGCACATGAATCACTTCCTATAAAGTTTTCTCCTATAATAAATGCTTCTGCTAATCCATTTGGCTTTTCTTGGACACTATATTCTAGTCTTACTCCAAAATCTTCTCCATTTCCTAGTAAATCTTTAAACGAAGGTAAATCTCTAGGAGTAGAGATCACTAATATCTCTTTTATTCCTGCTAACATAAGAATAGAAAGGGGGTAATAGATCATTGGTTTATCATATATTGGATTTATTTGTTTCGATATCGCTTTTGTTATTGGGTAAAGTCTTGTTCCACTTCCTCCTGCTAATATTATTCCCTTCATTTTTTTATCACCTTTATAAACAAATTTTTTAACAATCGCCATCTTATTTGTAATTGTTTTAATTTTTTATTTTTACTATTATTTAGTTCAGTTACATTATTTTCATGTCTTCTATAATATATTAAAGTTTCAGTTTCAAAATAAACATTTCCGTATAGCTCAGCTATTAGTCCTATCCAACTATCATGCATTGGAATATCCTTAGGAAATGGCAATACCTTTTCTAGAATCTTTCTATTAAATGCCATACAACATCCTATATACCTATTTTTATATAAATTTTTTAATATCCCTTTTTTAGAATTTCTAATATCAAAAAAAGTTTCTTTTAAAATTACATCATCATTTGAATTAATAATTTTAGCATTATGTACTACTAAATCATATTTTCTTAAACTTTTAATTATCTTATCAACTTTATCCAATTCCCAAATATCATCTTGATCAACTAAAAATATATAATCTCCAGTACTTTCCTTCAAACTATTTTCAAAATTATTAATGACACCTTTTTTTAAATTTTTAATAATTTTTATTTTAGGATTATTAAACTTTTTTATAATATTTAAAGTTAAATCATTTGAATTATCATCTGATATAATAATTTCGTCTACTTGAAGTGTTTGATTTAAAATACTCTCTATTTGTTTTTTTATATAGTCTTCTCCATTATATGTTGCCAT
This sequence comes from Fusobacterium necrogenes, assembly GCF_900450765.1. NCBI lineage: Bacteria > Fusobacteriati > Fusobacteriota > Fusobacteriia > Fusobacteriales > Fusobacteriaceae > Fusobacterium > Fusobacterium necrogenes. Next base: position 1,823,427 of record NZ_UGGU01000003.1, on the reverse strand, counting down.
ACATACAGAAATTTTCTTTCTTTTCATTTTTTATCCATCCATTATTTTAATAATCTTTTATATTTGATTATTTTTTATATAAAAACCTTACTTAATAAATATTAAATATTTTTTATAAATTATCATAACTAACTTTTATGATACTTCTAAATAATTTTTGTATTTATTTAATTTATAACGATTAATTTTGATAAATTTTCAACGAAATAAGAACTGATATAACTTTGATTCATCTCTTCTTACTAAATATTGTTTTTTATTATAATCTATTCACTATTGATATCGATTCTTTATTCTTTTATTTATTTCTCTCCTATATCTATCAAAAAACCATCCATATTTATTAAAATAATATATTGAGGATTGAATTGTAATATTTCTTAATTTTTTACTTTTATATGTTCCCCTTTCCCATTTATGAAAAATCTGTGTTTCAGGATACATAACAGTTTTATAGCCCTTTATTGAAATTCTTCTTGAAATATCTGTTTCTTCCAAATACATAAAAATATTGTCATCAAAATAACCAATTTCTTTAAAAACACTTGTTCTAAACCCCATAAAACATCCTGAAATATATGGAACTTCTATAGTTTTATCATAATTTGTGAATCTCATTTCATAATTATCATTTATTTTCTTTACCCATTTCCAACTTGGTAAAAAAGCTCTAGAAAATAAGTTAAATGGAGTAGGAAGCAATTTACAAGCATATTGAATTTCTCCATTTAAATGTAAAATTTTAGGCATCATTAAAGCCACATTTTCATTTTTTTCTAAAAAATCAACCATTTTTTCAAGTTGCCCTTCCTCATAATAAATATCTGGATTTATTACAAAATGATATTTTGAATTCTCTTTTTCTGCTTTTTTTATCGCTATATTATGTCCATATCCAAATCCTTTATTTGAGTTATTAAAAATATATTCTATTCTTTGATCTCTACATATTTCTTTAATTGTATCTATTTCAGAATTATCACTAATATAAAGTTTTATATCCAAATTTGTATTTAAAAAACTTGATATAGCCTTTCTCAACTCTTCAATATTATTATTATAAGTTACAATAGATCCTGTTATTTTCATCTTCACTCCCATAAATTATTCAAATCTCATATCTCCATATAAACTTTTCATTATTTCAGGTTTTATCTTAACTAACAACTTAAAAATAAAACTTGGAAACTTTATTAAGATTCTTTTCTTATTTTTTTCTTTTATTATCTTTTCCACTATCTCTTTTATAGAAACATCTCTATCATCTTTTGGAATTGTTATTCCTAATACTTCTTTCTCTATTACTTCATTCGTTATTTTTAATAGCTTATTTATTTCAACTAATGTCCTTTTATTCTCAATATAATTAAATGGTAGTATTGGTAGTATATCTACTAACTTTTCTAATCTTCTCATATTTCCTGGACAATTTTTTCCATATACCATTGGTGGTCTTAAAATTGAAATTTTAAAATTATCCCCCTCTAATTTTCTTAAAATTTCTTCTGCTTGCCACTTACTCTCTGCATAAGGTGTTTTAGGGTTAATTTTTGAATTTTTATCTAATATAACTTCTTTATAAATTTCCCCATGAGTTCCATATACTGCCACTGTACTATAAAATACAAAATGTTTTACCCCTTGCTTTTTAGCTTCTACTGCTACTCTTCTAGTAAGCTCTGTATTTACTTCAAAATACTTCTCTCTAGGAGCTCCTTTCATTTGATGAACTAAAGCAGCTAGATGTAATACTGTATCTACTCTAGTAAAATCTATTTCTTCTGGTTTTACTTTTAATAAATCCATAGGAATAATATTATATTTATCTTTATATCTTTCCATAAAATTACTTCCTATAAATCCAGAAGCTCCTGTTATTAATATTGTTTTCATTTTGATTATCTCCATACAGTTATATTCTCTTATTTTTAAATTTTTCTTCTCCTAATAAAACTACTCCTACTGTTCTAACCATTATTTTTAAATCTAATAATAAACTAAAATTCTCTACATAATAGACATCTAATTTATAACGTTCACTTAATGGTAGATAAATATTTCCACAAACCTGTGCTAATCCTGTCATTCCAGGAAGTACATTTAACCTTTTTGAGATCTCTTCATCATAATCTTTTAATGAATCTATTCTCTCTGGTCTTGGTCCTATTAGACTCATATCTCCTTTTAAAACATTTATTATTTGAGGTATTTCATCTATTTTTGTCCTTCTTAAAAATTTACCAATTCTAGTAACTCTTACATCATCTTTCATGACTTCTTTTCCTTTTATCATGACTTCTGATCCGAGATTCATTGTTCTGAATTTATATATTTTAAAAATTTTCCCCTTTAATCCAGGTCTATTTTGAAAGAAAAATACTGGTCCTTTTGAATCTAACTTTATTAATAAAGCTATTAAAAAACCTATAGGAAATAATATTATAAGTATTAAAAATGAAACTACCATATCAAATATTCTCTTTAATAATTTTTGCATCTTTACTCTCCTATAGTTTCTACTGTATATTCTATTGGTAACAAATATCCATTTAATAATTCTATTGAATTTTCTTCATACTTTTCTACTTTCTTTGCCTTCCAAATAATAATTTTTTGATTATCTTTTTTATAAAAAGCTCCTGGATAAGGATGAGTAACTGCCCTCACTAATGTTTCTGCTTCTTCTACTGTCATTTTATTTTTTATTTCCCCATCTTCTGGTTTACGACCTTCCCAATAAGTTGCATCTTCTTCTTGTTGCTCTTTTAATTCTAATCTATCATTTATAATATCTTCCCAATATTTCTCTATCAATTTTATGTGTGATTTATTAACTTCTCTATATAATTCTGTTGCAGTTATCTCTTCTGTTAAGGGTATCTCTACTTGACCTAAGATTTCTCCAGTATCTACCCCCTGATTTAATTTAAACATTGTAACACCAGTTTTATCTAATTTCTTTAAGATTGCCCAAGGAATACTTGCTCTCCCTCTTCCTTCTGGTAATAATGTTGGATGCATTCCAATACACCCTTTTTTAGGTGTATTTAATAAGTCTATCTTAGCTATTTGAGACCATCCTATTATAAATAACCAATCAATTTCATATTTTTTCAAAATTTCTATTACTTCTATATCATTTACATTATTTATTTTTAGTAATGGAATATTATTTTTAGTAGCTATATCATCTAAATATATTCTTCCTGATTTATCTTTAGCTTTTTCATCTTTTAAAGTTACTAATAAATCTAACCTTCCTCCCATTTCAAGAATTTTTTCAATACAACTCTTTCCTAATTGTACACATGTTATAAATCCAAATTTCATATTATATTTTCCCCCTTAAAATCCTCTTCTAAAAACACTTTCAAAAGCTTCAGCATAATATAATCCAGCTTGTCCGCCTCTATAGCCTGCTAATCCTGCTATAAACTCATTACTTCTTGGGTGTGGATAATCTCTCATCACTCCTCTATAACTATTTAATGCTTCTATTTTTTTTTCAAGTGCCTCTTTTCCTATTTCAACAAATAAATTTGGATTAAACTTATTCATACCATTATTAAGTGTCCATTCAGTAGCTGATGGTACTTCCATAAATAAAAATTCCTTTATTGGAGCTACATCATTTCTTCTTTGAAATAAACGTACTGCAGCTTGACAAGCTAAAGATGTATGTAAATGATCATTATTTAGATCTGAAGGATGATGTGTTATTATTACATCTGCTTTTGTTTCTATAATTACCTTTTCAATAAATTGAACTAACTCTAAGTGTGGAATTATATTCAATTGAATATTTGGAAACTCTCCACAAATAAACTTATTAACATTTAATATTCTCATACTAGTATTTGTGTCTTGTTCTAACTCTTCATCACTAGGTCTAAATTTACGAGCCATTACATTTCCTGACAATATACATACATTTACTTCTTTTCCCTCACTAGCTAATTTATACATTGTTGCTCCAGCACCTAAAACTTCATCATCTGGATGTGCACAAACTATTAAATATGACATTCTTTCTCTTCCTTTCTATACACTACTTCTTCTTTCTAATATTCTCCCCATATCTACCATAACGTTAGCTGATATCTTACTTTCACTTCCCACTAAGACTCTATAAGATAAGTGAGCATAATCCCCTATCTCACAGTTATGTTCAATTATACTTCCTGTATTTATAATTGAACATTTCCCTATTTTACTTTCTGGATTAATAATTACCATAGTTCCTATTAATACAACTTCTTCCATTAGTCATATTTCACTTCCTTATACGACACTACCAACTCCTTCATCACCTCTTTTATATGTCTTACATCTGGGTTATGTATACACTCTTCAAGTTTTATAAAGAACTTAGTAATATCTATATTTCCATCTTCTATCTTAGTTATAAATATCTTCTTATTATCTGTCTTAACTGCTGAGTTTACATCATATAGTAGCTCTTCAAAGAGTTTTTCTCCCGGTCTTAGACCTACCACATCTATACCTACATTGGCATTTGATAGTTTTATCATTCTCTTAGCTAGATCATATATTCTCACTGGTTTACCCATATCCAGTATAAAGATCTCTCCCCCATTACCTAAGCTTCCAGCCTCTATTACAAGTTGTGCTGCCTCTGGTATAGTCATAAAATATCTAGTTATATCCCTATGAGTTAGTGTTAGATTTTTTCCTTCCTCAATCAATTTTTTAAATATTGGTATTACCGAACCATTACTTCCTAATACATTTCCAAATCTTACAGCCATAAACTTAGTGTTTTTAGATATCTTATTCATATGTTCAATAACTAATTCACAAGCTCTTTTACTTGCTCCCATTAAGTTTGTAGGGTTTACTGCCTTATCTGTAGAGATAAGTACCATTCTCTCTACCCCATATCTATCAGCACACTCTGCTACCTTTTTAGTTCCAAATATATTATTTTTTATAGCTTCTTCTGGATTATGTTCCATGAGAGGTACATGCTTATGAGCTGCTGCATGGAATACTACATTTGGTCTATACTTATTAAATAAAAAATCCACCTTCTCTTCTTCTCTAATATTACAAATCTCCGATATCAAATTCAAATTAGGATATCTTCTTTTTAATTCTAGCTCTAAGAAATATGTATCATTTTCATTTATATCTATAATTACTAATTTTTTAGGATCAAATTTTGCTATCTGCCTTGAAAGCTCTGAACCTATACTTCCAGCTCCACCAGTTACAAATACTATTTTATTTTCTATAATTCCCCTAATACTTCCATCATTTATTACTATCTCATCTCTTCCTAACAAGTCTTCTATTCTTACACTTCTGATCTGACTAGATAGTGGCTTGTTCTCTATCATCTCTGATAATGCAGGTACTGTCTTTATACTTATATTCTCAATTCCTTGTAGTTTATCTACCACTCTTCCCAATTCTGTTCCATTCATTGAGGGAATAGCTATAAGGATCTCTTCTATTTTTTCATTCTTTATTACCTTATCAAAGCTCTCTTTATTCCCTAATACAGGAATGTTATATATAGATGTTCCTATTTTTTTGAAGTCATCATCTATAAAACCTACTAAATCATATGGAAAACTCGAGTTTAATAGATACTCTCTTGCTAACATCGCTCCAGCTTCCCCAGCTCCATATATAACTGTTCTTTTTTGTTTCGAACCATTTTTCTTATGTTTTCCATAATATTTTTTTAATCTAAAGATATATCTACACAAAAGTTGTACTGAAACTGATAATATATATATCATTACTATTGTTGTTATAGGAAAACTCCTATCTCTATTTATTAACATAACTATTACGAATACAAACGCTGTAACTAAATTCAAAACTAATAAGTTTAGAACATCCAGTATATTAGTATAACTCCAGCTTTTATCACTCATTTTTATGTATATATATCCTATTAAAAATATAGCTAAGTAAGTTGCTACATACTCAATCCTTAACTCCTGTATAGCAAAGAAGTCATATTTTAATATAAAAGCAAAAATTATAGAAAAAATTACTCCTAAAATATCTAAAAATACCTTTACAAAATTCCTTTTATTTATCCAATTATATGCTGGGAGATTGTTACTCCTCTCGTACATCCTTTTAAAAATTTTTGAAAGTAACATTTGAATAAGTGAAAATCCTAAAAATGCTATAAAAATAGATATATCTTTATAAAAGAAAAGAAATATTACAAAAATTATAATATTTACTAGAATAGAGTGTGTTTTTGGTTTTTTAGAAAAGTCTAAATTGTCGGTTATATGATAAAAAAACAGTAGCAAGGCAAAAAGTCCATATGCTGCTGTATTCATACTAAATCCTGTAAACATAAATATCATCTGGTAAGCTATAAACAATAATATTGAATAAAAAATTTTGATATTCATATAAATACTCCCTAATTTTTTTGTTCCTTTATATTTTACTACTTTTCTTAATAAAGTCAATAGTATAAAATTAAAATTAGATTTTATTTAGCTTTTGTTCATTTTTATAATCCTTTATGCATAAAATATTATTATTGATAATATACAAAAATTAAGAGAATAGGTTTTCTATCCTCTTAACTTCCAATCAATATCCTACTATTTTTTCCAAGTCCTTTTTTAAAGAGTAAAACTATCAATGTTGATAAAAAAATTGTTACAATACCTAAAGTTAAGCTCTGCAATATCCCTATCCCAGTATGATATTTTTCCCAGAATAGTAAAATAAAATAATTATGTATAAAAAATATTCCAAAGCTACACTCTGCTAATAGATTTAAAATTTTCTTTATTCCATCTCCTAAAGCATTATTTAAATTTTCTAATTTTATAAAAAGTCCTAAAAAGAAAAGACAGATAAAAAATTTTTCAGGGACTACTAAATCAACTCCTTTTATTTCAAAGATACTTTTTTGTGTTGTCTCTAAGATATTATATTTAACTTGAAAAATTAATGTTATTAACCATATAATTCCCAAAATTAATGTATTTCTTTCTAATATCTTTCCTATTTTTTCCTTGTTCATTGATACATATATCCCTAAACAGTAAAATGGTGAAAAATATATAAAAGCTTGAAAGAGATTGATAGTTAGATCCCTTATAGGTCTTTGAATTATCATGCTTATAATCAATAATAAAAATATTATTACTTTTTGCTCAGTATTCTTTAGATTGATAAATTTAACAAATATAGGTGAAGCTAAAAACAATAACATAGCAAATGGAATATACCAAGTTGCTGTGAGAGCATTCCCAGATAGGTAGTATAGTATTATATATAAAACCTTACTTTTTTCATATATATATGAATCTAAATTGTGCTGTGAAACTACATATATAAGGCCTGGTATGACTACTATAGTATAGGGTAAAAGTACATTTTTAAACTTATTTTTCATAAATTTTTTATAATCAAATCCTCTCCTATAGAATATGTGATGAAATAGAAAGCCTGATATAAATACGAAAGGGCTTGTTCCACCTTTTATAACTGCTTTTACTATCTTTTCTGTTACTGTACTCTCAGGAAAATATAGAAAATGTCCTAATACAACCATCAAGATAGCAAAGCCTCTAAAATAATTAATATAGTTTAAATACATCTGTACCTCCCATAAATTTTTTAGGATTTTAGCATATTTTTTTGTCATAACAGGCTCAATTTTTTTAATTTTTCCCTCTGTCTTAAAAATTGAGATAGAGAAAAACTTCTTTATATTATAGACTCTTTAATAACATACTCTCATACCCATGCCTTAATAACTTATCAAACTCCTCTTCCTTAGGTTTTTTAAGGTTAGTAGGATAACACTCTGCCCATCTACACTCCTTAATACTCAAACTATTATTTATTCTTTTTAACTTTCTCCATTCCTCCATTTCTCTATCTTTTAATATTTCAAAAGCACTCTCTCCTATTCTGATATATACTCCATTTTTCTCTCTTTCAATATACTCTTTATAAAATCTACTATTGAGACTATCAACTTGCTCCATTGAAATATCTAAGAGTCTTTTTAAAGCTCTGACTCTTCCAAATATTTTCCTATATACAACAAACTCCTTACTACCAGCCCCAGCATCACTCACTATATAGTAATTCACTTTTTCATCCTCTCTGAGTATCCTCTGAAATATCGGCTCCAGTCCAAGATTATCATAGATTCCTCCATCCCATAGGTGAAGTTTTCCCTTACTTGGTTCTATTTTCTTCTCTCCATATCTATCAAACCATTCAAAATTATCTCTTTTTAATTCATACATTCCTATTAAAATTGGAAATCCTGCTGATGCAGCAACTGCTTCCGCTATATCCAACTCCTCTCCATAAAAATACCCAATTCTGTTATCTCCACATCTTTCCTGAGAAAAGAAGAATCTCTTTCCAGTCTCATATGTTACAGCATTGATATCCCATCTAGGATTTTTAGGCAGTTCTCCTAATTTTCCATTCATTCCCCAAAATATTTTCATAGTATTAGCTAATTTCTTACACTTAGTATCTAATATATGTGGTATATCTATTATACTTCTCAATATAAATCGTCTTTCTATATCCTCACTCAATATCATTCTTCTTATACTAGGTAGTACTCTATCTATGTACTCATCACTACTTACCCAATGCATATTATTGTTCGTATACATAAGAGCTAGAGTTATACTTCCCCCTGATACTGAAGATACATATTCCACATTTTCTAATAATTTTTTCTCAGCTAAATATTTTAATACTCCTAGATGAAATATTATAGCCCTCATTCCACCACCAGATAGTGCTAAGCCTATCTTTAATCCATTTCTTTTCATATTATCACCTCCTTTTATATCAAAATAGCTATATCAAGTAAAAGAGAGAATAGAAAATAGGGTTATTAAACCAGAGGGATAAAAGATTAAAGGGAATGCTGTAGTTCTACAACATTCCCCTTTTGTTTCCTATTCTATAGGATTTTGCTCTAAGTAATACTGATAGGCAACTATGAGTTCTTTATATTTTTCTATTGTAGCTAGAGATGAATTTTTAGATTTTAATTTCTTTTCTACATCTGCTTGCCATTCATCATAACTAGTGAAATTTGTCTCTTCTGGCAATGGCTCTGAAGCTTCCTTCATCTCTGCTATATGTTCCATTACAGCTGTATAATTCTGCACCTCATTTTCTATAGCTGCCTCTCTTTTAATAGTATTTTGCATCTTTTCAACTTCTTTTTGTACTGTTGCTTGTATTGACATAATAATTCCCCCTCTTAATTTATTTCCTTGGTGGCCTCCTTTGGATACATATATAATACTATTTTTTCTTTTTATTAAACAGAGCACTAATCTTAATTATTATTAATTAATGGAAAATATCTTTTCTAGTTTTACTTCAATATAAAAAGGGTAGGATTTCTTCCTGCCCTTTCTTTTATACATTAATTTACTTTATACAACATTCATTTTTATTGCCTTAAACTTACAAGCATCAAAACAAATTCCACATCCTACACATTTGTCAGTAATTACGTGATGCTTTTCTTTTACTGCTCCTTCAATAGCAGATACTGGACATTTTCTAGCACAAGCTGTACATCCTATACAGTTATCTTCTATAATCTCAGCTTTTCTAGGCTCTATATCACTAACTATAGCTTTTGTAGGACACTTAGTAGCACAGATTCCACAAGAGATACATTTAGCTGGATCTATCTTAGCTAAATTATTCTCAACTGTAATAGCATCTACTGGACAGTTCTTAGCACAGATTCCACATCCTATACAAGCCGTAGTACAAGCTTTTTTAGCAACTGCTCCCTTATCTTTAGAAGAACAAGTTACAGTTACCTTTTTATTTTTTGGTAACATAGCTATTACACTCTTAGGACAAGCTTTTTGACAAAGTCCACAAGAGATACACTTATCTTCATCAACCTCAGCTATACCTCTTTTATTTACTTTAATGGCATCTACTGGACAAACTTTTTCACAATCTCCATGACCTAAACATGAGTAAGCACAAGATTTATCTCCGCCAGCATAAAGTGTCATAGCTGCACAAGTTTGTAACTCTCCTTCGAAATCATATATCTTAGTAGTTCTAGTATTATCACCTTGACATAATACTCTAGCCACTATTTTTTCAGAAGAAACATCTACAGATGCTCCCATAATCTCTCCAATTTTAGCTGCCACAGATGCTCCACCAGGTGCACATAGTGACATAGGTACTCCCTCTTCTACTATTGCAGCTGCATATCCAGAACATCCTGGAAATCCACATCCTCCACAGTTTGCTCCCGGAAGAATCCCACCAATTGCTTCTATTTTTGGGTCTACTTGTACCTCAAACTTAATAGACGCGAACGCAAGGAATAACCCCATAGCAAGTCCTGTTACCCCCAACACAATAGCTGGTATTAATACTGCCTCCATATTAACCTCCAATAATTTTTAAATTTGCATACCACTGAATCCCATAAATGCCATAGCAAGCAATCCTGCACAGATAAAGGCAATTGGAATCCCTCTAAATGGTGCTGGAATTGCTGAATACTCTATTCTCTCTCTAATTCCAGCTAGTAAAACTAATGCTAATGAGAATCCTACCGCAACTGCAAAACCATTTACAATTGTTTCAATGAAGTTATATCCCTCTTGAATATTGATAATTGCAACCCCTAGCACTGCACAGTTTGTAGTAATAAGTGGTAGGAAAACTCCTAATGCTTTATATAGTGATGGTGATGTCTTAGCAATAGCCATTTCAACAAATTGAACTAATGCCGCGATTATCAAAATAAAAGCAATAGTTTGAAGATATCCCAATCCAAATGGAGCTAATAAAAAATGATATACAAGCCAAGTAACTGCAGAAGCAATAGTTATAACAAATGTTACAGCCATTCCCATTCCTAAAGAAGCATCAACTTTTTTAGATACTCCCATAAATGGACAACATCCTAAGAACTTAGCAAAAATAACGTTATTTATAAATATTGAACCAATAATTATACCGAATAAACTACCAAAACTCACGATTATCCCTCCTTACTCTTTTTCATTTCAAGATAGTTAAGGAAAGCTTTTATAAAGGCAATAGTTATAAATGCCCCTGGAGCTAATATGAATATTAAAGCAGGTGAATATGATTCTGGTGTTACTCTTAATCCAAATATAGTCCCGTTTCCTAAAACTTCTCTAATCACTCCTAATACTGTCAACGAAAGAGTAAATCCAAGTCCTGAACCAATTCCATCTAAGAAAGACGCAAACACACCATTTTTTGATGCAAAACTTTCAGCTCTTCCAAGTACAATACAGTTAACAACAATAAGAGGAATAAATAATCCTAGCACTTTATATAGCTCTGGAGTATATGCCTCCATTACCATCTGTACAATAGTTACCAATGAAGCAATTATCATAATATACGCTGGGATTCTTACCTGTGATGGTATAAAGTTTTTAAATGCTGAAATCAAAAGATTTGAACAAGCAAGAACCGCAATAACAGCAATTCCCATTGAAAGTCCATTTATAGCTGAACTTGTAACTCCAAGAGTAGGACATAGTCCTAAAAACAACACAAATATAGGGTTTTCTTTAAAAATTCCAGACATTATTATTTTTCCATAATTAGTTTTCATTATTTACTCACCCCATTATAAGCTTTTAATGCTCTCATAAGCCCCGTATAAACAGCCTGCGGAGATATTGTAGCACCAGCAAAAGCATCTACTGATTTATTGAACTCATAAGTTGAATCCTTTCCTACCCAATGATCTTGCCACTCTATTCCTGCTACCTTAGCTCCTAGACCAGGAGTTTCAGATTGATTTGTTACTCTTACTCCAGCGATCTTTCCATCTAAAGTAACTCCTAAGATAAATGTTATATCTCCAGCATATCCTGGTTGTGCTACAGTTGTTACATATCCAACCTTAGCTCCATTTGCATCATATCCAGGTACAAACTCTAACCCTTCTGATGTCACAGCTTCTTCAGCTTTAAACTCATTAGCCTGAGTTAAAACTTGTCTCTTAGCTTCATTTTGAGCTTTTTCATTATTTTGTGCAATAACTGTCTTTGTAAAATCATTAACTAGTCCTAATATTCCTGCTGAGATTGCAGCTATTACTAATAGAACTAATCCGTAATGTATAAATCTATTTTTCATTAGCTTTCACCTCACCAAATTTCTTAGGTCTTGTATATCTATTGATAAGAGGTACAACTCCATTCATTATTAAGATAGAGTATGCAACTCCCTCTGGATATCCACCTTTCATTCTAATCATAGAGATTAAAAGTCCTAAAAGTAATGAATATATAATTTTTCCCTTTGAAGTATGAGGACTTGTAACCATATCTGTAGCCATATAGAAAGCTCCTAAGAAAAGTCCCCCTGAAAGTATGTGCATTAGTGGATCTCCACCCATTGCCCAAGTTAATACAAATACTGTGGCAATTATTGTAACAGGTACTCTCCAATCTACTTGTTTTTTATAGATTAAATAAATTCCACCTATTAATAATGCAAGTGCTGAAGTTTCTCCTAAACTTCCTCCCATTCTTCCAATAAAAGCTTGAACATACTGATTTCCACTCTCTAGTAAAGATTCATTTAAAGGAATCCCTCTTTTCATAGCATCAAGTACTGTAGCTCCAGCTTTTCCATCATAAGCAAATGTAGTTATTGCTACTGGCCAAGAAGCTTGTACGAATGCTCTTCCTACTAATGCTGGATTAAATACATTGTGTCCAAGTCCTCCAAATACCATTTTTCCAAGTCCAATAGATACTACACACCCTATAATTACATATTGTAATGGCATAATAACTGGAATTACAAATGAAAATAATATTCCAGTAATAATAGCACTTCCATCAAATATAGATGGCTCTTGCCCCATTACTCTTTGACAAAGATATTCAGTAACCATACAAGTAAGTATAGATACTGCTGTTACTATAAATGCTCTTATACCAAATACATAGATAGCAAACAAAAATGCTGGTATTAGTGATATAATTACATCATACATTACTTTTTCAACTGTTTCTGACGTTCTTATATGAGGTGATGGCCCCATTTTCAAAATATTAGTCACTTTTCCCTCCTGATAACCTAATAACAATAGTTATTATCCTTTAATTTACTTTTTCATTGCTCTTAATTTTGATTTTCCTATTTTTATAGCTTCAGTTAGTGGCCTGTTAGAAGGACAAATATATGCACAAGAACCACACTCTATACAATCCATTAAATTATACTCACCTATTTTTTCCCATTGTTCAAATGCTGCAAGCCTTGCATACATAAGCGGTTCTAGACTCATAGGACATGCATCTACACACTTTCCACATCCTATACATGGTTTAGGTTTATATGGATTTGTCTCCTCTTTAGTGAGAGCTAATAACCCTGATGTACCTTTAATAACTGGAGCCTCTTCTGAGAATTGAGCCATTCCCATCATAGGTCCTCCCATTACCAATTTATCTACAACTTCTCTATTCACACCACAGTAATCTAGTAAATAAGCAAAAGGTGTTCCTATTGCTACCTTTAAATTCTTTGGATTAGCTATCGCCTTTCCTGAAACTGTAACTACCTTTTCAATCAATGGAATTCCATTCACAATACCATCGTAGATAGCTGCTGCTGTCCCAGTATTTTGTACTACTACACCTACTGCTGATGGAAGTTTTCCCGATGGAACCTGTCTATCTAAAACAGCTTTAATAAGTTGTTTTTCTCCCCCTTGAGGATATTTTGTTTTTAATGGAACTATCTGAATTCCTGTTCCCTCTGCTGCTTTTTGCATAGAAGCTATCGCTTCAGGCTTATTTTCTTCAATACCTACTATTGCTCTTCCAACACCTAATATCTTTTTAATAATCTTTATACCATTGATTATCTTTTCTGGATGCTCTAGCATAAGCCTATTATCTGAATTAAGATACGGTTCACACTCTGCTCCATTCAATAATAACGTATCAATTTTAGTATCTGCCGGAGGATTCAGTTTAATATGAGTAGGAAAGCTTGCTCCTCCTATTCCTACTATTCCCTTTTCTCTTATCATAGCTAATAGATCTTTTTTATCAGCTGTTTCCCAATTCTCAATTTTTGATAACTCCGCCCAAGTATCTTGCTCATCATTTTCAATCATAATAGTTTTCATTCTTCCCATCAAAGGAAATACATGTTCTTCTATTTTTTTGATTGTTCCACTTACTGGAGAGTGAATAGGTGATGACATAAAACCTTGAGAATCTGCTATTTTTTGCCCTTTTAGTACCTTATCTCCAATGGCTACAAGTGGATCTAGTGGTGCACCTATATGCTGTAGTAATGGTACATACAACATTTTTGGTGCTTTTAAGTCTTCAACAGCCATATTTTCTGTTTGAATCTTATTTTCAGGCGGATGAACTCCTCCTCTGAAACCAAAAAATTTCATAATAAATCTCCTTTCAATTTAAAGTTAACTACTACTAAACTAAGTTTACCATATTTATCACTAATTCTCAATCTTTTTTGTAAAAAAATTTGTCACTTTTTGTTATATTTCTGCATTATTTTTCCTATTTCAACATCTTGTATAATATCAACTACACATTTACTTGCATTTTCTATCATTATTGTAACCTCTTCTTGTTCACTTTTACTAAACTGTCCTAAAACAAAGTCAATAGTATTATCCTTAGGTTTTCCTATCCCACATTTTATACGTAAAAATTCATCTCCTAGATGAGAGATAATAGACTTTATTCCATTGTGTCCACCTGAACTTCCTTTCTCTTTTACTCTCAATCTTCCTACTGGCAAATCCATGTCATCATAGATTACTACTAAATCTGTCTTTGGATTTAGCTTATAGAAATTTATGACCTCTATTATTGAATTTCCACTTAAATTCATGAATGTCTGAGGTTTTAGAAAAAGTACCTTCTCTCCACCTATGCTCTTTTCACTTATAAGTCCTTGAAATTTCTCTTTCTCGTTTGTTATTCCAAGCTCCTTTTGAAGATAGTTTATCACTTCAAATCCCACATTATGTCTAGTCTTTTCATATTTACTTCCCGGATTTCCCAGTCCTACTACCAACTTCATTTCTCTATTCTCCTTTTAATATTCCACTTAGCATTCAGCGTTAAATGTAAATTTTGCAAGTCCACCTAGTGAAGTCTCCTTATACTCCTCTTTTAAGTCTTTTCCTGTCTCACCCATAGTTTTTACAACTTGATCAAATGTAACTCTATGACTTCCATCTGTGTATAAGCTATATCCAGCTGCATCTAATGCTCTTGCTGCTGCAGCTGCATTTCTCTCTATACAAGGTACTTGAACATATCCACCTACTGGATCACAAGTAAGTCCTAAATGGTGTTCTAACGCCATCTCTGCTGCATACTCTATCTGAGCTAATGATCCTCCAAGTAAGAAACATGCCATAGCTGCAGCCATTGAACATGCTGATCCCACTTCTGCCTGACATCCTCCTTCTGCTCCTGATATTGTAGCATTTTCTTTTATAAGGTTTCCTATAAGCCCAGCTATTGCCAAACTTTTTAAAACCTCTTCCTCTTGTAAGTCATACTCCTCTTTAAGAGCATATAAGAGTCCAGGTACAACTCCACAAGCACCACAAGTTGGAGCAGTTACAACTTTTCCTCCAGCACCGTTTTCCTCTGAAACAGCTAGTGTATAGGCAAATATTCTTCCTAAAAATCCACCTCTACCATGGTTATTTCTAGCCTTTCTATAAAAATTTGAAGCTTTTCTAGGATATTTCAATGTTCCAGGAAGTACTCCAGTTTTATTAATTCCTCTTTCGACAGATTCTTTCATAGCTTCCCAAATCTCTTTTAAAAAATCAAATATCTCTTTTCCTTCACTTTCCACTACATATTCCCATAATTCTTTTTGGTTTTCTTCACACCACTTTTTTATCTCAGCCATAGAATTTAATTTATATACAGCTTGAGCTCCTTTTCTCTCTTGATAGTGCTCCATTATAGTTCCACCACCAACAGAGAATACTAACCACTCATCTGTTTGATTATTATCTTTGTCAAAAGCTTTAAATAACATTCCATTAGTATGATATCTATGAACTACTTCTGGTTTCCATAAAATATCAGTCGGAGTAGGTTTCATAGTTTCTACTATTATCCAATCTGTAAGATGTCCCTTTCCTGTAAGTGCAAGTGAGCCATATAATTCTACTTCAAATCTTTCAGCAGTTGAATTTTTCTCTTTAAATTTTTTTGCAGCTCTTTCAGGTCCCATTGTATGAGAACTAGATGGTCCATTTCCAATTTTAAATAACTCTTTTAGTGTATCCATTTCTTCCTCCCTTACTTTTTATGATTCTATTGAATAAAAAAGAGCGAAGAAAGCTATCACTCTCTTTTAGCTTTTTCCACTCTTCAATTCTGACTACTGTCTTATCTCTCCATTATAATCCTTAGATACAGTTGTAAGTATTTTCTCTATGACTTCATTTATCTCTTTTTCATCTAAAGTTTTCTCTTTATTTCTAAGTACTATACTAATAGCAATAGATTTTTTATCTGTACCTATCTTATCACCTTCATAAATATCAAATATCTCTATTTTTTCTATTATAGGAGATAGTTTTCTCAAATTTTCTATCATATTTCCTACAAGAACATCCTTTGGAAGAACTATAGCTAAATCTCTAGTAACTTCTGGATATTTTATTATTTTTTCATATTTAGTAGAAGTCTTCATATATTTTAAACACTTAGTTAAATCTATTTCTGCTATATATGGTCTCTCTTTTTGTATCCCCATACTTTTTTGTATATCTGGATGTATCTCTCCAAATACACCAATTATATCATTTCCTATTTTTATCTCTGCACTTCTTCCAGGATGAAAATTAAAGTCTGAACTTCTCTCTAACTTGTATTTAGCTATTCCTATGTATTCCATTAACTTTTCTACATACCCTTTTATAGTATAAAAATCATATGCTTCTGGCTTTGGATTCCACAATGTTCTCTCTGGTTTTCCTGCAACTCCAATACAAATTCTCAAACTTTCATCAGCTAACTCTTCAGCTGGTAAAAATACTTTTGAAACTTCATAAAATCTTAGATTAAACTGATTTCTATTCATATTATCTTTTATATTTGTAAGTATGCTCCAAATAAGTGTAGGTCTTAGTACAGCCATGTCCTCACTCAATGGATTTTCTATATCAATAACTCTCCCATTTATATCTAATATATTTTCTATATCTTTAGGAACAAAAGAGTAATTGATGACCTCTTGAAGTCCAATCTCTTTTAAGATTTTTTTAGTATGGTCTATTAGCTCTATGGTAGTTGCCTTTTTCCCTCCCTTAATATTTTCAACTGGCATTATAGGCTCTATATTTTCAAAACCATACATTCTAATTATCTCTTCATAAATATCAGCTGTTCTAGTCAAATCTCCTCTATATGTAGGTGGTATTACAAGTAGTGTATCTTGAGAAAGTGTCTTTATTCCAAGTCCCAAATTACTTAGAATTTTTCCTACAATATCAGGTGAGAGCTCTTTTCCTATAAATTTATTTAATTTTGTTAAGCTTAATGGAATTTCATACTTTTGTGGTTTTTCTATATATTTATCAATAGCTCCATCTAGTATCTCACCACCAGCTATCTCAGCTATTAATGCTGCAGCTCTTTCACTGGCATCTGAAATACCTTCTATATCAATACCTCTTTCATTTCTATATGAAGAATCTGTAGAAATTCCTAATTTTCTTCCTGTCTTTCTAATATTTTCTGGTGTAAAGTATGCTACTTCTAGGAATATATTTTTAGTTTCAGAAGTTATCTCCGTTCCTATTCCACCTATTATACCTGCTATAGCAATAGCTTTCTCATCATCAGCTATCACTAGCTCTCTTTCATTTAGCTCTCTTTCAATACCATCTAAAGTGGTTATCTTCTCTCCAGGTAAGGCAGCTCTTACATTTATACTTTTATTAGCTAATTTATCTAAATCAAAAGCATGCATAGGCTGATTATATTCGAACATAACGAAGTTTGTTATATCCACTATATTATTTATAGGATTTAATCCCATAGCTCTTATTCTCTTTTTTAACCACTCTGGAGATTCACCTATAGTAACATTCCTAATTACTCTTCCCATGTACCTCTTACATCTATCTTTATCATCAATATTTACCTTCGCAACCGTAGTAATAGTATCTATAGCCTCTGTATAAGTTACTGAAGGATACTTTACCTTTCTACCATAATAAGCTGCTATTTCTCTTGCTATCCCTATATGAGATAGACAATCTGGTCTATTAGGAGTTATCTCCAACTCGAATATAATATCATCTAAATTTGCATATTTTCTATACTCTTCTCCTATCGGAGCAGTTTTTGGAAGGATTATTATTCCATCTCCATCTGTTCCTATTCCTAATTCAACTTCTGAACATAACATTCCAAACGATTCAATATCTCTTATCTTACTCTTTTTAATTTTAAAATCTCCAGGTAATACTGCACCTATTTTTGCAACTACCACCTTATCTCCTAATTTATGGTTTGGAGCTCCACACACTATTTGCAATGGTTCTCCTTCTCCAATATCAACTTTTACAAGTGTTAACTTATCTGAATTAGGATGTTTTGTATATTCTATAATCTGTCCTATAACTACATTATCAAGCCCTTTTCCTTGGATATCAATGGCTTCAACTTCTTGTCCTATCATAGTCAAGGCATTATCTAGTTCTTCTATATTTTCTTTTATGTCTACATATTGTTTTAGCCAATCTAAAGAAATTAACATTACTCTCCTCCAAAATTACTTAAATTGTTTTAAAAATCTTACATCATTTTCAAAGAAAGCTCTCAAGTCATTTATTCCATGTCTTAACATAGCCACTCTCTCTATTCCCATTCCAAATGCAAAGCCACTCACTTCATCTGGATCATAACCGACAGCTTTTAGTACTTCTGGATCTACCATTCCACATCCCATTATCTCTACCCAACCGCTATCTTTACACATTCTACATCCCTTTCCTTTACATACGGCACATTGAATATCTACCTCTGCTGATGGTTCAGTAAATGGGAAGAAATGTGGTCTAAATCTTACTTCTCTGTCACCAAACATTTTCTTTAATGACTCTGTTAAAATAGCTTTAAAGTTAGCAAAAGATATATCTTTCCCTATCATAAGTCCTTCCATTTGATGGAACATAGGTGTATGAGATATATCATAATCAGGTCTATATACCTTACCAGGACAGATCATTCTAAATGGTGGTTTATTCTCTAGCATATATCTAACCTGAACTGGTGATGTTTGAGTTCTTAAAACTACATCATCATTGATGTAAAAAGTATCTGTTATGTCTCTTGATGGATGAGTTTCTGGAATATTTAAAGCATCAAAATTATACTTTACTAACTCTACCTCTGGTCCATCAACTACATCAAATCCCATCTCTACAAATATATTTTTCATAAAATCCATTGTTTCTGTAATT
The DNA here is from genome assembly GCF_900450765.1 of Fusobacterium necrogenes. Classification (NCBI taxonomy): domain Bacteria; kingdom Fusobacteriati; phylum Fusobacteriota; class Fusobacteriia; order Fusobacteriales; family Fusobacteriaceae; genus Fusobacterium; species Fusobacterium necrogenes. The sequence goes on along the minus strand of NZ_UGGU01000003.1, from coordinate 1,803,896 downwards.
GGATGAGTTGTTCCCAATACATTTCTTTTTCCTGGAAGAGTTATATCAATAACTTCATTAGCTAATCTTTCTTCTCTTTCTTTTGTCTCTATATCCTTAGCTTTATCATTTAATTTTATATTGATATACTCTCTTACTTCATTTATTAGTTGACCTATGACAGGTTTCTCCTCCGGTGTAAGATTTTTTATCCCTTTGGAAATTTCTGTTAACTCACTTTTTTTACCGAGTAGTTTTATTCTTATCTCTTCTAATTCCTGTGAAGAATTCGTTTTATCAATACTTAATCTAGCAGTCTCTCTGAGTTGCTCTAACTTTTCTTCCATTTTCCCTCCCTAGTTTAAAAGGCTTTATGTATTTTAAAAATTTATATACTTTTGTGATAGAATTGAAATTTATTTTCAATTATCTCTAATACACCATACTCTCTTCCATATACGGAACCTGGATTAAATAAAGTAATACCATTTTTAGAAGATAGGTACTGAATATGTGTATGACCAAAAATAATAATATCACATCCTAATTCCAATCCTCTTTTTTCTATCGAAGCATAGCTACGTTTTACCCCGTATTCATGACCATGAGCTAGAAGGATCTTTATTCCCTCTAGCTCAACTAACATCTCATCATCATATCTTCTATCAAATATATCACAATTTCCACGCACTATATAGTACTTAGAATCTGGATATATAAAAGAAAGCTCTTCTCCATCTCTACTGTGGTCTCCTGCACAGATTACTACTTCTGGTCTTTCTTTTTCATATATTTTCATAAGTGTATCCAGTTTCTGATGTGAATCTGAAATTACCAATACTTTCATCTCTATCCCTAATCTATCCTATAAATATAGGTACCTTTCCTTTTTCTAATAATTTTATCCCATTTTTACCTATTACCTTTTCAAATAGATAACTTTTGCTTAAATTTCCCATTATAAATAGATCAGCTTCGTTGATTCTTTTTATTACATCTTCATAGTTATTTGTGATAATCTCCTCATGCTCTACATCTTTTTCATGTCCTACTAAATATTCAACCAACATATTTTCTTCTATCTCTTTATTTATAACAAAAGATGAAAATCTCTTCACCTCTGGGAAAAGATTCATAAAATGTGTACAACTTCTATTTACCTTTACACCATTGTCATTCCCTATCAATACATTTTCAATAGCTTGAAGAGGTTTTTCTCCTATTAAAAGTATTGATTTATAGTTAGCTTTTAATAAATTTATCTCTCTTTCAGTTAAAATATCATTTTTTCCCATAACTAATAAATCACATTTTTTCATCTGTTCAGTGACTACTTCTGAAATATCACCCATATCTACTATCAATTCAGACTTTATCCCTTTTTCTTTTAACATCTCTTTTATTCCTTGGATCTCGACTTTTTCTATCTCTTCCCAACCTTGATTTATAAAAGGGCTTCTTCCAGCTAGCATAAGTCCATCTGTTGCTGACATAAGTTTCTCTCTTGCTATATCTCTTACATAGAGAGGATATATTTTGAATCCTAATTGCTTCTCTAAGAAAACCACACTATCTGCTAGGCTTCCTCTTTCAATCTCGTTTCCAAATAAAACCAATGCTCTTCTCATATATATCACCTCATATTTTGTAAATGAGACTTTAATTAATCTACAGTCTCCTCTATTAACTCCTCTTCCTCAGAGCTCTCTATCTCCTTTGAAGTTAATTCCTCATCTATAGTTGCTGCTTGTTCTGCTTTCTCTATATCTTCTTCCTCACTGTCTTCAGATTTTACCCTTGTTATAGAAACAACTTTTTCATCTTTACCATTTACTTTCATGATAATGACACCTTGAGTAGCTCTTCCATAAAGTACTATATCTTCAACAGCTATTCTTATAATAACTCCAGAAGATGTAATCGCCATAAGCTGTTCACCATTTGATACTGTAAGAACCGAAACAACAGCTCCAGTCTTAGGACTACATCTCAAATTGATAACTCCTTTACCACTTCTTGATTGTAATGGATATTCATCTATTCTAGTTCTTTTACCATAACCATTCTCTGTAATAGTCAAAATACTACTATTTTCTATATCTTTTATGAGAAGAGCTGAAACTACTGTATCCCCTTCTCTTAAGGTAAGCCCCTTTACTCCCATAGTATCTCTACCTGTAGTTCTTATCTCCCCACAGATAAATCTCACTGAATATCCACGCTCAGTAGCTATAAGTAGCTGCTCTTTTTCTATATCCTGTATCATTCCTACATATATTATATCATCTTTTTCTTTTAATTTAATTGCTTTTAACCCAGAACTGTTGATATTTTTAAATTCACTTAAATTTGTTTTCTTTACAATTCCCTCTTTAGTTACAAAAATTACCTCATTTTCATTAGAGAAATCTCTAGTTTTTATAATAGCTCTAATTTTCTCATCATCTTTAAGATTTATGATGTTACCTATCAATCTTCCTCTAGATTGTTTTGAAGTTTCTGGAATCTCATATACTTTTATATTGTATACTCTTCCCTGATTTGTAAATACCATTAAGGTATCTAAATTACTAGCTGACTCTATATTTTCTACAAAATCATCTTCTACTGTATTTTGACTAGCTACTCCTTTTCCACCTCTTCTTTGGGCTTTATATTTACTTAGCTCCATTCTCTTGACATAACCCTTGTTTGTGAAAGTGAGTATTACCTCTTCATCTTTTATTAAATCTTCTGGACTGATCTCTTTTCTCTCTTTTTCTATAATAGTTCTTCTCTCATCATTATACTTATCTTTTAACTCTTGAAGCTCATTTTTCATTATATCATATATCTTCGAATCATGGGCTAATATATCTTTTAATTCACCTATATATTTTTCTATCTCCTGATACTCAGCTTCTACCTTATCTCTTTCAAGTCCAGTAAGTCTTTGCAACTTCATATCTAGTATAGCTCTAGCTTGAACATCCGTAAATCCATACTTTTCAATTAATTGCTCTCTAGCTTGATTTCCATCAGTAGCTGCTCTAACTAATTCTATTATTCTATCTATATTATTTAAAGCTATTCTATATCCTTGTAAAATATGGGCTCTTTTCTCTGCTTTATCAAGATTAAATTCAGTTCTTCTTGTAATTACTTCAAATCTATGTTTTATATACTCTTCTATAATTTGTTTCAAGTTAAGAACCTTAGGCGTATTATTAACTAAAGCTAGCATTATAATTCCAAATGTACTTTGTAGATCTGTATACTTGTACAGCTTATTTAGAATAAGTTCTGGTTCCTCTCCCTTTTTTAACTCTATAACAACTCTTATTCCATCTCTATCTGATTCATCTCTTAAATCTGAGATTCCTACTATCTTCTTATCTTTTACCAACTCTGCAATCTTCTCTATCAAAGTTGCCTTATTTAACTGGTATGGTATCTCTCTTATTATAATATTTATTTTTCCATTTTTCAACTCTTCTATCTCAATTTTCCCTCTTACTCTTACTTTTCCTCTACCAGTCATATAGGCATCTTTTATACCCTTATCTCCATCTATTATACCACCAGTAGGAAAATCTGGTCCCTTTATATATTCCATCAAATCTAACGGTGCAAGCTCTGGATTATCTATAAGAGCCAATGTTCCATCTACTATCTCTCCTAAATTATGAGGTGGAATATTAGTAGCCATTCCTACAGCTATTCCAGTAGCTCCATTTAGTAATAGATTTGGTAGTTTTGCTGGCAATACTGTTGGCTCATCTAATGAGTCATCAAAGTTCTTTCTAAAATCTATTGTATTTTTATCTATATCTTCTAAAAGCTCATTACTTATCTTTGCCATTCTAGCCTCAGTATATCTCATTGCTGCTGCTGAATCTCCATCTATAGAACCAAAGTTTCCATGTCCTGAGATAAGTGGATATCTGTAGTTAAAGTCTTGAGCCATTCTTACCATCGTACCATATACAGCTGAATCCCCATGTGGATGGTATTTACCTAGTACTTCTCCAACGATTCTAGCTGACTTTTTATATGGTTTATCAAAACTCATACCAAGTTCATTCATAGCAAATAATATTCTTCTATGTACAGGTTTCATTCCATCCCTTACATCAGGAAGAGCTCTACTTACTATAACACTCATTGAATAATCAAGGTATGACTCTTTCATTTCATCTTCTATGTATCTATTATTTATATTTGACATACGATTATACTGCCTAGGCAGTTTCCCCTCCTCTTATTCTTAATTTTTTCAATAGATTGCAGCACACAATCTAAGAATTCTATAATCTATAGATTATATATCCAAGTTCTTTACATACTCGGCATTCTCTTCTATAAACTCTCTTCTTGGATCTACCTTATCTCCCATAAGTTTATCAAATAGCATATCCGCTGCTCTAGCATCATCTATTGTAACCTTAAGAAGTGTTCTATTTTGAGGGTCCATCGTAGTTTCCCAAAGCTGTTCTGGATTCATCTCCCCTAGCCCTTTATATCTTTGAAGAGTATATTTTTTATCCTCTCCCTCAAATGTATCTGTTATCTCTTTTAACTCTCTATCTGAATAAGCATACTTTATCTGTTTTCCATAAGATATCTTATATAGCGGTGGTTGAGCTATATAAACATTTCCATTATATATTAATTCTATCATGTATCTGTATATGAACGTTAATAAAAGAGTTCTGATATGAGCACCATCAACATCAGCATCAGTCATAAGTATTATCTTGCCATATCTTAGTTTCTCAATATTAAAATTATCTCCTATTCCTGTACCAAAGGCTGTAATCATAGCTCTTACCTCATTATTTTCAAGAGCTCTATGAAGACCAGCTTTTTCAACGTTTAATATTTTTCCTCTAAGTGGTAATATAGCTTGATGGTATCTATCTCTTCCTTGTTTTGCTGATCCTCCAGCTGAGTCTCCTTCAACTATATATATCTCACACTCCTCTGGATTTTTAGATGAACAATCTGCTAATTTTCCTGGTAATGATCCCACTTCTAATGCCGATTTTCTAAGTACTAACTCTCTTGCTCTTTGAGCTGCTTCTCTAGCTTTTTTAGAATTCAATATTTTCTCTATTATGACCTTAGTATCGCTAGGATTATCCTCTAATACCATTTTAAGTTGAGTTCCAACTATTGTAGATACAATCCCTGTAATTTCTGAATTTCCTAACTTTGTTTTAGTTTGACCCTCAAATTGTGGCTGAGGGACTTTTACAGAAACGATTCCTGTAACACCTTCTCTAATATCTGAACCTTGTAACTTTCCATCTTTGTCTTTTAGTAGTCCCTGAGCTTTTCCAACATCATTTATTATTCTAGTAAGTGCTGTTCTAAATCCTTGAACATGAGTTCCTCCCTCATGTGTATTAATATTATTTACAAATGAATATATCACCTCAGACTGGTTAACTGTATATAGAAAAGCTATCTCTACTCCTATATTCTCAACCTCTCCTGTCATATAAATAGGTTCTTTTATCAACTTCTCTGTATCTTCAGTTATCTCTCTTAAAAAATCAGCTATTCCTCCTTCAAATTCAAAAACTTCCTTCTTAAAAGGCTCTTTTCTCGAATCTGTAAGAGTTATTACCAGACCTTTATTTAGATAGGCTAGTTCTTTTAATCTATTTTTTAAAGTATTATAATCATAGATCAATGTTTCAAATATTTCATGATCAGCCTTAAATCTAACTGTCGTTCCATGTTCTTTTGTCACTCCAATCTCTTTTACTGGTTCTTCTGGTATCCCTCTATTGTATCTTTGGTACCATACCTTTCCATCTTTCTTTACCTCCACTTCTGTCCAAAGAGAAAGAGCATTAACTACTGAAACTCCAACTCCATGTAGACCACCAGATACCTTATAATTATCATTTTCAAATTTTCCTCCGGCATGTAACACAGTCAAAACTATCTCTAATGCTGATTTTCCATATTTAGGGTGTATTCCAACTGGAATTCCTCTTCCATTATCTACTACCTCTATGATATTATCTGGAAGTATACTCACTTCTATATGAGTGCAATACCCAGCTAATGCTTCATCCACTGAGTTATCTACTATTTCCCATACCAGATGGTGCAATCCTCTCTCAGAAGTTGTACCTATATACATTCCTGGTCTTTTTCTTACCGCTTCTAATCCTTCTAGGACTGTAATATCTTCTGCTTGATAATTATCGCTCACTTTCTACCTCCAATTATATTAAAAAATTCATTGCTCCTACTCATTAAAGTCTGCTTTCCATATGATGAAATATATATCTTATTATCTGTTATTATGACTGTTTTTCTCTCTTTTTCAGTTAAATCAACAAGCTCTTTTTTCTTTAACTCTTCCCTATAAAATTTAGTATTTTTCTCACTCATAAAATGTATATAGTCAATAATAATTATTATTTCCTTACTAGGAATCAACAAATTATTTTCAAGATAAACATACATCACTCTTCACTGTCCTCTATACTCTTTGATCTTTCATGTCCTTTCAAGAATTTTTTAGCCTCACCTGTATCAAGACAGACTCTACAAAAATTCTCTTCTCCTTCGTATAACATTCCACATACTTTACATTTCTTATATCCATTAGCCAATAAGTATTTCTCTCTTTCTATAGCTAATTCCCTGAGATATGTTATCTTTTGCATTATTCCTATGTTATTTCCATCTAAAGCAACATTTTCTAACTCTTCTGCTATCTCATCCTCTTTTAATTTAGCTTTTTTTTCAATGATTACCTCTTCTTTTTCTCTATCTAGGTATTCATTCATAATTTCACTTAATTTTCCTGTCTTTACAACTATGTCTTTTATAACTTTTTTACAAAAATACTTATTTACTTTTTCTATATACTTATTCTTTTCAAAGGTTAAATGATGAATAAAAACAGGGCTTTCAACTCTTATGTAAAGAACTCCATCTTTTATGTATTCAGGTTGGCATTTCTCACAAATTTTTCCTACAATCTTCTCCCATTCAGCCTTCAGCACTCCTTCTTTCAATCTCATACTTTTACCTATTGCTGTGTCTATCATCTCACTTACATTGTTCAAATCCTGTGCCATATCTTATCTCACCACCCTCTACATAAAAATTCTCTGACTCTATTCCTAAATCTCCAGTTGAACTTATTAAAACTTGGATATTTCTTTTTCTGAGATAACCAAGTATACTATTCTTTCTATTTGAATCAAAATAAGAAGAGATGTCATCTATTATAAGTACTGGATTCTCTTTTTTTTCACGTATCACCATATCTATCTCAGAAAGTTTTAGTGAAAAAATTATAGATTTTTTTTCTCCTTGTGATGCTGTTGATTTAGCTTCATGTCCATTTAAAATAAATAAAAAATCATCCTTTTGTGGTCCACATAGTGAAAAGCCATATCTTTTCTCTTGATTAAAACTTTTCTTTATCTTCTCTTTTAAAAGCTCCTCTATCTCCTTTATACTCATTTTTTTTATATTTCCTAAATGACAGTCATAACTCAAACTTAACTCTTTTTCATTATCAAATAGCTTTCTGTAGTTCAAGTTTAAAATTATCGAAATTTTTTGCACATATTCCAATCTTTTCTCAATTACTTTAGCTCCATATTTTACAAATTCTTCTTCATATACTTGATACTCTATCTCTTTTGTCCTTTGCTCCTTTAAATACTTATTTCTTATTTTAAGTAGCTTATTATAATTTTTTAAATCTTGAAAATATTCACTATTTGTTTGAGCTATCTCCCCGTCAAAAAAAGTTCTCCTGATAGATGGAGAACCTGTTATTAGTACTATATCCTCTGGTATATATGTAACAACATTTAACTTTCCATAAAACTCATCATAAGTTACTTTTTTACTATTATAATAATATTCTTTTTTGCTATCATTAAATTTAACTGTAAGAGTTTTTTCACTTATGCTATCTCTATAGAGTATATATACGCCTGCTCTTTTCACTCCATACTTCATCATTTCAGTACTTTTAGTTGTTCTAAAACTCTTTCCTGTGGCATTGAAATATACAGCCTCTAATAAGCTAGTTTTTCCCTGTCCATTTTTCCCAAAGAATAAATTGAGCTTTGGAAAAAATTTTACATTATTATCAATTAAGTTTCTAAAATTTATATAATTTATCTCTAAAATCTCCAAAGCATAATTCACCCTATTTCAATTTCAACCTACTTAATTATAAAAATCTTCTCAGCTATTTCTACCTTATCTCCTGGATATAATTTCTTTCCTCTTCTAATTTCAGTTTCTCCATTTACTTTTACATTCCCATCTATGATAAAAAATTTTGCATCCACCCCTGTATTACAAATTCCTGCCCATTTTAAAAACTGATCTAATTTTATAAATTCAGTTGATATTTTTACCTCTTGCATCTCTTTCTCCTTATATCTTTTCCATAAATAATCTACTACATATTTTACCATAAATTTAGTTAAATTAACAGTAATTCTTTATCTATATCCCCTCTACAAATTTCTATATTCACTTTCTCAATTCCTCAATTTAATAGTTTCTCATAATTATATATATAATCAATAATAAATATCTATTTTTAAAAATTTCTTCTATTTTTTATTTTTCTACTCATTAATATTTTTTTATATGTCAAAGTAAAAGTTATGCTAGCTATTATCACTGATGTAATATCAGCAATTGGTTCAGCATAGTATATTCCATTCACTCCTAAAAAAAATGGTAAAACAATTGCTAAAGGTATTAATAAAATAACCTTCCTTAATAAAGCTATAAAAATTGAATATTTAGCCTGTCCTAAAGCTAAAAAAGTCCCTTGAATAGCTTGCTGTATTCCAAATATAAGCATTCCAAATACAAAAATTGGCATAAATTTAGAAGTTAAGTCAAACAATTCCTTTGAATCAGTAAAAATTCCAACATATATCTTTGGAAAAGCTACTCCTATTCCTCCCATTATAACTGTTACAGTCAAGCATATCCCTAACATTCCCTTAAAGGTCTGTAAAACTCTTTTTCTATTTCCAGCTCCAAAATTATAACTTATTACTGGCTGAATTCCTTGTGTTATTCCATTTACTGGAACAGTTATTAATTGTAATACACTTATTAATATTGACATAGAGCCCACATATAAATCTCCACCGTATTTTTGTAATCCTGAATTTAAAGTTAACAGAACTAAACTCTCTGTACTTTGCATGATAAAAGGAGAGATTCCTAATGCCCCTGTCTTTTTTAAAATCTCTTTCTCTAGATTTAAATTTTTTATTTTTATCTTTATTACACTTTTTTTAGATAAAAGAAAATATACAACCCAAATTGCACTTAAAGCTTGTGAGATAATAGTAGCCAACGCTGCTCCTCTTACTCCCATTCCAAATACAAATATAAATATAGGATCTAGAATAATATTAGTCACTGCCCCTATTAAAACTGATAACATAGCTATTTTTGCATTTCCCTGTCCACTAATAAAAGTATTAAGCCCTAAAGATAGCATAACAAATATAGTTCCATACAAATATAACCCTATATATTCTTCAGCATATCTTATAACATTAGTACTAGCTCCAAAAGCATATAACAATGGAGTCTTAAAAGTTTGAAAAAAGATTGTTAATACTATTGCGAATACTATCAATAAAGCGGTACTATTTCCCAATATTTTCTCAGCTTTTTTATAGTTTTTTGCTCCTAATTCAATGGAAGCTAGTGGTGAGCTTCCTTGACCAGCAAAAGCACTAAAAGCGGAAACTATCATTATTATAGGAAAGGTTACTCCTACCCCTGTAAGGGCTAAAGAACCCACATCTTTTATGTGCCCTATATATATTCTATCTACAATATTGTATAATACATTTATTAGTTGAGCTAGTACTGATGGTACTGCCATTACTAAAAATAATTTTTTTAAAGGTGTTTCTCCTAACTTTTCAGCTTGATTATTCATTTATTCTCTCTCTTTTTTTTATTATTATCTATATACACTATTTTTCTTTTAAAATATCCCTAATCTCTCTTAATAATAACTCTTCATTTGTTGGTTTTGGAGTCGGTTTACTATCCTCGTGTTTCTTTATCAGTTTATTTACTAGTTTAACCATAAAAAATACGCATAAACAAATTATTGTAAAGTCTAAAACATTCTGTAAAAATTGTCCATATTTTATAACTACAGAGTCCCCTCCTGCTATACTAGATGGTAACTTTAAACTTAAAGATGAGATATTAACCTTTCCTGTAAAAACTCCTATCATAGGCATAATCATATCATTTACCATACTTGACACAATCTTACTAAAAGCTCCTCCTACTATAACTCCTACTGCCATATCTAATACATTTCCACGTAATGCAAATTTTTTAAATTCTTCAATAAACTTCATTATTTCTCCTTTTTATTTAATAAATATTTATGATAAAAGAAGTGAGTTAAAAAACTCACTTCTAAGCTTTAAATATATAAAATTATCTATTTTCTAATCTTTTATTTAATATTTCAGCTTCTTTTTCATATCCTTTTTTACCAAGTAATGCAAACATATTAGCCTTATATGATTCTACTCCTGGTTGATTAAAAGGATTTACTCCAAGAATATATCCACTCATTCCACAAGCTTTTTCAAAGAAATAGAATAGGTATCCTAAGTGGAATGGAGTAGCTTCTGGTACATTTACTACTAAGTTAGGTACTCCTCCATCAACATGGGCAAGTAATGTTCCTTGAGCAGCTTTCTTATTTACAAAATCCATTCCTTTTCCAGCTAGATAGTTTAATCCATCTAAATCTATCTCTTCAGCTTCTATTGTTATATCAGCTTCAGGCTCTCCTATTAATACTGCTGTTTCAAATAATTCTCTTCTTCCATCTTGGATATATTGTCCCATTGAGTGTAAATCAGTTGAAAAATCTGCTGCTGCTGGAAATAGGCCTTTTCCATCTTTACCTTCAGATTCTCCAAATAGTTGTTTCCACCACTCACCAAAATAGTGTAATCTTGGTTCATAGTTTATTAACATCTCAATATTTTTACCTTTTCTATTTAAAATATTTCTAATTGCAGCATACTTGTAACAGTCATTCTCTTCAAATGGTGCATTATAATCATTTTGAGCCTCTCTAGCCCCTGCCATAAGCTCATCTATATCAATTCCTGCACAAGCTATAGGAAGTAATCCAACTGGTGTTAATACAGAGAATCTTCCTCCTACATCATCAGGAATTACAAATGTTTCATATCCTTCTTCATCAGCTAATTTCTTTAATGCTCCTTTTGCTTTATCTGTAGTTGCATATATTCTATTTTTAGCTTCTGCTTTTCCATATTTCTCTTCTATATGTTTTTTAAGAACTCTAAAAGCTATTGCTGGTTCAGTAGTAGTTCCTGATTTAGAGATTACATTGATTGAGTAATCTTTTCCTTCTAATATGTCTAATAAGTGTTTTAAATATACTCCTGAGATATTATTTCCTACATAGAATATCTCTGTTCCTTTTCTCTTATCTTTTGGTAAATTATTATAGAAAGTATGAGATAAGAAATCTATTGCAGCTCTTGCTCCTAAATATGATCCTCCTATTCCTATAACAAGAAGAATATCTGAATCTTTTTTTATTTTTTCTGCAGTAGCTTTAATTCTTTCAAATTCAGTTTTATCATAGTTAGTTGGTAGTTCAATCCAACCTAAAAAATCACTTCCTGCTCCATTTTTTTCTTTTAAAAATCTTTCTGCTACCACTATTTGTTCTTTCATAAATGATAATTCTTCTTCTCTTACATACCCAAGTGCTTTAGAATAATCAAATGACAGTTTTTTCACTATTCATCCCTCCAATTTTAATTTTTATTTTCAAGAGTTTCCACTCTTTTTTTCAACTCTTCAATAGTTTTTTCATTTTCATTGACTCTTTCTCTTAAAAGTTCAATAGTCTCATTAATATTATCAATTCTTCCATTGAAAGTACTAGCGTCAAAACCTATCTTATTTAATTCTTGAGAAAATTCTAACATCAAAGCCTCTAATATATTTAGATCTTCCTTATTGGCCTTTTTTAAATCTAAATAGTCAATAGTTCTCACTAACCCTTCTGCAAACTCATATCTACTTGTTGGTTCATTTCCATCAAATCTATATCTATTTTCTTTTATTATCCCTTTTTCAACAAGAGAATTTATAGCATTATATGCCCAATGCTCCTTATTCAAATCTTCAAATTTGGTATCAGCCATTGAAAAAGAAAATACTAAAAATAATAACAATAAATATCTCATAATTTCTCTCCATATTATTTTTTAATCTATTCTTTAGTATAGCATATATAGCAATTTTTATCTAGTTTAATTTTAGATAAAAAAAAACTGCCTTTTAGGCAGTTATAACTTCTTAAAATGGCTGGGGTGGCTGGATTCGAACCAACGCATGACGGAGTCAAAGTCCGTTGCCTTACCGCTTGGCGACACCCCAATCAAAGCTTGGCAAGTTCCTATCCTCCCAGGAGGCTTCCCTCCAAGTACTTTCAGCGTTTACGGGCTTAACTTCCAGGTTCGGAATGTATCTGGGTGTACCCCCGTAGCTCTTCTCACCAAGCTAATGTCTATTTACATAGGCATTTGAAACTATATAGTAATATCAGGTAACGCTGATTCCTTTCAGTCATCTGCGTCTAAATAATCATAGTCGTAACTTCGTTACTTCTTGATTATTTGAAGGTTAAAACTTCGACTTATTAGTATTGGTCAGCTAAAGGCCTCGCAACCCTTACACCCCCAACCTATCTACCTCCTAGGCTCGAAGGAGTCTTAAAGAATACTTATCTTGAAGTCAGTTTCCCGCTTAGATGCTTTCAGCGGTTATCTGTTCCAAACGTGACTACCCAGCTGTGCCACTGGCGTGACAACTGGTACATCAGAGGTTTGTCCATCCCGGTCCTCTCGTACTAAGGACAGATCTTCTCAATATTCTAACGCCTACAGTGGATAGGGACCGAACTGTCTCACGACGTTCTGAACCCAGCTCACGTACCGCTTTAATGGGCGAACAGCCCAACCCTTGGGACCTTCTCCAGCCCCAGGATGCGATGAGCCGACATCGAGGTGCCAAACCCTACCGTCGATATGGACTCTCGGGTAGGATCAGCCTGTTATCCCCAGGGTAGCTTTTATCCGTTGAGCGACGATCCTTCCATTCGGAATCGCCGGATCACTATGTCCTGCTTTCGCACCTGCTCGACCCGTCAGTCTCGCAGTCAAGCTCTCTTATGCCATTGCACTCTGCGGTTGATTTCCATCCAACCTGAGAGAACCTTTGAACGCCTCCGTTACTCTTTCGGAGGCGACCGCCCCAGTCAAACTGCCCACCTAGCACTGTCTCCGTGGCTTCAAACCACAGATTAGAATTTCAACATTGAATGGTTGGTATTCCACCGACAACTCCAATGCAGCTAGCGCCACATCTTCATAGTTTCCCAACTATCCTATACATGCAATGCCAAAACCCAATACCAAGCTACAGTAAAGCTCCATGGGGTCTTTCCGTCCTACTGTAGGTAACCGGTATCTTCACCGGTAATACAATTTCACCAGGCCTCCCGTCAAGACAGCGCTCAAATCATTACACCATTCGTGCAGGTCGGAACTTACCCGACAAGGAATTTCGCTACCTTAGGACCGTTATAGTTACGGCCGCCGTTCACCGGGGCTTCAATTCGGAGCTCTCACTCCTCCTCTTAACCTTCCGGCACTGGGCAGGTGTCAGCCCATATACATCGCCTTACAGCTTAGCATAGACCTGTGTTTTTGTTAAACAGTTGCTTGAGCCTCTTCACTGCGACCCCCAAGCGCTTTGCATTGCGTGTATACTCACGCCCAGGGGCACCCCTTCTCCCTAAGTTACGGGGCTATTTTGCAGAGTTCCTTAACGAGAGTTAGCCTGTCCGCCTTAGATTTCTCATCCTGACCACCTGTGTCGGTTTCGGGTACGGGCAGTCATACCTTAACGTTAGAAGCTTTTCTTGGCAGCGTGGGATCTGTACATTCATCTTACGACTATATATCACACCTCAAATCTAACTTGACGGATTTACCTATCAAGTCATTCTACATGCTTTTACGGAAACTACCGTTCTTCCGCGCACATACCCTTCTGCGTCCCTCCATCACAAAATATGACTGGCACAGAAATATTAATCTGTTTTCCATTCGCCTACGCACTATAGCCTCGGCTTAGGTCCCGGCTTACTCAGGGAAGACAAGCTTTACCCTGAAAACCTTGGTCTTCCGGCGGGGAGGATTCTCGCCTCCCTTCTCGCTACTTATTCCTGCATTCTCACTTCTGATACCTCCAGAGTTGCTTACGCTTCTCCTTCAACGGCCTACAGAACGCTCTCCTACCAATTGCTTGCGCAATTCCACAGCTTCGGTTCATAACTTAGCCCCGTTACATTGTCGGCGCAGAGACTCTCGACCAGTGAGCTATTACGCACTCTTTAAAGGTATGGCTGCTTCTAAGCCAACCTCCTGGTTGTTTATGAATCTCCACCTCCTTTCCCACTTAGTTATGATTAGGGACCTTAGCTGGTGGTCTGGGTTGTTTCCCTTTTGACGATGGAAGTTAATTCCCATAGTCTCACTCCTGAGCTCTTGAATTATGGTATTCGGAGTTTGATTGGATTCAGTAAGCAATGCGCCCCCTAGTCCATTCAGTGCTCTACCCCCATAATTAAACACTCAAGGCTGCACCTAAATGCATTTCGGAGAGAACGAGCTATCTCCTAGTTCGATTGGCTTTTCACCCCTAAACCTACCTCATCTCCCAACTTTTCAACGGCGGTGAGTTCGGGCCTCCACTGTGTCTTACCACAGCTTCACCCTGGACAGGCTTAGATCACCAGGTTTCGCGTCTACGCCCAGCGACTAAAATCGCCCTGTTCAGACTCGGTTTCCCTTCGGCTCCGTTAAACTTAACCTTGCCACTGAACGTAACTCGCAGGATCATTCTCCAAAAGGCACGCCATCACCCCGAAGGGCTCTGACCGCTTGTAAGCACATAGTTTCAGGTTCTATTTCACTCCCCTCCCGGGGTTCTTTTCACCTTTCCCTCACGGTACTATACGCTATCGGTTAGTAAGAGTATTTAGCCTTACGAGATATGGTCCTCGCAGATTCACACAGAATTCCTCGTGTTCCATGTTACTTGGGAGAGAACGGACAAGTTAATGAGTTTACCTGTACAGGATTATCACCTTCTACGATCTAGCTTTCCAACTAGTTCCAGTTCAGTCATTAACATTGTTGAGTACGTTGCAGTTCCTCATAGTTCTTCCCACAACCCCGCATAAACAACGGCTGCATCCTTGACATTTATGCGGTTTGGGCTCATCCCCGTTCGCTCGCCGCTACTTGGGGAATCGTTTTTACTTTCTTTTCCTCGCGTTACTTAGATGTTTCAGTTCACGCGGTACCCTCTTTCGTGCTAAGTCTTCAACTTAGCGGATTGCTCCATTCGGAAATCTCAGGATCAAACGTTCGATTGCAACTACCCTGAGCTTATCGCAGCTTACCACGTCCTTCATCGGCTCTTACTACCTAGGCATTCCCTATGTGCCCTTAATTATTTTAACCTTTAGTTTTTAAATATTGATTGACAGCTAACTCTATTAAAATTAGAGTTAAATTGTATTATCTGATTTACTATATAGTTTCCAATGTCCATTAATAATAATGTTGCGTCCCATTCTCCGAATGCGACATCTTTATAATCATAGTCGTAACTCCGTCACTCCTTGATTATAAGAACATTATCAATAGAATAGAGAAAGTATTGCTCCTTAGAAAGGAGGTGATCCATCCGCACGTTCCCGTACGGATACCTTGTTACGACTTCACCCCAATCGCTAATCACACCCTCGGAGCATCCCTCCTTACGGTTAGGCCTGCTACTTCAGGTGCAACCAACTCTCGTGGTGTGACGGGCGGTGTGTACAAGACCCGAGAACGTATTCACCGCAACATAGCTGATTTGCGATTACTAGCGATTCCAACTTCATGTACTCGAGTTGCAGAGTACAATCCGAACTGAGAATAGTTTTCTGAGATTAGCTCCCCCTCGCGGGTTTGCGACTCTCTGTACTACCCATTGTAGCACGTGTGTAGCCCAGCGTATAAGGGGCATGATGACTTGACGTCATCCCCACCTTCCTCCTGCTCATCGCAGGCAGTATCGCATGAGTGCCCAACTTAATGATGGCAACATACGAAAGGGGTTGCGCTCGTTGCGGGACTTAACCCAACATCTCACGACACGAGCTGACGACAGCCATGCACCACCTGTCACTAGGTTCCCCCGAAGGGGCACGAAGGCATCTCTGCCAACTTCCTAGGATGTCAAACGCTGGTAAGGTTCCTCGCGTTGCGTCGAATTAAACCACATGCTCCACCGCTTGTGCGGGTCCCCGTCAATTCCTTTGAGTTTCATACTTGCGTACGTACTCCCCAGGCGGATTACTTATCGCGTTAGCTTGGGCGCTGAGGTTCGACCCCCAACACCTAGTAATCATCGTTTACGGCGTGGACTACCAGGGTATCTAATCCTGTTTGCTACCCACGCTTTCGCGCTTTAGCGTCAGTATCTGTCCAGTGGGCTGGCTTCCCCATCGGCATTCCTACAAATATCTACGAATTTCACCTCTACACTTGTAGTTCCGCCCACCTCTCCAGTACTCTAGTTTGACAGTTTCCAACGCAATACGGAGTTGAGCCCCGCATTTTCACATCAGACTTACCAAACCGCCTAGACGCACTTTACGCCCAATAAATCCGGATAACGCTTGCGACATACGTATTACCGCGGCTGCTGGCACGTATTTAGCCGTCGCTTCTTCTGTTGGTACCGTCACTTACTTCGTCCCAACTGAAAGCACTTTACATTCCGAAAAACTTCATCGTGCACACAGAATTGCTGGATCAGACTTATGGTCCATTGTCCAATATTCCCCACTGCTGCCTCCCGTAGGAGTAAGGGCCGTGTCTCAGTCCCCTTGTGGCCGTTCACCCTCTCAGGCCGGCTACCTATCATGGCCTTGGTGAGCCGTTACCTCACCAACTAGCTAATAGGACGCAAAGCTCTCCTGCAGCGCATATAGCTTTCATATGAATTCCATGCGAAACTCACATAATATCCGGTATTAGCATTCGTTTCCAAATGTTGTCCCAGACTGCAGGGCAAGTTCTTTACGCGTTACTCACCCGTCCGCCACCATCACCCGAAGGATCAAGTAGACTTGCATGTGTTAAGCATTCTGTCAGCGTTCATCCTGAGCCAGGATCAAACTCTTCGTTCAATCTATTAAACTCAGTAAAATATACTGATTATTTACACCAATTTATTGTTGTGTTTGCATTACTTATCTTTCTCTATTCTGTTGCTAACGTCCTTATTCATCAATACCGCTCTCTCGCGGACGAAATACATATTACCATATATTTTAAAATACGTCAATACTTTTTTTATTTTTATTTTATTTTCTTTACTAATATTCTATAAATCTTCTAGATAATTCTTATATTTTAATAGATAAAAAATGAATAAAAAATAAAAGAACCATTACAAATATCATAATGGCTCTACTATACTTTGATCATCTCAGTTCAAAAAATAAATTTTTAAATATGTATATAAACAATAATATTTATATTTGATTTACTTTTACTTCTTTCATAACTCTCTCTATATAATCTTTTATCGCTCCTATATATATAGCTCTTGTCTTAGCTTTCATAGCTAATAAAAAATTAATATCTACTCCCATCTCTTTAGAACAAAGCTCTAATGCTTTCTCCTCTATTTTTAATTTCTCGTATTCATCATAACTTTCAAACTCTTCAATAATATCCCTAGGTATATTATTTTCTCCTACTAGATCTTTAATATTGCTAAGAACTGGTTTTTTACTAGCTTTTCTAGCTTGATTTATCTGTCTTCTGCTTTTTAATCCCTTATCTTTTACAACATTTCCAAATAGTGTCAAATTTTGTTTATTATTTTCTTTCTCTACAGAAGCTAAATTTTTCATAATTCCATTTATATACTGCACTAAGGTCGTTTTGACATTAGTAACTAAATTTTTATACAAAATATTTAATATCTCTTTTGTTCTTTCTTCACCCTCTTCTCTATAAATCTTTTTAATCTTAGTATCAGTTCTTTTATCCCATGCTCTCATTACATAAATATTTCTTTTAGCCTTTTTTATTCTTTCTAAAATTTCGTCAGGAAATTCAGTGCTCTCCTTCTTTTTAACACTCTCTTTTGTGGCTTTTTCTTCAGTAATCTCAATTATTTCTGCATCTTCAATATTATCTTCAATTTCTTGTTTATTTTTATAATCGATTGTTGCTAACTTCTCAGTTTTATTCTCTATATATGTTGAAACATGGCATTCACCATCTTTCTTTTTATTGAAAGTGTATTCAAAATAATAAGTATCTTCTGTTTTTATATATGCAACTTTATAATTTAGAATATATTCCAATCCAACTAAAACATCAAAAGCCTTTTCTATTCTTTTTAAAACTTGTTTTAATCTACAAAGAACATATTGCTTAACCTCGCCATTTTTATTTGCTCTTTCAGTTATCTGCTCAGTTTTCAGAGGGATTACAGCTGCTAATGTTCTCAAGTTTATCCTATCTTTATCTTTATTGTATCTAATTTTACTAATATATTTATAGATTCTTCCAGCTATAGGATCTTTTGTTAAAATTTCTAATAAAGATCTTGAATTATATTTTATGTATCTCTTATCTTTTATTTTTTGCCTAATATTTTTGTTTAAAGTAACTCTATAAAATTTTTTTCTTCCTCTTTCTAACTTTTGATAAGTAAGTAATTTAAACTCTTCATCTTCAAATCTATAATTTCCTAATTTTGTATGATTTGATACAAGAAATTGATACTCAGTATTTTTTAGATTCTTTAAGGCTTGCTCAACTTTAGTATAATAAGTTCTATTCATCTTATTTCCTAAAAAATTAACTATAAAGTCTGATATCTCAAACTCTATATATTCATCTGTATCGTTAACTTCCTTTTTTAATTCATACATTGAAATTAAATAGGTATATATTTTTTCCTCAAATATCGAAGGCTGAAAAACTTTATCATTATTATCTTTAGCTATTAAAGTACATGACATTGTTACACCTAAATCTTCAAAGGAATACTGAAAATTTACCCTTTTATTTTGTTTTTGTGGAGTAAAAAATGGAAAAACAATCATCTCAACCGGTATGTTTATTATATTATCTTTTAAATTTAGAAAATTTCCCGTCTCTTTTATAACAACTTCCTTCACTTCAATTTCTGGAACTTTATTTAATTTTATTTCAACATTTTTGATATCTTCAAGCAAAGATCCACTACTTACTATATTAAAACTATCTACTCCATCTTTAATTCTCGAATTTTCTTTTTTCATACCGACTCCTTTGTTCTATTAAGTTTAGCATATAATGAAAATGTATATATTCAATAATATATCATTTTCTTTTGTATATTTGCAATAATATTTTTTTATTTTTTTATTCTTCAATTTTAAGTCTCTATTTTTACTATATTTTATAATATCATCTTTGAAATATGAATTTAAATTTTACATTAAAACATAAATAAAATATAGCTTTATACTATTGTCTATCATCAATAATAAATGATATAATTTTTATATTTTTTCAAAACTTTAAAAACCTTAGTTAAATTATTCTTATAATCAATAATAAATTAAATTATATGTTAGTTTACTTAGAAAAAATCGCAATTTCTTTTATGCTTATTTATAATAATATTTTTTTCAATTTATTTTCCTTGATTTTACTAGTTAGTTATCCTAATTACTATATATAAGTTCTAAAAAAATAAAGCTTCTTAAATTTGTATATTGACAATAATATAATTTTTTATCTTAATTCTCTAATTTTTAGGACTTCTTTACTCTCTCTCTCCTACTAAAAGGTTGAAAAAACTAGTTTTTTAATAATGTTTATACTCAATAATATTTTTTTCTTTTTTATTTTCTCTCAAGCTTAAAAAAATAGATCTTTATCTCTTATAATTTTTTTAACATTGTCTGTACATATAACAAAATAACATATTACAAATAACTACAAAAATGTTTGTTTTTTTTTAGAGATTTAATTTTTATAATAAATACTTGACAAATTTATAAAAATAATATAAAATTTTTATCTGAAATATAGAATTTTTTCGGAGGTGAAATAGATGAAAAGAACATATCAACCTAATAAAGCTAAAAGAAAAAAAGATCACGGGTTCAGAGCAAGAATGGCTACTAAAAATGGTAGAAAAGTATTAAAAAGAAGAAGAGCTAGAGGTAGAAAAGTATTATCAGCATAGAACCCGGTGTTTTATATCACCGGGTTTTTACAAGGAGCTCATTTTAGAGACAAAATATTATTATATATTTTTTGGGAGAATAATAATCATGAATAATTTAAAAAAAAACAGAGAGTTTCAAATAATCTACAATTCTGGAAGAAAAAGTTTTGGTTATTACTCTCTTATTTTTTTTAAGAAGAATGATAATAATTTAAAAAAATGCGGTTTTGTTGTAAGTAAAAAAATAGGAAATGCTGTTTGTAGGAATAGACTAAAGAGACTATTTAGAGAATATTATAGACAAAAAGAAAAGATATTAAAAGATGAATATGATATTATTTTTGTGGCAAAAAAAACTGCTGGAGAAAAGATTAAAACTCTTAAATTTCTTGATATCGAAAGAGATTTAGATAAAGTTTTAAAAAATGTCAAAATTTTTAAATAGGAAAATGAATTATGAAAAAAATTATACTTTTATTAATAAAATTTTATCAAAAGTATATATCTATATTTTTAGGAAAAAATTGTCGTTTTTATCCAACTTGTTCAGCTTATACTTATGAAGCTATAGAAAAATTTGGAGTATTTAAAGGGATATATTTAGGTATACGAAGAATAATAAAATGTCATCCCTTTCATCCTGGGGGTTATGACCCAGTACCGAAAAAAAAAGATAAAAATTAGGAGGATTAATGAGTTATATTTATAGTTTATTAAAAGGTGCAATTTCAGGATTGTTACATCTTATGTATAGTTTAACGGGGAATTTTGGTATCGCAATAATTTTAGCTACTATAGTTATAAAAATAATATTACTTCCATTGACTTTAAAACAGGATAAATCAATGAAAAGTATGAAAGTATTACAACCAGAGATAGAAAAAATTAAAAAACAATATCAAAATGATAGTAAAATGCTGAATCAAAAAACTATGGAGTTATACCAAAAACATAAAGTTAATCCTATGGGAGGGTGTCTTCCATTATTGATTCAATTACCTATATTATGGGCATTGTTTGGTGTATTAAGAGATCCAGTAACAGTTCCTCAAGATTCAACTTTTTTATGGATGCAACTTATTAATCCAGACCCTTATTATATACTTCCAGTATTAAATGGAGTAGTATCATTTTTACAACAAAAAGTAATGGGTTCAGCTGATAATCCTCAAATGAAAAATATGATGTATATGTTTCCATTAATGATGGTATTTATATCTTATAAAATGCCAGCTGGATTACAAATCTATTGGTTAGCATCAAGTGTTGCAGCAGTAGTACAACAATACTTGATAATGAAAAAAGGAGACTAAATTGTTATGAGTAATGTTATAGAGATAAAGGCAATGACTCAGGAGCAAGCTATAACTAGAGCATTAAAAATTATGGAAGCAACTCCTGAACAAATTATTAAAGTAACAGAAAAACAAAAAAGTAGATCTTTTCTAGGTATTTTTAATAAAGAAGGAATATATGAAGTAGAAATAGATAAAAATAAGTGTACAAAAGAAAAGAAAAAAGAAGTAGAAAAGGAAATTAAAGAGGAAAAAGAAGAGAAAAAAGAGATTGAAAATGTAGAAAAGCAAAATCTTGAAGTAAAAGAAAGTAAAAAAGAGAAAAAAGATATTTCAAAAGAGATAGAAGAAAAGGCAGTAGAGCTTTTAAAATATATAGGATTAGAACTAAGAGTGGAAGCTAAGAGATTAGGAGATAGAAGTTATCTTGTAAATCTTTATGGTGAAGATAATGGAATTATTATAGGGAAAAAAGGAAAGACTTTAAATAGTTTTGAATATCTTTTAAATTCGTTAATGAAGGATTATAAAATAGAAGTTGATGTAGAAGGATTTAAAGCTAAAAGAACAGAAACTTTAAGAGAGTTAGGAAAGAAAATGGCTGAGAAAGCATTGAAAACTAGTAAAGCAGTAAGATTAAATCCAATGCCACCAAGAGAGAGAAAGGTAATACATGAAGTTGTAAATAAGTACCCAGAATTAGATACATATAGTGAGGGAAGAGACCCTAAAAGATATATAGTTATTAAGAGAAAAAAATAGGAGGCAATCATGCTTTTTGATACTATAGCGGCTATTTCGACCCCACGTGGAGAGGGTGGAATTGGTATTGTAAGAATTTCAGGAAGCGATGCTTTTACAATTCTTGAAAAAATTTTTAAACCAAAGTCTGGTAAAAAGATAGAAGAGTTGAGGAATTTTAGTATAAACTATGGACATATTTATGATGGAGAACAATTGATTGATGAAGTAATGGTATCTATTATGAAAGCTCCTCATACTTATACCAAAGAAAATATTGTGGAGATAAATTGCCACGGTGGTTTTGTAATAACTGAAAAGCTTCTTGAAACAGTTTTAAAGTATGGAGCAAGACATGCTGAAATTGGGGAGTTTACAAGGAGAGCTTTTTTAAATGGAAGGATTGATTTAACTCAAGCTGAAGCTGTGATAGATATAATCCATGGAAAAACAGAAAAATCAGTATCTTTATCACTAAATCAACTCAGAGGAGATTTAAAGGAGCAGATAGAGCATCTTAAAAAATTGATTTTAGATGTTGCTGCTCATATTAATGTTGTTCTTGATTATCCAGAAGAGGGAATAGATGATCCATTACCAGAAAATCTTGTAGAAAATCTCCAAGAGGTAATTGATACAACAGATAAATTAATTAGATCTTATGATAAAGGAAAGATGATTAAAGAAGGGATTAAGACTGCTATAGTAGGTAAACCTAATGTTGGGAAGTCAAGCCTTTTAAATTCAGTTTTACGTGAGGAGAGAGCTATTGTAACTCATATTCCAGGAACAACTAGAGATGTGATAGAAGAGATTGTTAATTTGAAGGGAATACCGTTGATTTTAGTAGATACAGCAGGTATTAGAAAAACTGATGATATTGTAGAAAATATAGGTGTGGAGAAATCTAAAAAAATGATAGAAAATGCCGACCTTATACTTTTTGTAATAGATGGTTCAAGAGAGTTAGAAGAAGAGGATATAAAAATTCATGAGAGTATAAACTCTGAAAAAGTAATAGGTATCTTAAATAAAATAGATATGCAAAGAAAAGTAGATCTATCAAAATTGATCAAGATAAAGAACTGGATAGAGATTTCAGCTATGAAAAATATAGGTATTGATGAGATGGAAGATAAGATCTATAGGCATATTATAGACGGAAATGTTGATGATAGTTCTCAAAAGTTAACAATTACAAATGTGAGGCATAAGTCTGCTTTAGAGAAAACAAAACAGTATGTAGAGAATATTTTTGATACTATACATTTAGGGCTTCCTATGGACTTGATGGCTGTTGATATTAAAGGTGCATTAGATTCACTTTCAGAAGTAACTGGAGAGATTTCTAGCGAAGATTTATTAGACCATATTTTTAGCAATTTTTGTGTTGGAAAGTAGTAGATGAGGATGCTCAAAATTTGAGTAATCCTCTTTCTTAATTTATGGAATTAGGAGGAGAAGATGAAAAAAAATTATGATGTAATAGTTGTTGGAGGAGGACATGCTGGAATTGAAGCTGCATTTGCTTCAGCAAGGCTTGGAAAAGATACAGCTATATTTACTTTATATTTAGATACAGTGGCGATGATGTCATGTAATCCTTCAATAGGAGGTCCAGGAAAGAGTAATCTTGTAGCCGAAATGGATATACTAGGTGGAGAGATGGGAAGACATACAGATGAATTTAATCTTCAATTGAAGCACTTAAATGAAAGTAAGGGACCAGCTGCAAGAATTACAAGAGGACAAGCTGATAAATATCTCTATAGGACTGAGATGAGAAAAAAACTTGAGCATACTGAAAATCTTCATATGATTCAAGATTGTGTAGAGCAAATTATAGTAGATGAAGGTGAAATAAAGGGTATTAGAACTAGATTAGGAATCTCTTATTTTGCCAAAGCTGTCATACTTTGTACTGGTACTTTTTTAAAAGGAAAGATAGTTATAGGTGATGTAACTTACTCTGCTGGAAGACAGGGAGAGCAATCGGCTGAGAAGCTCTCAGATTCTCTTAGAGAGCATGGAATACATATAGAGAGATATCAGACGGCTACACCTCCAAGAATTGATAAAAGGACTATAGACTTCTCTAAAATGGAAGAATTGAAAGGAGAGGAGCAGCCTAGATATTTTTCAATTTTTACTAATAAGGAGAGAAATAATGTAGTTCCAACTTGGCTTACACACACTACTGAAAAAACAATTGAAGTGGCAAAGGAAATGTTGAAATACTCTCCAATAGTAAGCGGAATAATAGAAACTCATGGACCTAGACACTGTCCTTCACTAGATAGAAAAGTACTTAATTTTCCTGATAAAACAAACCATCAAATATTCTTAGAGTTAGAGTCTGCAGATTCAGAAGAGATCTATGTAAATGGACTTACAACAGCTATGCCACCATTTGCTCAAGAGGCTATGATGAGAACTATAGCAGGACTTGAGAATGCAAAAATAATGAGATATGGATATGCTGTAGAATATAATTATGCTCCAGCTTCACAATTATATCCTAGTTTAGAGAGTAAAAAAATAGCTGGACTATATTTTGCAGGTCAGATAAATGGAACATCTGGTTATGAAGAGGCAGCCTGTCAAGGATTTATGGCTGGGATAAATGCTGCTAGGAAACTTGATAAAAAGGAACCGGTAATAATCGATAGAAGTGAAGGGTATATAGGAGTTCTAATTGATGATATCATACATAAGAAAACTCCAGAACCATATAGAGTACTACCATCTCGTTCAGAGTATAGATTAACATTGAGATTTGATAATGCATTTATGAGATTGTATGAAAAGGCTAAAGAGATTGGAATTTTATCTCAAGAGAAGTTGGATTGTTTAAAAAATGCTATAGATATAGTAAATAGTGAAATAGCTAGACTTAGAGAGATAAGTGTCCCTATGGTAAAAGCCAATGAACTTTTAGAAAAATTAGGTTCTAATCAAAAATTTGCTAAAGGGATAAAGATAGGAGAGCTTTTAAAAGTTAAAGAGGTAACTTATGATAGTTTAAAAGATATTACTGAGATTGGAGACTATCCAGAGTTTATTAAAAATCAGATAGAAACTATTATAAAATATGATGTTTTTATTCAAAGAGAAAATGAACAAATAGAGAAATTTAAAAGATTAGAAGAGATGAAAATTCCTAAAGATTTTGATTTTTCTAAGGTAAAAGGAATCTCTAATATTGCTAGAAGTGGATTAGAAGAGATAAGACCACTATCAATCGGTGAGGCTTCAAGGATAAGTGGAGTTACAGGAAATGATATAGCGTTATTGATAGGATATTTAAAATAATAATTACTTAATCGATTTAAAAAATTTAAATCTTATTTATAAAGACAGATGAGCAAGTATTAACTTGCTCATTTTATTTTTTACTTATCATTTATAAATTTCTTATTTTAAAATAAAAATTTATAAAAATTAATCTATTCCAATGCTATTAGTTTACTAGAAACAACATTTTTTATACTCCTTAATTTTGATAATATCTCTTCAATTACTAGTTTTGTATCAGAAATATCCATGGAAATTGTTATGGAAGCAACTTTATTGATTGGAATATTTTGATTGATAGTGATGATATTACAGTCAACAGAATATAAAAAATTTAGTACTTCTGAAAGAGCTCCTTTTTTATCTTCGAGCATTATAGAGAGGAGAACTTTTCTACCTATATTGCTATCTGAAGGTGAAAAAATAAAGTCTTTATATTTATAATATGTACTTCTACTTATTCCTACCTCTTTTACGGCATCACTAACATTTTGAAATTTTCCATCTCTTAAAAAATTTCTAACTTCGATAACCTTTTCAAAATAATCAGGTAAGATAGACTTATCAACAATTAGATATTTTCCTTTCATAAAATTTCCTCCCAAAAAATGTCTTTAATAAGAGTATAGCTTTAAAAATTTATTTTGTCTATAGAAAAATAAAAAAAAAGCTTGCATAAAAGAAAAGTTTATGGTATATTGTACTCTATACAAAGACACGTGTTTCTAAATTAAGGACAAAAAGGAGAGTTTTTATGAAAGATATATATTTGAAATGGATTGAGTTAGGTCTCATTAAAAGGATAGTTATTGGTATTATGTTGGGGATAATATTGGTTATAATAGCTCCAGAAAAAGCTAGTGCAGTTATTATTTTAGGAGATTTATTTGTTGGAGCACTTAAATCTATTGCTCCTATACTAGTTTTTTTCTTGGTTATGGCTGCTGTATTACAACATAAAAGAGGACAGAAATCTAATATGAAATCAATAGTAATTCTGTATCTTTTAGGTACTTTTTTAGCAGCTGTTGTTGCTATTATTGGAAGTTTTATGTTTCCTGTGGAATTGATGTTAAAAGCAGGTGAAGGTTCAGTTGTACCGCCAGAGAATGTAAATCAAGTTGTGAAGGGAT
Organism: Fusobacterium necrogenes; assembly: GCF_900450765.1. Lineage (NCBI taxonomy): Bacteria > Fusobacteriati > Fusobacteriota > Fusobacteriia > Fusobacteriales > Fusobacteriaceae > Fusobacterium > Fusobacterium necrogenes. The sequence continues at coordinate 1,777,060 of NZ_UGGU01000003.1, read as the reverse complement.
TAATGTTAAATTTAGTAGATAATCCTGTAAATGCTTTATTAAAAGGAAATTATATAGGGATTCTTTTTTGGAGTATACTTTTTGGAATGATTTTAAGAGATGGAAAAGAAGAGACAAAACAAATTCTTATAGATATATCTGAAATAATTTTAAAAACAGTTAAAGTTGTAATAGAATTTGCACCATTTGGAATAATGGGGCTTATATTCAACTCTATGAAAACAAGTGGAATAGCTAGTTTGCTGGCATATGGAAAATTGATAGTTTTATTACTAGCTTGCTTAGCTTTTGTAACTTTTGTTATAAATCCTCTAATAGCATGGTTTATGATAAGACAAAATCCATATCCATTGGTATTTAAATGTTTGAAATACAGTGGAGTAACAGCTTTTTTTACTAGAAGTTCAGCTGCTAATATTCCTGTAAATATGAATCTTTGTAAAGAGTTAGGATTGGATAAAGATGTTTATTCTGTATCTATTCCACTTGGAGCTACTATTAATACAGCAGGAGCAGCTGTTACAATATCTGTATTTACACTGAGTGCTGCACATACTTTGGGCATTCAAGTAGATTTACTTTCAGCTATACTTTTAAGTATTCTAGCAGCTATTTGTGCTTGTGGGGCTTCAGGAGTTGCTGGAGGATCTCTTTTACTTATTCCGTTGGCTTGTAGCTTATTTGGAATACCTAATGATATAGCAATTCAAGTAGTAGGAGTTGGATTTATAATAGGAGTTATTCAAGATTCTTGTGAAACTGCTTTAAATTCTTCAACTGATGTTTTATTTACTAGTGTTGCTGAGTATGCAAATTGGAGAAAAGAAGGTAGAGAGATTAGATTTGAAAGAATAGAAAGCGTAGAGTAATTGAAAATGACAGTTATATAAAATTTTATTTGGACTACATCTAAAACCTTAGATATTTAAGATTGAGGGTGTAGTTTTTTATTTAGGATTTATAAATTATTATAAAATTAAGAAGGATTGACACCTGTAAAGTACATGTGCCAATCCTTGTTAATTAATAAATAAATGTTAATACTAAGAAAATAGCTTAACCTTATTCTCACACTTTAATTTATATTACTTAGCTAAATCTTTTTTAAAAATTCCATTTAACATAAGTGCTAAAGCTCCATCCCCAACGACATTACAAGCAGTTCCAAAACTATCTTGTAAAGCAAAAATTGTAAGCATTAAAGCAACTCCACTATCATCAAATCCAAGTACAGAGATAATAATTCCAAGAGAAGCCATGACTGTTCCACCAGGTACTCCAGGAGCTCCTACAGCAAAAATTCCAAGTAAAATTATAAATAATATCATAGTTCCAAGTGTAGGTAATTGTCCATATAGTACTTGTGACACTGTCATAACAAAGAAAACTTCAGTTAGAACAGAACCACAAAGGTGTACAGTAGAACCTAAAGGGATAGCAAAATTTGCTATATCATCATCAAGAACTTGAGATTTTTTAGCACAACTCAATGCAACTGGAAGTGTAGCAGCTGAAGACATAGTTCCAACAGCTGTTAAATAAGCAGGTCCATAAAATTTTAACAAACTGAATGGATTTTTTCCTGATGTAGCACCACCAATTGTATATAAAACAGCAAGCCAAATAAAGTGTCCTATTAAAACTATTACTACGACCTTTAAGAAGATAGGTAATTGTTTTGTTATTCCACCTTCATAAGCCAATGTAGCGAATGTAGAAGCTATGAAAAATGGAAGTATAGGAATAATAATAGCATAGACAATCTTTAACATAATGTTATTGAACTCATCTAATAATCTTTCAAAATTCTCAGATTTTGTCCAAACCACAGCTAATCCTAAGAATAAAGATAGAACAAGAGCTGACATAACAGAAAATACTGGAGGTATTTCAACTTTAAATATCATTTCAGGCAACTCTTTTAATCCTTCAACTGTAGATACAATATTTAGCTTAGGAATTAATGTGTATCCAGCTATCATAGAGAAAAATGCTGCTCCAACAGAAGAAGTATAAGCAAGTAATAACATGACCCCCAACATTTTACTAGCATTAGATTTCATTTTGGTAATAGCAGGTGCTATAAATCCCAAAATGATCAAAGGTACAGTAAAGTTTATTAACTGACCTAATATAAATTTAATAGATTGAATAACTCCAATTACAGCTTCATTAGAATATAAACCTATAATTAGACCTGCTACAACCCCTAGAATTAGCTTAATTATTAAGCTATCCTTCATTTTAGCCATAAAAAGCCCTCCTTAAAATAAATTTTATACATTAAATTTCTTTAATGACTCTAAATATTTTTAATCATTATATCCAAGATAACCTCATCTGTTGTCTTCATACCAACTTGTCCGAGTACCCCTACATGTTCTATTGTTTTTTCTACATTTTTACCTACTATTCCCTCTCCAAACTCAAATTTTCTATTTTTTGAAGCTGCATAGTAAGAGTCAAAAGCTGCTGATATTCCGGCCGCTATCTTTGTAGCACAAGAGCTTTTAGCACCATCACAGATCACACCTGACATTGTTCCTAAAGTAGTTTCAATAGCATAGCCAATCTGTTCAAGTGAGAGCCCTGATAAAAAAGATATAGCACCAGCTACTCCAGCACTAGCACATATAGCTCCACAATAAGCAGATAATCTTCCGATATTAGATTTAATATGAATTGTTGTCATATGAGAAAAAAATAGTCCTCTTATCAATTGTTCTTTTGAAAAACCTTTTTCTTGACAGAATTTTATTATTGGTAATGAACAAGTCATTCCTTGATTTCCACTTCCACTTGTAGTTATAACTGGAAGAGAACAACCATTCATTCTAGCATCACTTCCAGCACTTGCAAAGCTAGCCATTTTATTTCTTAGGTCGTTTCCATAAACTCCCTCTTCCATTCCCTCTTTTATAGTTTTTCCAATAGCTATTCCATAAGTATTAGTTAATCCTTCATTAGCAATAGCAGAGTTATAATCTATAACTTTTTGGAAAGTTGCTTCGATTAGAGATAAATCTATTGTTTTAGCAAGATTATAAATCAATTCTACTGATAAGAAAGATCTATCTGTCATAACATCACCAGAACATATTTCATCACAAGATTGTCCCTTTACTTCGACACCATTTTTTATGATTTTAGTTATATTAGTATGATAGTGTTGAATTTCAATAGTGGCAGTATTATTTTGGTAAATACCTTCTAATCTGATATACAGTTTAATATCTCCCTCATTTAAAAAAACATTGATTTTTTTATCTTCTATATATTTTTTTACTTCTGGTAAACGTGATTTATCTACATGTGCTATAACCATGAGCTCTTTTGAAGAATCTCCCAAGATAGCCCCCATAGCAGTAGAAGCTTCAATTCCTATCATACCTTCAGAATTAGGTATTTTAACACTTTTAACATTTTTGACTATGTTTCCAGAAAGATAGGCATCAATTTTTTCAGGGATACCTCCTAAGATATTTGTTAACTTAGCAGCAGCATAGGCTATAGCTATTGGTTCTGTACATCCTTCAGCAGGAACTAATTCTTCTTCTAAAATATTTAAGATTTTTTCTGTTACTTTTTCCATATTTTCCTCCCTTTATAAATACTACTAAAAATAAAAATTGTCAATAACTAAATTTAGTAATAGTCATGTTATTTTGCTTAAAATTTTTTAAATTAATTTAAAAGTTTCTACTATCTTATTTTTTTATAGTAAATAGAATTAAAAAATAAAAAAGTTTTGTTATTATTCTATATAAGCAAAAAATATACCAATGATAAAAAAATAAATAAAGATAGTAAAATTAATTATTGTAGCTATATTTTATTAAAAAGAAAAATTTTCAAAATGAAAAAATTTTCAAAATGAAAAAGTAGTTTTTCATTTTGAAAAACTACTCAATTCTTAATTTTTTTAATTTTCTATATAGAGTTGTTAATCCTATATTCATTTTGTCAGAAATAATCTTTTTTCCTGTTGTTGTATTTCCATATTTTTTTAATGCTTTAACAATATAATTTTTTTCAATTTCTTCAAAATTTTCTAACTCTTCATTAAAATTAGTACTAAAAATATGAGGCAGATCCAAAGAATTATTTTCAATAGGAGTAAGAATATTTTCAGGAAGGAGAGAATAAGTTAAAGTATTACTATCAGTACTCATATTTATCATTAATTCGATTATATTTTCTAATTCTCTAACATTTCCAGGCCAATCGTAAGAAAGTAAAGAATCCACAACTTTATTATCTATAGAGTTTATATTTTTATGAGCAATGTGATTATATTTTCTAATTAATTTTTCAACTATTGGAATGATATCTTCTTTTCTTTCTCTCAAAGGTAGTAACTTTATAGGGATTACATTCAATCTATAGTAGAGATCATTTCTAAATTTCTTTTCTCTTATTTTTTGTTCTAAATCTACATTAGTAGCAGCAATAATTCTTATATCTAAATCAATACTTTTATTAGACCCTATTCTTTCAATCTTTTTTTCTTGTATAACTCTCAAAATTTTAGCTTGTAAATAAAGTGGCATATCTCCAATTTCGTCTAGGAAAATTACACCAGTATTTGCCAATTCAAACTTTCCCATTCTTCCATTGTTATTAGCACCAGTGAAAGCTCCTTTTACATATCCAAAGAGTTCACTTTCTAGCAACGAATCTGGAATAGCTGAGCAATTTATGACAACAAAGGGTTTATCTTTTCTATTGCTATGGGAGTGTAATGAACGAGCTACGAGCTCCTTACCAGTTCCACTTTCTCCTGTTATTAAAACTGTTGAATTTGTATTAGCAACCTTTAATATATTTTCTTTTAATCTATTAGTAGCTATTGAGTTTCCATAGATATCATTTAAAGAGATAACATTTCCATTATTAGTGATCTCTATTATATTTTCATTTATTTTTTTTATATCTTCAAAGATGAAGGCTGAGTTTTCTCGATTATCAAAAGATGTGAGTGAAATTTCTTTTCCTACAACATTGAATTCTCTGTTTTCAATTATTAATTTAAAAATTTCTTCATTCATTAAATAATCATTTTGATTGATAAGTTTAATAGTTTTTCCAGTATATTCAAAATCTATATTTAGTTTATTTATAGCTATTTCATTGATACTTAAAATAATATTATTTTTATCTTTTATAATAACACCTTTGTTAATATTCTCAAGGATAGTATTTAATGTATTTTCTTTATCTTTTTGTAGGAGATTTTCTTGATATTCAAAAAATTTTATTCCTATAAATTCAGCTATTTGTTTTGTAAAATTAAGGTAGGAATCTATACTAGCTATAATTTTTTTCTTTTGTTGATCGTTAAAACAGACTAATCCAAGTACTCCAATAATCTCATTATGGCAATAAATAGGTGTGGATATTTCTAGTTTTTCCTTACAATTGTTTCTATCTTCGCAGCTACTACAAAGAATATGTTTTCTTGGATTTTCAATAATATGGGTTTTTCCTGTTTTTAGAGTGTTTTTATAAACATTTCCAAGGGCGTAGATACCGTTTATATTTTTATAAAGTCCTGTTCCAGTTATTCTTAACATGTTTTTATCTACGACTCCAACATCAACATTTATTAAATTAGAGATAATGTTGATATATTTATCAACTTCTTCTTTTATATTTAATAAAGAAATTTCCATATTTTTCTCCTTTTGAAATAATAGTTGCATAGTTTATTCTAACATAAAATTTATATAAAATAAATAGAGGAATTCTCTTGACAAATTGAAATAATAATAGTATCTCTAAGTTAAGGAGGCAGTGATAATATTATTATATTTTATATAAATAATTGTTATATAAAATATTAAAATAGAACATAAAGTTAAAATAAAAGATAAAAAATAAAAATATATATAGAAAAAAGTAAAAAGTTGTGCTATAATCAAGTTAAAGGATATGAAAAAAAAAATCGTGATCTAAACATTAACGTGAATAAATAAAAAAATGTTACAAAAAGGAGGAAGTTTTATGTTTAGTTACTTACAGAAAATTGGTAAAGCTTTGATGGTACCGGTGGCAGTATTACCTGCAGCAGCGATTTTGATGGGAATTGGTTATTGGATTGATCCCATTGGATGGGGAGCTAATAGTCAATTAGCAGCATTTTTAATAAAAGCTGGGGCAGCTATTATTGACAATATGCCTATTTTGTTTGCTGTTGGTGTAGCTTTTGGATTGTCGAAAGATAAAAATGGAGCAGCTGCTTTAGCTGGACTAGTTGCTTTTGAAGTTGTTACTACCTTACTTTCAGTAGGAGCGGTAGCACAAATGACTGGTGTACCAGCAGATCAAGTTCCAGCTGCTTTCGGAAAAATCAATAACCAATTTGTTGGAATATTATGTGGAGTTATAGCAGGTGAATTGTATAATAAGTTCCATACATTAGAATTACCTAGATTCTTAGCTTTCTTCAGTGGAAAAAGATTTGTTCCAATCATAACTTCTGTTGTAATGTTAGTAGTATCATTTATTTTATTATATGTTTGGCCTATCATTTATTCAGGGTTAGTATCTTTTGGAATATCGATTGCTAAACTAGGACCTATAGGAGCAGGAGTATATGGGTTCTTTAATAGATTGCTTATCCCAGTTGGATTACATCATGCATTAAATTCGGTATTTTGGTTTAACGTTGCAGGAATAAACGATATAGGAAGATTCTGGGGAGATCCAGCAGCAGCTTATGCAGGATTACCAGAAGCTGTGGAAGGAGCTTATCATGTAGGAATGTATCAAGCAGGATTTTTCCCAATCATGATGTTTGGATTATTAGGAGCATGTGTAGCATTTATTAAGACAGCAAAAGTAGAAAATAAAGAAAAAATAAAATCTATTATGTTGGCTGCAGGATTTGCAAGCTTCTTTACAGGAGTAACAGAACCTATAGAGTTTGCATTTATGTTTGTTGCACCAGGATTATATCTATTACATGCTATTTTAACAGGAGTATCAGTATTTTTAGCAGCATCTTTAAATTGGATGGCAGGATTTGGATTCTCAGCTGGTTTAGTAGACTTTGTATTATCATTACGTAATCCAAATGCAAATAATCCAATTATGTTATTAGTATTAGGAGTTATTTTCTTTGTAGTATATTATGTAATATTTACATTTGTAATTAATAAGTTTAATATAAAAACTCCAGGAAGAGAAGATGAGGAATTAGTAGAAGTTGTAGCTGAAGGGGGAGTAAATACTTATACAGCAGTAGCAATAGCTCTATTACCACTATTAGGTGGAAAAGAAAATTTAACAAATATTGATAACTGTACTACTAGATTGAGATTAGAAGTTGTAGATAGTTCTAAAGTGAATGATACAGAAATTAAAAAAGTAGCTGCAGGAATCATCAAAAAAGGAAATGCTGTACAAGTTATAATAGGACCACATGTTGAATTTGTTGCAACAGAATTGAAAAAATTGGTATAAACTTGAAATTTAGAAATAAAATAAAAGAATAAAAAAGGAAAAAATTTACTTTTAATTTGTAATTGCTTATGCAATAGTCATTATAGTAAATTTTTTCCTTTTTCTTTATTTTTAATTTATTCTTAATTTTTTTATTAAAACATAACTTTAGTAAAAATATATATTATTATTAAAAAATTTTCTTAATATTATAAATTTTAATTAAATAAATTCTAAGAAAGTAAAAATTATTTATTTTTTACTAGAAACCCAGTAAACTACAGAAGATGTTACACTTGGATTTCTATATCTATGAGGAGTATTTTGCTTAATAAAGATAGAATCACCTTCATAAAGATGATAAAGTGTCTTATCTATTTCAATTTCTAGTTCTCCTTTAACAACAATTCCAATTTCATCGTAACCATGTCCCCAAGACATATCACTAAAAGAGCTTTCTTCTTCAATAGTAATGGCAATTCCATTTAAACTAGCTTTTCTATTTAAGAGGCTTTCAACAGTTGTATTTGTTTCAATATTTTTGAGTATTTCCTCTCTTTCATGTACTCTAGTTATAGGATTAGTAGAGATTTCTTCATCAAGAATCTCCATAAGGTTGATATTTAATGCAGAACAAATCTGTTGTAGATTGTTAATAGATGGACTGTTCAAATCTCTTTCAATATTACTTAAAAATCCTATTGAAAGTCCAGTAATTTCTGATAATTCTTTTAAAGTATAATCTTTGTTTTTTCTAATTAATTTTATTTTTTCCCCTAATTTCATGAACAACTGTTCCTCCATAAAAAAATATGATTTACAAAATTATATCATAAATTTTAACTAATGTAAATTCAATATGATGTTAAAAACGCAAAAATGTGAAGAATTAGAGAGTGAAAAATTCAAAAAACTATAAATATATTATAGTGAAATAAAGATATAATATAGTAAATAGAATAGTAAAATCAATAAAAAACAAAAAATAATAATTGTATTAAAGGAGCAATTTATGGTGATTTTAATAACAGTTATTTCATTTTAGTGAAAAAAATCTTGAAATATTAGAAATGATATGTTATACTTTTATTGTATTTAAAGTAACAATAATATACGTAAAAAGAACGGAATATATTGTTAGATACTACTAAAATCAAATTAAGTAAAACTAAACAAAAGGAGAAAAAGATATGGATGTTATTAAAGGAGTAATTTTATTATTAGTTGTATTGGGTGGATTTTCGTTATTTAGTATGAAAGCTCCAAAAGGTATGAAAGCAATGGGAGCATTAGCAGGAGCAGCAACAGCTAGTTTTCTAGTTGAGGCATTCCAATTGTATGTAGGAGGAGATCTTTTAGGTGTTCCTTTTTTAGGAGAAGTAGGAAAAGCAGCAGGTTCTATGGGAGGAGTAGCATCAGCTATATTAGTGCCAATAGCTTTAGGAGTTAACCCAACTTATGCTGTATTAGTAGGTGTTTCTGTAGCAGGATTTGGAATATTACCTGGATTTTTAACAGGATACATTCTTTCTTTCATTATACCAAAAGTAGAAGAGAAAGTACCTCAAGGTTTAGATTTGATTTTTGTAATATGTTTTATATCACCATTAGCTAGATTAATAGCTTCTATATCTAGTCCAGTAGTTGATTCGGCATTAATGAATATAGGTGGAATTCTTGAATCAGCTTCAAAATCTAGTCCTATACTAATGGGAATTATATTAGGAGGAGTAATAACAGTAGTTGCAACAGCACCATTATCATCGATGGCTCTTACAGCTATGATGGGATTGACAGGGGTACCTATGGCAATAGGAGCACTTTCAGTAATGGGATCATCTTTTATGAATGGGATTTTCTTCCATAGAATGGGATTTGGAGATAGAAAAACAACAATAGCAGTTGCAGTAGAGCCATTAACACAAGCAGATTTAATTTCAGCTAATCCAATTCCTATATATGTAACTAACTTTATAGGTGGAGCATTAGCAGGTGTTGTGGTTGCACTTTCAGGACTTATAAATAATGCAACAGGAACAGCAACACCAATAGCAGGATTGATGGTAATGTATGGATTTAATGATGCAATAACAGTTACAAAAGTTGCGTTAATGTGTGCTGCATCAGGTTTATTTGCTGGATTCTTAGGTTCAATAATATTTAAAAATTATAAAATAAAAACTGTAGATGAAATAAGAGGTAAAAATTAATGGATAGTTTAAGAGAATTATTTAAAATAGGATGTGGACCTTCTAGTTCTCATACAATGGGACCAGAGAGAGCAGCTAAGAAATTTAAGGCTGAAACAGAGGGAGCTAATTTATATATAGTTGAGCTTTATGGAAGTTTAGCAGCTACTGGTAAGGGACACTTAACAGATTGGATAATAGAGGAAACTTTAAAACCTGTAAAAACAGAGATAGTATGGATGCCAGAGTATATTCATGAATATCATACTAATGGAATGAAATTTATAGCTTTAGATAAAGATGGAAAAGTTATGAAGGAATGGTTAGTATTCTCTGTTGGTGGAGGAACAATAAAAGAGCTTACAGATAAAAGAAGTGGAGCTGGACAATGCTATAATTTAACTAAGATGGATGATATTATAGCATGGTGTAAAGAGAATAATAAAGAGCTTTGGGAATATGTAGAGTATTGTGAAGGACCAGGGATATGGAATTACTTAAAAGATATATTAGATACTATGAATGCTGCTGTAGATAGAGGAATAAGAAAAGATGGCATTCTTCCTGGAAAATTAAGATATCCTAGAAAAGCAAAAGAGATATATGATAAAATTGATAAAAAGAAAAATTATCTAGTTTTGACTAAAAAGATATTTGCTTATGCTCTAGCAGTATCTGAGGAAAATAGTAGTGCTGGAACAATAGTAACATCTCCAACATGTGGAGCAGCTGGTGTAGTTCCAGGATTACTAAGAGCTCTAATAGAGGAATATGAATTAGATGAAACTACTTCGTTAAAAGCATTAGCTGTAGCAGGACTTATTGGAAATCTAATAAAAGAAAATGCTACAATATCAGGAGCAGAAGGTGGTTGCCAGGCTGAAATAGGATCAGCGTGTTCAATGGCAGCTGGAATGGCTGTATATATCTTAGGAGGAACAATTGAACAGATAGAATATGCAGCTGAGATGGGAATGGAACATCATCTTGGAATGACTTGTGATCCCGTTGGAGGATATGTACAAATACCTTGTATAGAAAGAAATGCAATAGTGGCTGTAAGAGCTCTAAATGCAGCAGATTATGCACTTTCGACAAATGGAGAACATACTATAAGTTTTGATCAAGTTGTAGTAACTATGAAAGAGACAGGAGTAGATATGTGTTCTGCTTATAAGGAAACTTCAACAGGTGGACTTGCTAAATATTATGATAAATTTTTAAAAGAAGAAGTTTTAACAAATTAATAGATTTAGATAAAAAAGATTGTATATTTTAAAGTATACAATCTTTTTTTTATAAAAATATAATTTTGCAAAGTTATAAAATAAAGAGTAAAATAGAGGTATAATCATGTAAAATACGGAGGATGTAAATGTTGGAGTATAGAGGAAAGATTCCTTTTTTGTTAAATGAGATGGAAGAAAAAGTTTTTTATCTTTGCTCTTCAAATAGGAATATAGAAGACTACTATAACGTTTTGATGGATATATATGATGGAAAACTATTAAAATTGGAAGCTAACTTATCATATGAAGAATTGGAAAAAGATAACTATGATTTACTTGAGATTCTAAAATCTAAGAAGAAATGTATAATACTTTTTTCACTAGAGGCTGTTTTTAGAGAGTATTTTTCAGAAGGTAAAAGATATGAATTAAAAATAGGAGAAAATATCAATATAAAAACTTTAGAAAAAGAGTTGGAAAAAAGTGGTTATCAAAGAGGCTATATGGTAGAGCAAAGAAATCAATATAGTATAAGAGGAGATATACTAGATATTTTTCCTAAAAATGGTAATTTTCCAATAAGAGTTGAATTTAATTTTGGAGATGAAATTGAAAGAATTACTTATTTTGATATCGAAACTCAAAAGAGTATAGAAAAAAAGGAAGTTCTTTATATGTATATAAACAATAATAATAAAGAAAAAAATACATTTCTTGAATTTTTAAAAACTCAGAGGAATATAAAAATATATGTTGAAAATACAGAGTTATTAAATTATAAATTTACAGAATTAGTAGAAGAGAGAATGGAAAATAAAGAAAGTTTAGAGAAAAATTATAAAGAACTTATGAGACTTGCAGAAAGAGTGGAGTTAAGAAAATTTGAAAGTAGCGAATTAAAGAAGTTTGAAGATCTACAATATGTAAAAACTCTAGGAGCAGCTGGTAGTTTATTAGATGTTAAAATTGTTTCAGAAGAAGAAAAAAGATATAGAGAAATATTTGAGAATTGTAACTTTGAATTTGAAAAATATCCTCTATATGAAGGTTATAGGGAAGGAAATAAGCTCGTTTTAACAGATAGAGAATTAAAGGGAATAAGAGTAAAAAGAGAGAAGAAAGATAAAGATTTTCAAAGATATAAAAATATAGCAGAAATACAAGAAGGAAATTATATTATTCACGAAAATTATGGAGTGGGTCTATATTTAGGGATTGAAATAATAGATGGACACGATTATTTAAAAATAAAATATGCTGGGGAGGATAAACTTTTTGTTCCAATAGAGGGGATAGGAAAAATAGGGAAATATATCTCTTTAGATGGAGAGATACCAGAGATATATAATTTAGGAAGAAAAGGATTTAGAAAAAAAAGAGAAAAAATAGCAGAAGAGATGCTACAATTTGCAAAAGAGATAGTAGAAATCCAAGTAAGAAGAGACTTAGAAGCTGGCTATTCTTTTGCTCCTGATAATTTATGGCAGGAAGAATTTGAGGAGAGTTTTCCGTATAAAGAAACTCCATCACAATTACAAGCTATTGAAGATGTGAAAAGAGATATGGAATCACCAAGAATAATGGATAGAATTGTGTGTGGAGATGTTGGATATGGAAAAACAGAAGTAGCTATAAGAGCAGCATTTAAAGCAGCTATTGAAGGAAAACAAGTAGTACTTATGGTTCCTACCACAGTTTTAGCTCAGCAACATTATGAGAGATTTACAGAAAGAATGAAAAATTATCCAATAAATATAGAATTATTAAGTCGTTTATTAACTTCTAAGGAACAAACTCGAACTTTAAAAAAGATAAAAGAAGGAGAAGTAGATATAGTAATAGGTACTCATAGAATTTTATCAGAAGATGTTGAGTTTAAGGATTTGAGGCTTGTAATTATAGATGAGGAGCAAAAATTTGGAGTAAAAGCAAAGGAGAAATTAAAAAAATTAAGAAGTAAGGTAGATGCACTAACTTTAACTGCAACTCCTATACCAAGAACTTTAAATTTAGCTCTTTTAGGAATAAGAGATTTATCAGTGATAGATACTCCGCCAGAGGGCAGAAAACCTATCAATACTCTTTTTGTTGAAGGATTTGAAAAAAATATAAGAGAGATTATCATGAAGGAGATAGCAAGAGAGGGACAAGTATTCTACATATTTAATTCAGTAAAAGGTATAGAGAAAAAGACTCAAGAGTTAAGAAAAATTTTACCAGAATATTTAAAAATAGATTTTGTACATGGTCAAATGGCTCCAAGAGATATAAAGGATAAAATAAAAGAGTTTGAAAATGGAGAAATAGATATATTAGTAGCTACTACAATTATAGAAAATGGAATAGATATAGAGAATGCTAATACTATGATTATAGATAGAGCTGATAAGCTAGGACTTTCACAAATATATCAGTTGAGAGGAAGAGTAGGACGAGGAAATAGACAAAGTTATTGTTATCTTTTGACTAAAGAGTATCAAACAAAGAAAGCTAAGGAGAGAGAAGAGTCAATAAGAAATCTTGAAGAGATTGGTGGTGGAGGACTTCAACTTTCGATGGAAGATATGAGAATAAGAGGAGCTGGAGAGATATTAGGAGAAAAGCAACATGGGATATTAGAGACTTTTGGGTATACTTTATATATGAAGATGCTACAAGAAGAGATAGATAAGATAAAAGGAAAGTTTGAAGAGGATATAGATGAGATAGAGATAAGAGTAAATTATCCAGCATTTATACCTAATGAGTATATAGAAAAAAATGAGAAAATAAAGATATATAGGAGAATAGCTGAAATAAAAAGTAAGAGCGAATTAGAGGATGTAAAGGATGAGTTAATAGATAGATTTGGAAGGATGCCAGTAGAGGCACAGGGATTTTTTAGATATATAGATTTAAAATTTAGGGCTAAGAAGTTGGGAATAAAAAGTGCATTTGAAATAAAAGGAAAAAATGAGTGTGAGATAAAATTTAATAACGATAAAGTAAATTTTGATGTTTTATTAAAATTAATACAGGAAGGAATAATAAAATATCAGAAAAAAGATGATACAATAGAGTATAATGGAACAATAGAAGAATTTTTAAATGTATATAAATAATAATAAAAAAGGAGATCATGATGAAGGAATTTGATAGACTTGTAGAAATAATAGATATATTGAGAAGTGAAAACGGGTGCCCTTGGGATAGAGAGCAAACTTTGGAAACTTTGAGACCTTGTTTAAGAGAGGAGGTAGCTGAATTATTAGAGGCTATGGAAGGTGATATAGAGGAACATAAAAGTGAGTTAGGTGATGTGTTAATGAATATCATATTTCAGGCTGATATTAGAGAAAAAGAGGGGAAATTTAATATAGCAGATGTTATAAATGAGGTAAGTGAAAAATTAATAAGAAGACATCCTCATGTATTTAAGGAAAAAAATAGTGAGATATCTACGAAAGAGGTTTTAACTAATTGGGATGAGATAAAAAAGACAGAGAAGTTACATGAAAATAGAAAGTCAGTAATAGATGGAGTTCCCAAATATCTTCCAGCACTATCTAAAGCTCAAAAAATACAGAAAAAAGCATCAAAAGTTGGTTTTGATTGGGATAATGTAGAACAAGTATTTGATAAAATCTATGAAGAGTTAGATGAATTAAAAGTTGAGATAGAGAGAAAAGATAAAGAGAAAATGAAAGATGAATTAGGAGATGTATTATTTTCCATTGTAAATATAGCTAGATTTTTAGATATAGATGCAACTGAAGCACTAGAAGGAACAATAAAAAAATTTGATAAGAGGTTTAGATATGTTGAACAAAACTGTGATATTGAAAAAACTTCATTGGAAAATTTAGAAAAACTTTGGCAAAATGCAAAAAAAGCCATTGACTTATAGAAAAAATGTAGTATATATAGTATAAAGAGGAGTAGATATGAGACTAGATAAATTTTTAAAAGTGAGCAGAATAATTAAAAGAAGACCTATTGCTAAAATCGTGGTAGATGGTGGAAAAGCTAAGCTTAATGGTAAAGTAGCAAAGGCAAGTACAGAGGTAAAAGTAGGTCAGATATTAGAGTTAGAGTATTTTAATAAGTATTTTAAATTTGAGATATTAGAAGTACCTACTGGAAATGTAGCAAAAGAGAGAACCTCAGAACTTATAAATGTGTTAGAAAGTAGAGGAATTACTGTGGATATAGATGGTGAGGAGGATATTTTTTAATGAAATTCTCTTTAAATTCAAATGCTAAAATAAATATTGGTTTAAATGTAACAGGAGTTTTACCTAATGGCTATCATCTATTGGATATGGTAATGATACCAATATCTCTTACTGATAAACTTGAAGGAGAGATATTTGAAGAGGATGGAGAGTTAGAGATTACTACTAATAAACCAAGTATTCCAACTGGAAAAGAAAATATTCTTTGGAAAATATATGATAAATTTTATAAGAGAAGTGGATTTACAAAAAAAAGAGTAAAAATATATTTAGAAAAAGTTATTCCACATGAAGCTGGTCTAGGTGGAGGAAGTTCTAATGGAGCTTTTTTCTTAAAAGAATTAAATAAATATCATAAAGACTTCTTTTCTTTAGATGAGTTAATAGAGTTAGGAAAAAGTGTTGGAGCAGATATTCCTTTCTTTATAATCAATAAGCCTAGTAGAGTGAAAGGTATTGGAGAGGAAATAGAAATAATAGAAAATAATTTGGATAAAGATATTATTTTGATTAAGCCAAATTTTGGAGTATCAACAGCTAAAGCATATAAAAATATGTATATGCTCAAAAATAAAAAAGATGCTAATATAGATAAAATAATTGAGGGATTAGAAGATAATAAGCTTTCTTTAATAGAAGAGAGTATAGAAAATAATTTGGAACAGGGACTTTTACTTGAAGATACTAATATAATAGAGTTTAGAAAAGAATTAGAAAAAATTTCTAGTATGAAATTTTTTATGTCTGGAAGTGGAAGTGCATATTATGCTTTTACAGAAAATGGAAAAGAAAAGGTAGAGGCAATAAGGGAGCAATTACAACACTGTGAAGTACATCTTTGCAGAGGGTTATAATGATTACATAAAAAAGGGAAGGTGCATGATTATGAAAATTACAGATGTAAGATTAAGAGAAGTTAAAGGGGAAAATGAATTAAAGTTGAAAGCCTATGCTGATGTGACTTTTGATGAGTGCTTTGTTATTCATGGATTAAAAATTATTGATGGACAAAAGGGAATGTTTGTGGCTATGCCATCAAGAAAAATGCCAGATGGAGAGTATAGAGATATAGTTCATCCTATTACTCCAGAACTAAGAAAAGAGATTACAGATACTGTAATTTCAAAATTTAATGAATTGAAACCAGAAGGGGAAGAAGTAGAAAAATAATTATAAAGGTTTACACCTAGGATCTTTTTAAGATTTTAGGTGTAATTTTTTTATCCTAAATATGTAAATTAAGACATAGTTAAATAATAATAGTCTAGATTTTATTAAGAAAATATGATAAAATAATCAATGGATAAGAGTGTGATAAAAATCATAGTGTTTGAGGTGCAAAGATGTTAGATAAAAATCAAAATTTAAAAGATGGAGCTGAATTGTTTAAAGTTGATGGAAAACCTGCTTTTCTAGAAGCATTGCCATTGGCTTTTCAACATATTGTGGCTATGTTTGTAGGAAATGTAGCTCCTATTTTAATAATTTCAAGAGTAACCAAATTGGATCCTAGTATAACTACAATTTTAATTCAATGTGCAATGTTATCGGCTGCAATAGCAACATTTTTACAGATTTATCCAATTAAACTTTTTGCAGGTCTAAGAATAGGATCTAAGCTACCTGTGGTGATGGGAACAAGTTTTGGATTTTTACCAACAGTTTTAGCTATATTAGGAGGAAATTCTTTGAACTTACCTACACTATTTGGAGCACAAATAGTAGGTGGAATAGCTTCTATTTTAATTGGTGCCTATTTAAAGAAGATAAGAAAGTATTTTCCACCTTTAGTTGCAGGAACTGTTGTTTTTTCAATAGGATTATCTTTATTTCCAATAGGAATTAACTATATGGCAGGTGGGGTGGGAAGCCCAACTTATGGATCATATCAAAACTGGGCTATAAGCTTAGTCGTATTAGCAACAGTATTATTTTTCAACCAATTTACTAGGGGAATTACAAAGTTATCCTCTATTTTAATAGGAATAGTGGTAGGATATATAATATCGATGGTTTTAGGAATAGTTAATTTTACTCCAGTAAGCGAAGCTGCCTGGTTTGCTTTTCCAAAATTTTTTATTTTTGGAACTCCTAAATTTGAAGCTGGAGCTATAGTAGCGATGGTAATAATGTATTTAGTAACAGCTATTCAAGCTGTAGGAGATCTATCGGCTATTACTTTAGGAGGAATAAATAGAGAAGTTAGTGATAAAGAGTTATCTGGAGGAGTAATAGGAAATGGTGTAGGAGCTATTTTCTCAGCTATATTAAACTCTTTTCCAACTGCAACTTACTCTCAAAATGTTGGACTTGTAGTTTTAACTAAAGTAGTAAGTAGATATGTAATTGGAATAGCAGCTACAGTTTTATTAATAGCTGGATTTGTACCTAAATTTGGAGCGATTATAAATACAATTCCTTCAGCAGTAATTGGCGGAGGAACAATTACTGTATTCTCAATGATAACAATGACAGGTATTCAAATAATAAGTAAAAGTGGAATCACAGGTAGAACAATGGTAATAGTTGGGCTATCAGTAGCAGTAGGAGCTGGAGTTGGTCAAGTTCCACAATCTATAGCCCAATTCCCTCAATTTATAAAATTAATATTTGGTTCAAGTGTCGTAATGTCTACATTACTAGCTTTATTACTAAATATCATTTTACCTAAAGAAGAGAATAAGTAATAAAAAAACTGACTTAGATTATTCTAGGTCAGTTTTTAACATATTTTTTAATTTATTTTTCAAAGCCTTAGATTTACTAGGGTTTCCTTTAGCAGATATACCTATTTGGTAATCTTTAGTTTCTAGAATACTAGCAAAACGACAATTCATATCTTCTTTAGAGGTAATATTATTTACTAATATATTTTTAGAGTTACAAAGTTTATAAATATATCTATTAAACTCTGGATTATCGGTAGCAGCCACGACTATAAATTTATTTTCAAGGAGAGTTTCATTAAACTCCCCTATTTTTATATCTATATTTTTAAGATTGAGAAATTTCTCTTCTTTAATTTCTCTGGTGACAACTGTAATCTTAGCACCATATCGAAGAAGTGATTCCACCTTTCTAATAGCTATCTTTCCAGCTCCAATAACAAGAGCTTCTTTTCCTATTAAGTTCACAAATAGCGGAAAAAATCTATTTTTCATTTTTTTCTCCAATAGTTTTAAATGCCATATCTATAACTTTTAAAGTTTTATCTAAAATCTCTTGAGTATGAGCTATAGATACAAAGTGAGCTTCAAATTGAGATGGAGGGCAGATAATACCATTTTCTAGCATAGTATTGAAGTAGATAGCAAAATTTTCTGTATTAGATGAAAGTGCATCTTTAAGATTATTTATCTCTTTTTTATCAGTAAAAAATACAGTGAAAAGAGAACCGATGGAGTTAATAACTACATTTACTCCATATTTTTCAGCAGATTTTTTAGCTTCTTTAGTTATATATTTTACTTTATCTTCTAACTCTTTATATAAGGTCTCTTTATTCTCATCTAAGTAAGTTAGCATTTCATATCCAGCTCTTACAGCTATAGGATTTCCAGATAGAGTTCCAGCATGATAAACTCTTCCCATAGGGGCAACAAGTTGCATGATTTCAGATTTACCACCAAAAGCTCCCACTGGGTATCCACCGCCAATTATTTTTCCAAGAGTAGTCATATCAGGAGTAATTCCGAAATACTCTTGAGCCCCTCCTAAAGCTAATCTAAATCCAGAGATAACTTCATCAAAGATTAGTAAGGTTCCTGTCTTAGTACAAAGTTCTCTCACTGCTTTTAAAAATTCCACATCAGGATAAATTACTCCCATGTTAGCAGGAACAGGTTCCATGATTAAACAAGCTATATTTTTCTTTTCTAATATATTGTTTAATTCCTTTAAATTACCAAAAGGAATAGTTATAGTATCTTTCAAAACTCCTTCGGTAATTCCATTACTATCTTGATATCCATCAGTTAAGAGGCCAGAACCAGATTTAACAAGTAGTGCATCAGAATGTCCATGATAACATCCCTCAAACTTAGCTATCTTATTTCTATTAGTGTAAGCTCTAGCAAGTCTTACAGCGGACATAGTAGCTTCAGTGCCTGATGTAGTAAGTCTTACCATTTCAATAGATGGGCAACATTTAGTTATAAGCTCAGCTAATTCTACTTCTTTTTTGGTAGGTAATCCAAAAGAACTTCCGAGTTCAATAGCATCACGTACTCCAGCTATGATTTTAGGATGATTGTGTCCAAGGATTAATGGTCCCCATGAACAGATATAGTCAATATATTCATTTCCATCTTCATCCCAAATTTTAGCTCCTTCACCTTTACAAGCAAAAATTGGGGCTTCTCTACTAACAGATTTAAAAGCTCTAACTGGGCTGTTAACTCCTCCAGGAATATATTTTTGGGCTTTTTTAAATATTTCTTTTGAAATTTTGTGATTCATTTTTCCTCCTAAAGTGTAATTTCTCCATTTTTAACCCATTGAGCTATCTCTTTAGCATGGTAAGTGATGATTAAATTTACTCCAGCTCTTTTTAGAGCATACATATTTTCCATGACAATGCCTTTTTCATTTATCCAGCCATTTTGAGCAGCAGCTTTAACCATTGAATACTCCCCACTTACATTATAAGCTACAAGTGGTAAAGAAAGATCTTTTAAAGCATGAATAATATCAAGATAAGCAAGAGCAGGTTTAACCATTATGAAATCAGCTCCCTCTTTAATATCTGAATCCACTTCTCTGTAGTATTCTTTAGAGTTTCTGAAATCCATTTGATAGGTTTTTCTATCTCCAAAACTTGGAGCTGAGTCAGCAGCTTCTCGGAAAGGACCATAATAATTAGACGCATATTTTACACTGTAAGACATTATGGGTATATATTCAAAACCATTGATATCTAAATTTTCTCTTATAACTTGAATTCTTCCATCCATCATGTCTGAAGGAGCTACAATATCAGCTCCAGCTTTGGCATGAGAAAGGGCTATTTTAGCAAGAGATTTCAAAGTTTCATCATTTTTAACATCACAACCATCTAAGATTCCACAATGTCCATGAGAAGTGTATTCACACATACAGACATCAGTGATAATTAAAAACTCTGGATAATTTTTCTTAATATATCTTATAGTTTCTTGGATTATTCCATTTTCAGCATAAGCTCCAGAACCAATAGCATCTTTTTCCTTAGGAATACCGAAAAGTAGAAGAGATTTAATGCCTAATTCTTTTAATTCTTGTAATTCCTCTCCGAGTCTATCTATAGAAAATCTATATTGACCAGGCATTGAGGTAATCTCCTCTTTGATATTTTTTCCCTCTTCAATAAAAAGTGGATATATAAATTCATCAATACTTAAAGTTATGTTTTTAACCATATTTCTCATAGTCTTAGAACTTCTAAGTCTTCTTGTTCTTATAAACATTCTTCCTCCTAGCTATTTTATAGCTTCAATAATTCCAGCTGTATCATAAACTTTAGCTTCAAAGTCTACAGTTAGTCCGTATTTTTTCATAGTTTCACTTGTAATAGGACCAATAGAAGCTAATTTAATATTTTTAATAGACTCTATATTATACTCTATACTTTCCATAAAAGCATCAACTGTAGATGAACTTAGAAAAGTTATTATTTCTATTTTTTTTAAAGTATTTAATACTTCATCTTTATCTCTTATTATTTTCTTAGTTTTATAGGCAATTATTTTATCAAAATATCTATTATAAGTAGAATTTAATTTTTCTGTATCACAAGGAGATATATTGGAAGTTACAATTAGAATTTTTTCTCCAACTGCTGTGTGTTGAATAGCCTCTTCAGCAAGTTTTTCAACTAGATATTTCTTAGGGATAAAATCAGCTTTTATTTTATATCTTTCCAATTCTTCTTTAGTTTTACTTCCAACAACTCCTATTTTAAGATGAGCTATATCTCGAATATCTTCAATTTTATTCATGAACTCTCTAACTCCATTAGGTGAGTTAAATAGCAAAGCTGAATAAGATTTTAACATCTCTTTGTCTATTTTATTTAATGTAGATTCTATCTCAATAAATGGAAGTTCAACAGCTACTCCCCCTATTTTTTCAATTTTATCAGAAAACTCTCTAGCTTGTCTTCTATCTCTAGTAACTAAAATTTTTTTACCAAATAATTTAGTATCTTCAAACCATTTAAAAGTATCTCTAAGATTTACAACCTCTCCTATTATTATAATAGCAGGAGGAACAATTTTTCTTTCCTTTGAAATATCAATAATAGTTTCTAAAGTTCCAACAGTAACTCTTTGATCAGCAGTAGCTCCTTTTTCAATAATAGCAATAGGAGTTTTAGGATCTTTTCCATTAACTATTAAGTCACTGACTATAACTGGAAGATTTTTTATTCCCATTAGGAAAACTAAAGTTCCATCTAATTTAGCAATAGCCTCAAAATTATGCCATTCTCCGTCAGTCATAGTATGTCCTGTAAATACATGAAAGGATCTAGCCACTCCTCTATGTGTTACTGGAATACCAGCATATGCAGGGACAGATATAGCTGAAGTTATACCTGGAATCTCTTCAAATTCTATTTTATTTTCAAAAAGAGCTTGAATTTCTTCTCCACCCCTACCAAAAACAAAAGGATCACCTCCTTTAACTCTAGCTACAATTTTTCCCTCTAAAGCTTTTTTAATAATAGTGTCATTGATCTCATCTTGGATAACTCCACCTTCAGTATTTCCTTTTCCAAGATATATCATCTCTGTATCTTTTTTAGCATAATCTAAGATACGATTATTAATAAGTCTATCATAAACTATACAATCAGCTTCTTCAATAGCTCTCTTTCCCTTTAAAGTAAGAAGCTCAGCATCTCCAGGACCAACTCCCATTATATATACTTTACCCTTTTTATCCATTGATCTTCTCCTTTATAGTATTAGCAAGTTTTTGAGCTACCTTAATTCCTTCTTCAAGTTTTTCAGTTATATTAGCACTATATCCTTTTTCTTCTTGGAAATATACACCATAAAAATTGATACTATCTCCTTTAACTTCTGAGTAGCATCCCATTGGTGTATGACAACCACCATCAAATATCTTTGAGAACTCTCTTTCAATAGCCACAATTTTTTCAATCTCTTTATTATGGATTGATTTTAGAATATTTCTAATTTTTTTATCATTTTCTCTACATTGGATGTATAGTACTCCTTGAGCTGGAGCAGGGAGAAATGTTTTAGGATTTAAGTATTCAGTAATTTCAGATTCTAATCCCACTCTTTTTAAGCCAGCTGCAGCTAGTAAAATTGCATCATAACCTTCAGTTTTTAATTTGTTTAATCTGGTGTGAATATTTCCTCTTAATTGTTTTATTTGTAAGTCTGGTCTTAAATTTTTAAGATTCATAGTTCTTCTTAATGAGCTTGTTCCAATAATAGCACCATTAGGAAGTTCTAACAGTGTTTTTCCATTTTTTGAAATAAGAACATCTCTTTGATCTTCTCTATCGGGAGTAGCTCCACAGATCAATCCCTTTGGAGAAACTATAGGCATATCTTTCATTGAATGAACAGCTAAATCAATAGTTCCATTTAAAAGTTCAGTCTCTATCTCTTTAGTAAAAAAACTTTTAAGTGATTTATTACTAGTACTCCAATTACTTACTAGGTCTTTATCTCCAGTAGTAACTATCTTTTTTATTTCAAATTCTAACTCTGGAAAATTACTTTCTAATTTTTTTTTTATTATTTCACTTTGGGCCAAAGCTAAAATGCTTCCTCTACTTCCAATAACTATTTTTTTTTTCATTATATATTCCTTCCTTTATAGTATTGAAACCATTTTTTTAAATTTTCTAACTGTCTATCTACTAAAAAACTATAATCTTTTACTAATGAATCTCTAGTAACTAGATGCTTGTTATATACTCTCCATATGTCATCAAGATTAAAAAGAGAAACATTTTCTAAATCCCCAAGAGATGGCTCTATATCTCTAGGCATTGCTAGATCAAGAAATGTATATTTTTTTTCTGGTTTTAAAAGTCGAGCTACATCTTCTGTTTTTAAAACTAAATGTGGAGCAGAAGTAACACTTATTATTATGTCGGTTTCTGGTATAATATTTAGTTTTTCTGCAAAAGATATGACATTGACATCAAATGTATTTTTTATTTTAAGAGCTTTATGATAAGTTCTATTAGTGATACTTATATCTTTTACTTTTTCTTTAACCAGAAGATAGAGAATAGCCTGAGCTAGATCTCCAACTCCTAAGATTAATATTTTTTTATTATTTAAAAATCCTATAGAGTCTTTTATAAATTTTAAAGATATAGCTTCAAGAGAGAGTGCATTATGGCATATTTTACTTTCAGTTCTAAATTTTTTTCCAATTTCAATTGCTTTATTAAAAACTGTATTTAAAATTTTAGAAGATCTATTTTCTTCAAGAGCGGATGAGTAAGCTTTTTTTATTTGAGCTAAAATTTGATCTTCACCTTTAATTATAGAAAAAAATCCACAAGATACCTTAAATAAATATTCGCTAGCGTCTATGCCTTTTTTTATAAAGATACCTTTATTTATTTTAAATTCTTGTATCAACTCTTCAATAAAAAAATTATCAGCTAATTGTAGATAAAATTCTATTCTGAGGCAAGTTGAAAGATTGATATAGCCAAGAATTTTTTTTTCTAAAAAAAATTTGTGTATGATATTAGTAGGGTTTTGTTGAATAAACTTTTCTCTTTCTTCAGTAGAAAGCTCTGTATGTGAGATACCTAAAACCAAAATTTCATCGATTTTCATTAATTTGTATTCTCCTTAAATTAAACTAAATTTTTATTTTAGAATTATATTATACAATTTTATTATATTATATTGTATATTTTTTTTTAAATTAATAATATTGATAAATTAAGAAAAAAATTTTATAGAAAGTAGCATTGGAGTTTAGAAGTAAAAAATTAAGTTAACTTTTTTTGGTAATTATAGTAAAATATGTTAAAAATATTGAAAGGAAATGAGAAAGTATAGATGAAAAAATATGTAATCGAACCAGAATATGATGGATATGAAATAGGAACATATCTCAAAGAAACAAAGGGGTATTCAGGAAGAGGATTAAGAAATCTAGAGATATATTTAAATGGAAAAAGAGTAAAAAATAATAGTAAAAAAGTGAGAAAGTTAAATAGGCTCCATATAAGAGAAAAAGAGAAGGAAACTGGAATAAAACCAATGGACATTCCTATAAAAGTTGTCTATGAAGATAAGAATCTACTTTTGATAAATAAAGACCCGTATATAATAGTCCATCCAACTCAAAAAAAGGTAGATAAAACTTTAGCTAACGGAGTGGTGAACTATTTTTTACAAACAACAGGTAAAGTTATGGTTCCAAGATTTTATAATAGACTTGATATGAATACTTCTGGTATAATAATAGTTACTAAGAATGCTTATGCTCAATCTTATCTTCAAGAAAAAGGAGTAGTAAATAAATTTTATCAAGCAATAGTATTAGGAATTGTAGAAAAAGATGAGTTTTTAATAGATAAACCTATTGGAAAAGTAGGTAATGAGCTCAGAAGAATAGAGTTGCGACCAAAAGATGGAGGTCAGAGTGCTCAAACTAAGATCAAAGTATTAAAAAGATTTCCAGATAAAAATTTAACTCTTATAGAGGCAGAATTACTGACTGGAAGAACTCATCAGATAAGAGCACATATGGCATTAGAAGGACATCCATTGTTGGGGGATGAGCTCTATGGTGGGATTGACAAAAGGATAGATAGACAGATGCTACATTCTTATAAAACAGAGTTTTCAGATGTTGAAACTGGAGAATTAAAAAGTGTAGAAGTGGAATTGCCTGATGATATGAAAAAAATATTAGGAATATAGTATTCTTCGATATGAAGAAAATACAGTGTGTCTATCTGAAATATTAGAATACAACTGATTAAAAAATAATCGTAAAAAGATAAAATTTAACTCTAATAGAATTATTAAAAAAGACTTAATTGACAAAGAGTGGAAGGTATTATATACTATTCACATAGAAAATAGCAAAATAAAACAAATTTATATAGTTTAAACAAAATTTAGGAGGAACAGAAATGGCAGTTAAAGTAGCAATTAACGGATTCGGAAGAATTGGAAGATTAGCATTGAGATTAATGGTAGAAAATCCAGAGTTTGATGTAGTAGCAATCAACGACTTAACAGATGCTCACATGCTAGCACACTTATTTAAATATGACTCAGCTCAAGGAAGATTTGATGGAACAATCGAAGTTAAAGAAAATGCTTTTGTAGTAAATGGAAAAGAAATCAAAACTTATGCAAAGGCTGATCCAAAAGAGTTACCATGGGGAGAACTAGGAGTAGACGTTGTTCTTGAGTGTACAGGATTCTTTACTAAAAAGGAAAAAGCAGAAGATCATATCAAAGCTGGAGCTAAAAAAGTAGTTATTTCTGCGCCAGCAACTGGAGACCTTAAAACTGTAGTTTACAACGTAAACCACGATATATTAGATGGAACTGAAACAGTTATATCAGGAGCTTCTTGTACAACTAACTGTTTAGCACCTATGGCTAAAGTTTTAGAGGATAATTTCGGAATCGTAGAAGGATTAATGACAACTATCCACGCTTATACAAACGACCAAAACACATTAGATGGTCCACACAGAAAAGGAGACTTAAGAAGAGCTAGAGCTGCTGCTGCTAACATCGTTCCTAACACAACTGGA
The DNA here is from genome assembly GCF_900450765.1 of Fusobacterium necrogenes. Lineage (NCBI taxonomy): Bacteria > Fusobacteriati > Fusobacteriota > Fusobacteriia > Fusobacteriales > Fusobacteriaceae > Fusobacterium > Fusobacterium necrogenes. The sequence continues at coordinate 1,751,220 of NZ_UGGU01000003.1, read as the reverse complement.
GCTGCAAAAGCTATTGGATTAGTAATCCCTTCATTAAAAGGAAAATTAGATGGAGCTGCTCAAAGAGTTCCTGTAATAACTGGATCAATAACTGAGCTAGTATCAGTTTTAGCTAAACCAGTAACTGTAGAAGAAATCAATGCTGCTATGAAAGCTGCTTCAAACGAGTCATTTGGATATACAGAAGAAGAGTTAGTGTCATCTGATATCATCGGAATCAACTATGGATCATTATTTGATGCTACTCAAACAAGAGTTATGACAGTAGGAGACAAACAATTAGTTAAAACTGTTGCTTGGTATGACAATGAAATGTCTTATACTTCTCAATTAATCAGAACTCTTAAAAAATTCGTAGAATTATCTAAATAATTACCTGAATTTGAGATTAACTAAATAGAAATAGAATAGCGGAACTTTTAGGTTCCGCTATTTTTAAGAAAAGATATTAACGGGAGGCAATCTAAATGGCTAAAAAAATAGTTACAGATTTAAACGTTAAAGGACAAAAAGTATTAATGAGAGTTGACTTTAACGTACCTATGAAAGATGGAAAAATAACAGATGAAAATAGAATAGTTGCTGCTTTACCTACTATAAAATATGTATTAGAAAATGGTGGAAGAGTAATAGCTTTCTCTCACTTAGGAAAAGTAAAAACTGAAGAAGATTTAGCTAAAAAATCTTTAAGACCAGTTGCTGAAAGATTAGCTGAATTATTAGGGCAATCAGTTAAATTTGTTCCAGCTACAAGAGGAACAGAATTAGAAGCGGCTGTAGCTGAATTAAAAAATGGAGAAATCATGATGTTCGAAAATACAAGATTCGAAGATCTTGATGGTAAAAAAGAATCTAAAAATGATCCTGAATTAGGAAAATACTGGGCATCTTTAGGAGATCTATTCGTAAACGACGCGTTTGGAACAGCTCACAGAGCTCATGCTTCAAATGTTGGAATAGCTGCTAATATAGGAGAAGGAAAAACTGCTGCAGGATTCTTAATGGAAAAAGAGATTAAATTCATAGGAGGAGCGGTAGATAATCCTGAGAGACCTCTAGTTGCTATCTTAGGAGGAGCTAAAGTATCTGATAAAATAGGAGTTATTGAAAATCTTTTAGTAAAAGCTGATAAAGTTCTAGTAGGGGGAGCAATGATGTTCACATTCCTAAGAGCTTTAGGAAAAAATATAGGAACTTCATTAGTTGAAGAAGATAAAATAGAATTAGCAAAAGAATTATTAGCTAAAGCTAATGGAAAATTAGTTCTTCCAATAGATACAGTAGTAGCTAAAGAATTTAACAACGATGCAGCTCATATAACTGTATCAGTTGATGAAATTCCAGCTGACCAAATGGGATTAGACGTTGGACAAGGAACTGTAGAGTTATTTGCTAAAGAGATTGCTGGAGCAAAAACTGTTGTATGGAATGGACCAATGGGAGTATTTGAAATGCCTAACTTCGCAAAAGGAACTATCGGAGTTTGTGAAGCTATAGCTAACTTAACAGGAGCTACAACTATCATCGGAGGAGGAGATTCAGCTGCTGCTGCAATAAGCTTAGGATATGCTGACAAATTCACTCATATCTCTACTGGTGGAGGAGCTTCATTAGAGTACTTAGAAGGAAAAGTATTACCAGGAGTAGAATCTATTTCTGATAAATAATTTAACTATGTAATAAAAAAGGGTGGCTTTTGCCACCTTTTTTATTTTAAATATATTGACAAATATCAATGTGTTGACATATAATAGATTTATAATTATCGATATGAAAAGGAGATAAAGATGAATAAATTTGAGGAAGCCGCTAAGATATTTAAAGCTTTTTGTGATCCTAATAGATTAATGATTTTAGAAATATTAAAAGGGGGAGAACAATGTGCTTGTAAACTTTTAGAACAGTTAAATATAGGCCAACCTACACTTTCTCATCATATGAAAATACTTTGTGATTCTGGAATTGTAAATAGTGTAAAATATGGCAAGTGGACTCACTATTCAATTAATAAAGAAAAATTAGAAGATGTAAAAAGTATTATTGACAGTATGATATAAAAATTTTAAAAAATATATTGATAAATTTAAATATATAGATATTAAAATGGAGGTATAAAGATGAGTATATTTGATAAGTTATTTGGGAAGAAAGAGTGTGGATGTTCTTGTGGAACAGAGGTAAAAGAGGAGCCTAAAGTTCAAGAAACAAGTTGTTCTTGTGAAGGAACAAATGAGGTAAGCAAAATGGAGATTAGAGTTTTAGGACCAGGATGTAAAAACTGTCATACTCTAGAAAAGAATACTTTAGAAGCAGTAAATGAATTAGGATTAGATGTAAAATTAACGCATGTTACAGACTTTGCAGAGATAGCAACATATGGAATTATGTCTACTCCTGGATTATGGGTAGATGGAAAAGTAGTTTCTTATGGAAAAGTTCTGTCAAAAGATGAAATCAAAGAATTATTAAAAAAATTATAAATAAAATTTAGGGGTTGTTATAATTACTTTAATTTTTAAATTGTAACATCCCTTTTTATTAGAAAGATAGATTGATATATATCGATATAAAGGAGTGAAAGTAAAAAAATGGGAACAATATGGAGTTTTATACAAAATCAAATTCTAGGAATGAAATGGTTAAATCTATTAGTTGGAGATATATTAGTAAAATTTGGAATGGGAAGAGATACACATCTATTTGGTGGAGTTCAATTCTTTTTTTATGATGTAATCAAGATAACAATACTACTTTGTTCCTTAATATTTTTTATCAGTTATATTCAAAGTTATTTTCCACCAGAAAGAAGTAAGAAGATTTTAGGAAGATTTCATGGAATATGGGCAAATATAGTAGGAGCACTGTTAGGAACTGTAACTCCTTTTTGCAGTTGTTCATCTATTCCTCTATTTATAGGTTTTTCTTCAGCAGGATTACCTTTAGGAGTAACTTTTTCTTTTCTTATATCTTCTCCTATGGTAGATTTAGGTTCTTTATTATTGTTAATGAGTATATTTGGAATAAAAATTGCTGTATGGTATGTAGTATTAGGACTTATAATTGCTGTAATTGGTGGTACAATAATAGAGAAATTAAAATTAGAAGATGAGATAGAGGATTTTATTCGTAATGCTAAAAGTGTTGGAAGTATAGATTTAGATATTCCAGAATTAAGTGTAGGAGATAGAATAAGATATGCAAAACAACAGATGATGGAAACTTTTAAGAAGGTTTTTCCATATATAATTGTTGGAGTTGGAATAGGAGCTGCTATTCATAACTGGATACCAGAGAGATGGATTGTAGGAATATTAGGAAGTAAAAATCCCTTTGGTGTAATTTTAGCTACTTTAATAGGAATTCCTATTTATGCTGATATTTTTGGAACTATACCTATAGCTGAAGCATTATTTGCAAAGGGAGCAAATTTAGGAAGTATTTTAGCTTTTATGATGGCTGTTACAACTTTATCACTTCCATCTTTAGTAATGTTACGTAAGGCTATAAAACCTAAATTATTAAAGGTATTTATAGGAATTTGTACTGTGGGAATAATTATAGTGGGATACTTTTTTAATGCTATCCAGCAATTTATAATATAGTGAGGGAGATATATGAAAATAGTAGTTATTGGAGCTGTTGCAGCAGGAACTTCTGTAATAGCAAAAGCTAGAAGAAATATTGAAGAAGTGGAGATAGTTTGTTATACAGCAGGAAGAGATATAAGTTACTCTGGATGTGGAATACCCTATTATGTAGGAGAGGATTATATATCGAGAAAAAATTTAACTCCTAGAGATGTAAAATGGTTTAAGGATAGGTTTAATGTAGATATTTTTACAGTTCATAAAGTTGAAAAAGTAATTGCAGGAGAGAAAAAAATTCTAGTTAAAAATGAGATTACTGGAGAGGAATTTTTAGATACCTATGACAAATTAGTGATTACAAGTGGTGCTAGAGCAAGAGAGTTAGAGTATAAAGGGGAAAATATTTTCTATGTTAGAAATATTGAAGATGGAGATAGAATAAAAGCGTTTATAAATAAAAATAATCCTAAAAGTGCTCTTGTTATAGGAGGAGGTTTTATAGGCTTAGAGATGTTAGAAAACCTTACTTCTAGAGGAATAAAAACTACTCTTATAGAACAAGGAGATAGAATAGGGGGAAAATTAGATAAAGACATCAGTAGAATATTAGAAAAATATTTAAAAAAACAAGGGATAGAAGTAATTTTAAAGGATTCTATTGAAACTATTGAAAAAAATAGGGTAAAAACTATTAATGGAAAAGATATTGAGGCAGAGCTTATAATTGGAGCTATAGGAGTGATTCCAAATACAGAGTTTTTACAAGGAATAGGGATAGAACTTAGTAGAGAGGGAGCTATAAAAGTTAATAAATATCTTGAAACTAATATAAAAGATATTTATGCAGCTGGAGACTGTGCTTTGGCATATTCAAGTATAACTGGAGAAGAACTATATCTACCTTTAGGGTCAACTGCTAATAAGATGGGAAGAATCTTAGGAGATAGATTAACAGGAGGGAATCTAGAGTTTAAAGGAGTTTTGGGAACTTCAATATTTAGAGTTTTTAATCTTGTAGTTGGAAAAACTGGATTATCTCAAGAGGAAGCAGAAGCTAGAGGATATGATATTGAAATTATCCATAATATAAAACCAAATCAAACTGAATATTTAGAAAGTTCGAGAGAGATGTTAATAAAAGCTATTGCAGATAGAAAAACAGGTAAATTACTAGGAGTACAGATAGTTGGAGAAAATGGAGTGGACAAGAGATTAGATGTATTTGCTACTCTTTTAACTTTTGGAGCAACTGTGGATCAATTATTTCATATAGATTTAGCTTATGCTCCACCTTTTTCTACTACTAAAGATCCTGTTGCTTATACAGGAGTGATTTTAGATAATGCTATAAATGGAAGAAATAAAATAATAACTCCAGAAGAACTAAAGGATAATTTTTCTGAATATTTAATAATTGATACTCGTTCAGCAAGTCAATATAATTCAGCTCACATAGAAGGAGCAATAAATATTCCTTTAGAAAAATTGAGGGAAAAATTAAATGAGTTACCTAGAGATAAAAAAATAGTTGTTCATTGTAATAAAGGGACAACTGGAAATGCAGCTCAAAATATACTATTGAATTATGGATTTGATGTATATAATCTCTCTGGAGGATTTAAAAATTATAATAATTAAAATAACTTATTTTTCTTTTATTTTTTTTATTTTTAATAATATTTTTTCAAAAAATATGATATAATACTCTTGTAAAAATTCTAAATAAATAAAAAAGGAGTAAGAGTATGGGAAGATTAGTAGGAACTATATCAAGAGGACTTCGTGCACCAATTATTAAGCAAGGTGATGACATATCTGTATTTACAGTAGACGCTGTTTTAGCTGCTGCTGAATCAGAAAATATTGTATTAAGAGATAGAGATGTAGTGGCTATTACTGAATCAATAGTAGCTAGAGCTCAAGGAAACTATGCTACAATTGATGATATTGCAGCTGATGTAAAAAAGAAATATGGAGAGAATACAATAGGACTTATATTTCCAATTTTAAGTAGAAATAGATTTTCTGTTTGCTTAAAAGGAATTGCAAGAGGAGCTAAAAAGATAGTTTTAATGTTTAGTTATCCTTCTGATGAAGTTGGAAACCATTTTATAGATTACGATTTACTAGATGAAAAAGGAGTTAATCCTTGGACAGATATTTTAACTGAAGCTGAGTTTACTGAAAAATTTGGAAATCCAATTCACGTATTTACAGGAGTAAACTATATAGAGTATTATTCACAACTTATTAGAGAACAAGGGGCAGAAGTTGAAGTTGTTTTTGCTAATAATCCTACTGCTATTTTAAAATATACTGATTGTGTATTAAATTGTGATATCCACACTCGTATGAGAACTAAAAAATTACTAAAAAAAGCTGGAGCTAAAATAGTTTATGGAATGGATGAAATTCTAACTACTTCTATAAATGGTTCTGGATATAATTCTGATTATGGATTACTAGGTTCAAACAAAGCAACTGAAGATAGTGTAAAATTATTTCCTCGTGATTGCAAAGAATTAGTTGTAAAAATTCAAAAAATGTTAAAAGATAAAACTGGAAAAAATATTGAAGTTATGGTTTATGGAGATGGAGCATTTAAAGATCCAGTTGGAAAAATTTGGGAACTTGCTGATCCTGTTGTTTCTCCAGGATATACTGATGGATTAGATGGAACTCCAAATGAAATAAAATTAAAATATCTAGCTGATAATGATTTAGCTGATTTAAAAGGAGAAGAATTACAAAAAGCTGTAACTGAAGCTATTAAGAGTAAAGATTCTGACTTAAAAGGACAAATGATAACTCAAGGAACTACTCCAAGAAGATTAACTGACTTAATAGGATCTCTTTGTGACTTAACTTCTGGAAGTGGAGATAAAGGAACACCAATTATCTTAATTCAAGGATATTTTGATAACTACATAGATGAATAGATTTCTTAAATTGAAATCGGAGAAAGTAATAGTAAAGGAAAATTTACTGGTAACTACTCAGTTCTTAGTCAATTAAAGAAAACTCAAAGAATTGTGTAATTTATGAAGAGAAGTTAGATTAACTCAGCGAAATCGAACGCTAAAAAATGCAATAAGTCAAAAGACTTAACCCTTGCATTTTTAGTGAGATAAGCCATAGTTAATCAACTTCTTAGAATATGGAACAATTCTTAGTTTTCTTCTTAAAAGATGAAATGCCTGAGTAGTTACTTTTATTTTTGATTTCAATTTAAAGATTTATATAACCTGTTCTATTAGATTTTTCTTTTTTAAGTAGTGAGCTATATATACAAATGGAGTATCACATACAGCTACTAAGAATTTCATAAAATATGTAGTTAGGAAAATTTCGATTAATACCTCTTTTGGATAAACTCCATAGAAAGCTATTAAAGTAAAACAAGCATTATCTATAAGTTGGCTAACCATAGTACTAGCATTATTTCTTATCCAAATATGTTTTGGCTCACTGTATTTCTTTTTCCAAAACTCATAAGCCCAAATATCGTGAGTTTGAGAGATAAGGTATGAGATAAGAGAAGCTATTACTATTCTTGGCATAAAATCAAATACCCTTTTAACACCATTAAATGTTATAATTCCCTCTTCAATATTAGAAGGTGTAAAAGATACAGCTATCTGCATAATTAAAGTCATTGCAATAAGAGAGAAAAATCCTAAATATACAGCTTTTTGAGCTTCTTTTCTTCCATAATTTTCAGCTAAAATATCTGTAACTAAAAATCCTCCTGCATATAGAATATTTCCCAATGTAGTTCCAAAACCAAATAAATCAACTAAAAGAACAACTTGAATATTAGCTAAAATAGTTGAAATTGGTATCCAAGCATAAAGTCCAATTCTTCCAAATTTTTTATAAGCAAAAAGTATTAATCCAAAGTTAATAACGAGCATGCAAAACCAAAGTAATTCATTTCTAAATATCATTCTATCCTCCTAAATTTATTAAAAACTAGGAAGATAAAATAACTAATAAAAAAGAGCAGAAAAACTCTGCTCTTTAAAATAAATAATTACTTTAAATTTTGGCCTAGTTTTTTATAGATGGTTTGTCTGTGTAGAACATCTCCTTGTCTAAACAAGAGTTTATTTAATTTTACAGCATTTAGTATATAGTAAAATATTGAAAAAGTCAATTTTTTTTTGTATAGATTCTATAAGCAATGAGACACAGAAGTATTTGTACAACTGTAGAGATAGGAGTTCCTAATCCAATATGAAAAAGATTAGCATCTTTGATATTTTTCATAAAATATACAGCAGGAATTCTAATGAAGAAGGCCCCAATTATTCCTTGTAACATAACAAAAACAGTGTGACTACACCCATTAAAATAACCTATAAAACAGAAAAGTACAGCAGTTAACAGACAATCAATAGCATAAGCTTTTAAATAGTTATGAGAAGATAAAATAACATTTGCTTCATTTGAGAAAAATGCTGAAAGATGATTTCCCCAAAAAAATGATAGAGAACCCATTATTATTCCTGCTATAAAGGCTGTTTTAATTCCATAGAAAAGAGCTTTTTTTGAACGATCAAAATATCTAGCTCCATTATTTTGAGCAACAAAAGCTGAAATAGATTGCATATAAGCAGATGCAACTAACATAAGGAAGATACAAACTTTTTCAGCTACTCCAACAGCGGCAGATTCTATAACTCCAATGCTATTTACAATAATTTGAATAAATAGAAAAGAGAACTGTACAAGAAGTTCTTGTAAAGCTATTGGTATTCCTACAACTAATATTTTTTTACTTAATTTTTTATTAAAAGATATATATTTTTTTGAAAAAGAGAAAGGGAGCTCTTTCTTAGAGATAAAAATAAGAGAGATAATAACACTTATTCCTTGAGCTGTAACAGTAGCAATAGCAGCTCCAGTTGTTCCCATTTTAAAGATAACAACTAAAATTAAATCTCCTACAATATTTATAAAGCACGCAATAGCAACAGTTATAAGTGGTGTTTTAGAATCTCCTATACCTCTAAAAACTGCTCCAATAACATTATAAGCTACAATAAAAGTAGTTCCAATTCCACATATGAATATATAAGAGCTAGTTTGTTTAAAAGCTTCTGGAGGAGAATGCATAAATTGAGTAAGTATGTCACTAAAAATTGTAACTGAAATTGTAATGAAAATTGCTAAAATAGCAAATATAGCTATTCCTACTCCTATTCCTTGACTAGCTTCTTCTTTTTTATTTGATCCAATAGCTTGAGCAACTAAAACAGTTATTCCCATGGATAAACCTGTAATCACCATAGCAACCATATTAAAAAATTGACTTCCTGTAGCTACTCCAGATTGTTCAAAGGTTCCAGCAAATTTCCCCACAATTATTAAGTCTGCAGCTCCATACATAGCTTGTAAAAAGAGTGCTAATAAAACAGGAAAAGCAAAGGAAATTAATGATTTTAAAATATTTCCTTTTAATAATGTTGATTCTTTCATTTTTTAATTCCTCCTTGTTAAAAAAAAGAGCCAGATAAGAAACGGGAGTTTCACCCGTCATCTTATCCAGCTCATAACTTACAATAGTTATTTACCCTCCGATGGTATAAGAATACTAACATATAAAAAGATGAAAGTCAAGGAATTGTATTATAAAACTGTTAGAAATTATAAAAAATTACTTTTAAATTTCACATAAATGACATTGAAAAATAGTATTATTATACCATAAATCTTTCCCCAAAATATTTTATATAGATTAGTAAAATAAAAATCCCTCTTTAAGTTATTAAAGGGGGATTTTTATTTATAAATTCAAAAAATAAAAAAAAGTATTGACGAAAAATATTATTTATGGTAACATATACCTTGTTCGCGAGAGAGCGGTACTGATGAATAAGGACATTAGCAACAGAATAGAGAAAGATAAGTAATGCAAACACAACAATAAATTGGTGTAAATAATCAGTATATTTTACTGAGTTTAATAGATTGAACGAAGAGTTTGATCCTGGCTCAGGATGAACGCTGACAGAATGCTTAACACATGCAAGTCTACTTGATCCTTCGGGTGATGGTGGCGGACGGGTGAGTAACGCGTAAAGAACTTGCCCTGCAGTCTGGGACAACATTTGGAAACGAATGCTAATACCGGATATTATGTGAGTTTCGCATGGAATTCATATGAAAGCTATACGCGCTGCAGGAGAGCTTTGCGTCCTATTAGCTAGTTGGTGAGGTAACGGCTCACCAAGGCCATGATAGGTAGCCGGCCTGAGAGGGTGAACGGCCACAAGGGGACTGAGACACGGCCCTTACTCCTACGGGAGGCAGCAGTGGGGAATATTGGACAATGGACCAAAAGTCTGATCCAGCAATTCTGTGTGCACGATGAAGTTTTTCGGAATGTAAAGTGCTTTCAGTTGGGACGAAGTAAGTGACGGTACCAACAGAAGAAGCGACGGCTAAATACGTGCCAGCAGCCGCGGTAATACGTATGTCGCAAGCGTTATCCGGATTTATTGGGCGTAAAGCGCGTCTAGGCGGTTTGGTAAGTCTGATGTGAAAATGCGGAGCTCAACTCCGTATTGCGTTGGAAACTGTCAAACTAGAGTACTGGAGAGGTGGGCGGAACTACAAGTGTAGAGGTGAAATTCGTAGATATTTGTAGGAATGCCGATGGGGAAGCCAGCCCACTGGACAGATACTGACGCTAAAGCGCGAAAGCGTGGGTAGCAAACAGGATTAGATACCCTGGTAGTCCACGCCGTAAACGATGATTACTAGGTGTTGGGGGTCGAACCTCAGCGCCCAAGCTAACGCGATAAGTAATCCGCCTGGGGAGTACGTACGCAAGTATGAAACTCAAAGGAATTGACGGGGACCCGCACAAGCGGTGGAGCATGTGGTTTAATTCGACGCAACGCGAGGAACCTTACCAGCGTTTGACATCCTAGGAAGTTGGCAGAGATGCCTTCGTGCCCCTTCGGAGGAACCTAGTGACAGGTGGTGCATGGCTGTCGTCAGCTCGTGTCGTGAGATGTTGGGTTAAGTCCCGCAACGAGCGCAACCCCTTTCGTATGTTGCCATCATTAAGTTGGGCACTCATGCGATACTGCCTGCGATGAGCAGGAGGAAGGTGGGGATGACGTCAAGTCATCATGCCCCTTATACGCTGGGCTACACACGTGCTACAATGGGTAGTACAGAGAGTCGCAAACCCGCGAGGGGGAGCTAATCTCAGAAAACTATTCTCAGTTCGGATTGTACTCTGCAACTCGAGTACATGAAGTTGGAATCGCTAGTAATCGCAAATCAGCTATGTTGCGGTGAATACGTTCTCGGGTCTTGTACACACCGCCCGTCACACCACGAGAGTTGGTTGCACCTGAAGTAGCAGGCCTAACCGTAAGGAGGGATGCTCCGAGGGTGTGATTAGCGATTGGGGTGAAGTCGTAACAAGGTATCCGTACGGGAACGTGCGGATGGATCACCTCCTTTCTAAGGAGCAATACTTTCTCTATTCTATTGATAATGTTCTTATAATCAAGGAGTGACGGAGTTACGACTATGATTATAAAGATGTCGCATTCGGAGAATGGGACGCAACATTATTATTAATGGACATTGGAAACTATATAGTAAATCAGATAATACAATTTAACTCTAATTTTAATAGAGTTAGCTGTCAATCAATATTTAAAAACTAAAGGTTAAAATAATTAAGGGCACATAGGGAATGCCTAGGTAGTAAGAGCCGATGAAGGACGTGGTAAGCTGCGATAAGCTCAGGGTAGTTGCAATCGAACGTTTGATCCTGAGATTTCCGAATGGAGCAATCCGCTAAGTTGAAGACTTAGCACGAAAGAGGGTACCGCGTGAACTGAAACATCTAAGTAACGCGAGGAAAAGAAAGTAAAAACGATTCCCCAAGTAGCGGCGAGCGAACGGGGATGAGCCCAAACCGCATAAATGTCAAGGATGCAGCCGTTGTTTATGCGGGGTTGTGGGAAGAACTACGAGGAACTGCAACGTACTCAACAATGTTAATGACTGAACTGGAACTAGTTGGAAAGCTAGATCGTAGAAGGTGATAATCCTGTACAGGTAAACTCATTAACTTGTCCGTTCTCTCCCAAGTAACATGGAACACGAGGAATTCTGTGTGAATCTGCGAGGACCATATCTCGTAAGGCTAAATACTCTTACTAACCGATAGCGTATAGTACCGTGAGGGAAAGGTGAAAAGAACCCCGGGAGGGGAGTGAAATAGAACCTGAAACTATGTGCTTACAAGCGGTCAGAGCCCTTCGGGGTGATGGCGTGCCTTTTGGAGAATGATCCTGCGAGTTACGTTCAGTGGCAAGGTTAAGTTTAACGGAGCCGAAGGGAAACCGAGTCTGAACAGGGCGATTTTAGTCGCTGGGCGTAGACGCGAAACCTGGTGATCTAAGCCTGTCCAGGGTGAAGCTGTGGTAAGACACAGTGGAGGCCCGAACTCACCGCCGTTGAAAAGTTGGGAGATGAGGTAGGTTTAGGGGTGAAAAGCCAATCGAACTAGGAGATAGCTCGTTCTCTCCGAAATGCATTTAGGTGCAGCCTTGAGTGTTTAATTATGGGGGTAGAGCACTGAATGGACTAGGGGGCGCATTGCTTACTGAATCCAATCAAACTCCGAATACCATAATTCAAGAGCTCAGGAGTGAGACTATGGGAATTAACTTCCATCGTCAAAAGGGAAACAACCCAGACCACCAGCTAAGGTCCCTAATCATAACTAAGTGGGAAAGGAGGTGGAGATTCATAAACAACCAGGAGGTTGGCTTAGAAGCAGCCATACCTTTAAAGAGTGCGTAATAGCTCACTGGTCGAGAGTCTCTGCGCCGACAATGTAACGGGGCTAAGTTATGAACCGAAGCTGTGGAATTGCGCAAGCAATTGGTAGGAGAGCGTTCTGTAGGCCGTTGAAGGAGAAGCGTAAGCAACTCTGGAGGTATCAGAAGTGAGAATGCAGGAATAAGTAGCGAGAAGGGAGGCGAGAATCCTCCCCGCCGGAAGACCAAGGTTTTCAGGGTAAAGCTTGTCTTCCCTGAGTAAGCCGGGACCTAAGCCGAGGCTATAGTGCGTAGGCGAATGGAAAACAGATTAATATTTCTGTGCCAGTCATATTTTGTGATGGAGGGACGCAGAAGGGTATGTGCGCGGAAGAACGGTAGTTTCCGTAAAAGCATGTAGAATGACTTGATAGGTAAATCCGTCAAGTTAGATTTGAGGTGTGATATATAGTCGTAAGATGAATGTACAGATCCCACGCTGCCAAGAAAAGCTTCTAACGTTAAGGTATGACTGCCCGTACCCGAAACCGACACAGGTGGTCAGGATGAGAAATCTAAGGCGGACAGGCTAACTCTCGTTAAGGAACTCTGCAAAATAGCCCCGTAACTTAGGGAGAAGGGGTGCCCCTGGGCGTGAGTATACACGCAATGCAAAGCGCTTGGGGGTCGCAGTGAAGAGGCTCAAGCAACTGTTTAACAAAAACACAGGTCTATGCTAAGCTGTAAGGCGATGTATATGGGCTGACACCTGCCCAGTGCCGGAAGGTTAAGAGGAGGAGTGAGAGCTCCGAATTGAAGCCCCGGTGAACGGCGGCCGTAACTATAACGGTCCTAAGGTAGCGAAATTCCTTGTCGGGTAAGTTCCGACCTGCACGAATGGTGTAATGATTTGAGCGCTGTCTTGACGGGAGGCCTGGTGAAATTGTATTACCGGTGAAGATACCGGTTACCTACAGTAGGACGGAAAGACCCCATGGAGCTTTACTGTAGCTTGGTATTGGGTTTTGGCATTGCATGTATAGGATAGTTGGGAAACTATGAAGATGTGGCGCTAGCTGCATTGGAGTTGTCGGTGGAATACCAACCATTCAATGTTGAAATTCTAATCTGTGGTTTGAAGCCACGGAGACAGTGCTAGGTGGGCAGTTTGACTGGGGCGGTCGCCTCCGAAAGAGTAACGGAGGCGTTCAAAGGTTCTCTCAGGTTGGATGGAAATCAACCGCAGAGTGCAATGGCATAAGAGAGCTTGACTGCGAGACTGACGGGTCGAGCAGGTGCGAAAGCAGGACATAGTGATCCGGCGATTCCGAATGGAAGGATCGTCGCTCAACGGATAAAAGCTACCCTGGGGATAACAGGCTGATCCTACCCGAGAGTCCATATCGACGGTAGGGTTTGGCACCTCGATGTCGGCTCATCGCATCCTGGGGCTGGAGAAGGTCCCAAGGGTTGGGCTGTTCGCCCATTAAAGCGGTACGTGAGCTGGGTTCAGAACGTCGTGAGACAGTTCGGTCCCTATCCACTGTAGGCGTTAGAATATTGAGAAGATCTGTCCTTAGTACGAGAGGACCGGGATGGACAAACCTCTGATGTACCAGTTGTCACGCCAGTGGCACAGCTGGGTAGTCACGTTTGGAACAGATAACCGCTGAAAGCATCTAAGCGGGAAACTGACTTCAAGATAAGTATTCTTTAAGACTCCTTCGAGCCTAGGAGGTAGATAGGTTGGGGGTGTAAGGGTTGCGAGGCCTTTAGCTGACCAATACTAATAAGTCGAAGTTTTAACCTTCAAATAATCAAGAAGTAACGAAGTTACGACTATGATTATTTAGACGCAGATGACTGAAAGGAATCAGCGTTACCTGATATTACTATATAGTTTCAAATGCCTATGTAAATAGACATTAGCTTGGTGAGAAGAGCTACGGGGGTACACCCAGACACATTCCGAACCTGGAAGTTAAGCCCGTAAACGCTGAAAGTACTTGGAGGGAAGCCTCCTGGGAGGATAGGAACTTGCCAAGCTTTTTTATTTTTTGTAATTTTTATTCTATTTCTATTCTCCAATAAACTATGATATAATAAGAATGATTTTAAAGATTTGAGATAGAAGGGATTGAAATTATGAATAAAGCTATTATTTTAGATAGGGATGGAACTATAAATATAGAGAAAGATTATTTACATAAAATAGAAGATTTTGAATTTGAAGAGGGAGTAGTAGAAGGATTAAAAATTCTAGCAGATTTGGGATATATTTTTGTAGTAGTTACCAATCAATCAGGAATAGCAAGAGGATATTATACTGAAGAAGATTTAGAAATTTTAAATAATTATATTGGAGAGATATTGGAAAAAGAGGGAATAAAAATAAAAAAATTTTATTTTTGTCCACATCATCCAGAAAAAGGAGTTGGAAAATATAAGGTAGAGTGTAATTGTAGAAAACCTAATCCTGGGATGTTAGAAGAAGCTATAAAAGAGTTTGATATAGATAGAGAAAAATCTTTTATGATAGGAGATAATATAAGTGATATAGAAGCTGGTATAAATGCAAATGTAACTCCAATATTGTTAGAAACAGGGCACGGAATGGAGCATTTAACTAAAATTAAGAGAATGAAAGTAAAAAATTACAGAAATCTTTTAGATTTTGCAAACTTTTTGAAGGAGAATTTAGTTAAAAATATATAAAAGTTCATTGTATTATATAGCTATTAATGATACAATAAACTGTTAGTATTAAATATAAAGAAAGGCATATTAATTTATAAATTAATTTGGTAATATTTATGGAAATTCTTACAAAATTATTAAGGAAGAAATTTAAATTAGAAAATTTGAATGAAATATCAAAAGTAACTATGGATAGCAGAAAAGTAAATAAAGATGCTCTTTTTTTTGCTATCAATAATGGAAATGTTTATATAGAGAATGCTTTAGAAGATGGAGCTGCACTTGTTATAGCTGATAACTATTCTGGTAGTAATGAAAAAGTAATTAAAGTAAAAGATACAGTAGAAAGTATGCAAGAAATAGCAAAAGAGTATAGAAAAGTCTTAAATATAAAGGTTATAGCTATAACAGGAAGTAATGGAAAAACAACTACTAAAGATATGATATACTCTATTTTATCTCAGAAATATAGATGTAAAAAGACGGAAGGAAACTATAACAATCATATAGGTCTACCATATACTATTTTGCAATTAGAAGATAAAGATGAAGTATTAGTTCTTGAGATGGGAATGAGTGGATTTGGGGAGATAGATAGGTTATGTAGAATAGCACAGCCTGATTATGGCCTTATAACCAATATAGGAGACTCTCATTTAGAGTATTTAAAAACAAGAGAAAATGTTTTTAAAGCTAAGAGTGAGATGATAAAATATGTTAATTCAAAGAATTTAGTTGTCTTTGGAGATGACTTTTATCTTAAAAATGTAAAAGCAATAACTGTTGGCTATGAAAATAGCTGTAAAAAACAGATAAAAGATTATCAAGATAGTGAGAATGGAATAAGATTTCTTTTAGATAAAGAGAGTTATCAAGTTAACTTAAATGGGAAGCATAATTGTATAGATGCAGCTATGGCTGTAGCTATGGTAGAATTATTAGATATATCTAAACATGATATTCAAAAAGGATTTAATAAGTTGAATTTGACACCTATGAGATTTCAAAAAATTGATAGAATGGGAGTTTTATATATAAATGATGCTTATAATGCTAGTCCGATATCTATGAAGTATTCTTTAGAAACTTTTGATAGTTTGTATAATGATAGAATAAAAATAGCTGTTTTAGGTGATATGTTAGAACTCGGAGAAAACGAGATAGCTTATCATAAAGAAGTTATAAAAAAAGCTATAAATATAAGAGTAGATAGAATATATCTTTATGGAGAGAGAATGGAAAAAGCCTATGAATTAGTAGAAAAGAGTAATAAGATAAAAGTATTTTCAGATAAATTTCTTATAAAAGAAAATATAAAGTCTGAATTTTCAGATTCAAAGGTTGTTTTTTTGAAAGGATCTAGAGGAATGAAAATGGAAGAGATAATAGAATAAGAGGGAGAGAATGAGGTAAGATGTTTTATTTAATTGGAGAATATGTGCAAAGTTTACAATTTTTAAAATCTATCTATTTAAGAAGTTTTATGGCTTTTATTTTGGCATTTATGATAGTATTAATTGTTGGGAAACCTTTTATCAATTATTTAAGAGCGAAAAAGCTTGCTGAAAAAATTAGAGAAGAGGGACCAGCTACTCATATGTCGAAAAAAGGAACTCCAACTATGGGTGGAGTACTTATTATTCTGACAATATTTATTACTAATATTTTAGTATCTGATATAAGTAATAGAATAATTATATTATTGCTAATAAGTATGACTGGTTTTGCAGGGATAGGATTTATTGATGATTATAAAAAATTTACAGTCAATAAAAAGGGGTTATCAGGAAAGAAAAAGTTACTAGGACAAAGTTTTATAGCTATTTTAGTGTGGTTATTTATAAATTATTTTGGACTTACTGGGAATAAAGAGATAGATTTATCAATAATTAATCCAATATATGGAGAAAATATGCTATATATTGGTAGTATAGGAATGCTATTATTTATTTTGTTAATATTGATGGGGACTTCTAATGCAGTAAATATAACTGATGGATTGGATGGATTAGCTATAATGCCAATGGTAATATGTTCTGCTATTTTAGGAGTAGTAGCATATTTTACTGGACACATAGAATTAAGTAGACATTTAAATCTTTTTTATACAGAAGGTTCAGGAGAAATAACAGTGTTTTTATCAGCTGTATGTGGTTCAGGATTGGGTTTTTTATGGTATAATTTTTATCCAGCACAGATATTTATGGGAGATACAGGTTCATTAACACTTGGTGGAATTTTAGGAGTAGTAGCAATTCTCTTAAAACAAGAATTGATCTTACCTATAATTGGTGGAGTATTTGTAATGGAAGCTCTTTCAGTAATAATTCAAGTTGGCTCTTTTAAGTTGAGAGGAAAAAGAGTGTTTAAAATGGCTCCGATTCACCACCATTTTGAGTTATGTGGACTTGCAGAGACCAAGGTAACAATGAGATTTTGGATCGCTACTTTAATGTTTGGAATAATAGCTTTGGGAGTAATAAGAATGAGAGGAATAATCTAAAAAAATAACCACGGGAAAAATATAACCGTGGTTATAAATCTATCTAGGGAAGAAAGAGAAAAGGCGGTAGTAAAATGAAAAAAGCAATGGTTTTTGGAGCTGGAATAAGTGGAGTGGGAGCGAAAAAACTTCTGGAAAGTATACATTATGATGTGATTTTAGTAGATGATAAGGTAGGATTATCTTCAGTAGAGGCAATAGATTATTTGGATGAAATTGAAGTGTTTATAAAAAGTCCAGGAGTACCTTATAATAAATTGGTACTTGAAGCTCAAAAAAAAGAAATAAAAGTTATAGATGAAATTGAATTATGTTATGAATATATGGTACAATATAACGTCAGTACAAAAATTATAGCTGTAACGGGGACTAATGGAAAGACCACAACAACTACAAAAATAGCAGAACTTTTAAAGTATTCAGGGCATAAGGCTGAATATGCTGGAAATATAGGAAGAAGTTTTGCAGAGTTACTTTTAGAAAGGAAGGAATTAGAATATATAGTATTAGAGCTCAGTTCATTTCAATTAGAGAATTTAATAGATTTTAGACCATTTATTTCTATGATAATAAATTTAACTCCTGATCATCTTGTAAGATATGGTAGTATTGGTGAATATTACGATACTAAATTTAATATTTGTAAAAATCAAGATGAAAGAGAATATTTTTTAGTAAATAGTGATTGTGAAGAGATAATAAAGAGAGAGGAGTTAATTTTTGGACAAAAAATAGAATTGTCTCAATACATAAGAAGGGATTGCTATGTGCAGAATGGAAAACTTTATTGGAAAGAAGAAGAGATTTTAGAAGTTGAAAAACTTTCTTTAAAGGGAAGACATAATTTAGAGAATGTATTATTTGTAGTAGCAACAGCTAAACTTTGTGGAATAGAGAGTGAAAAAATAAAAGAATTCTTATATACTACTAAAACATTAGAGCATAGAATGGAAAATTTTTTTGAATATGGGAAGATAAAATTTATAAATGACTCTAAGGGGACAAATATAGAATCAACAGCTTTTGCTATAGAAGCTTTTCAGAAGTGTATTTTAATATGTGGTGGTTATGACAAAAAATTGGATTGGACTCCTTTGGTGAAATTGATAGAAAAATATGTAAGTTGTGTTTACTTAATAGGAGAGATAGCTGATGAATTAAATATGAAACTGTTAAAAGAAGGATATGAAAATGTCTATCTTTTAAGAGAGTTGAAGCCTTGTTTAGAAGATATAAAAAGGAGATTTTCTAAGTATGAAGAAAGAGTAGTATTGTTTTCTCCAGCAACTTCTAGTTATGATCAATTTAAAAATTTTGAACATAGAGGAAATGTATTCAAAGAGTTAGTAAAAGATATTTTTGGTAGGTGAGATATTTGAAAAAGGTAATCTTAACGACAGGAGGAACTGGAGGGCATATATATCCAGCTCTTTCAGTAGCAGATGAGTTAAAAAAAAGGGGAATAGATGTACTTTTTGTTGGCACTAGCATAAGGATGGAAAGAGATATAGTGCCTAGGGCAGGTTTTAGATTTATAGGATTAAATATAGCGCCACCTAGAACTCTTAAAAAGATGTTAGGTTATATAAAAGGAGTATTTCAAGGAATAAGTTTAGTGGCAAAAGAGAAGCCAGATGCGATAATAGGTTTTGGAAATTATATATCTATTCCTGTTTTGATTGGAGGAGTGCTTTTTAGAAAAAAAATATATCTTCAAGAACAAAATGCTAACTTAGGAGGAACGAATAGATTTTTTTATAGATTTGCTAAAAAAATATTTTTAGCTTTTGAAAAAACTTATGATGATATTCCTATTAAGTATCAGCAAAAGTGTATGGTAACAGGAAATCCATTGAGAGAAGAGATATATCTTGTAAAAACTCTTGAAGAAAGAAAAAAGTTAAAAGTAGAAGATAATGAAAAAGTTCTTTTGATAACAGGTGGAAGTCTTGGAGCTAAAGAAATAAATGAAGCAGTTTTAAAAAATTGGGAAAGGATATTAGAAGATAAAAATATTAGACTTTATTGGGCTACTGGTGAGAAAAATTATGATGAGATAGTGAGAAATATAAATAGGACTAAGATTCAAGATATAGTTAGACCATATTTTGAAAATATGATAAATATAATGGCAGCTGCAGACTTGATAGTGTGTAGAGCAGGAGCACTAACTATATCAGAGATAATACAGTTAGGGAAACCATCTGTTATTATTCCTTATAATTCAATAAAAGTAGGTCAATATGATAATGGAAAATTATTAGAAGAAGTTGGGGCAGCTTTAATGTATAAAAATTCAGAAGCTAGTCTAGCGGTTGAAAAAGCTCTAGAATTATTAGAGCAGAAAAATGATTTAGAGATGATGAAAGTAAATATTAGAAATTTAAAAAAAGAGAATGCTGTGGAGAAAATAATAGAGTCTCTTGATATTTGGAGGAATTAAAGTGAAAAAAATTTATTTTATAGGGATAAATGGAATAGGAATGAGTGGTCTTGCTAAGATAATGAAATGTAAGGGATATAAAGTAGAAGGAAGTGATTTAAGTCGTTCTTATGTAACTGATGAATTAGAGAGTATGGGGATAATAGTTCATAACCAGCATTCTGAAAAAAATCTTGAAGGAAAGAATTTTGATATGATAATAGCTTCTAGTGCTATAAAAAAGGAGAATCCAGAGTATATATATGCCTTAGAAAATGGTATAAAGGTTGTAAAAAGAGGAGAGTTATTAGCTATGCTTTTAAATGAAGAATGTGGAATAGCAGTAGCTGGAACTCATGGAAAGACAACAACTAGTTCAATGGCAGCTTCAGTTATGTTATCGCTAGATCCTACTATTGTTATAGGGGGGATACTTCCTGAGATAGGATCAAATGCTAAGCCAGGGAAATCAAATTATTTTATAGCTGAAGCTGATGAGAGTGATAATTCTTTTTTATATATGAATCCAACTTATTCAATAATTACAAATATAGAAGCTGATCATTTAGAAAATCATGGATCTTTAGAAAATATTATAAAATCTTTTTCTAAATTCATAGATCAGACTTCTAAGGAAATTCTTATTTGTTCAGATTGTGAAATCCTAAACAAGTTAGTTTCTAGTAAGAAAGATAAAAAAATAATTAGATATAGTATGAAAGACAAAACTGCAGATATCTATGTTGAAAATGTAATGATAGAGGATGGAAAAACTAGTTATGACGTGGTAATTAGAGAGAAAAAGATAGGGAATTTTACTCTGTATATTCCAGGAGAGCATAATATTTTAAACTCCTTGCCTGTGATATATTTAGCTTTAGAATTTGGACTAGACGAAAAAGATATAGAAAAAGCATTTGGTAAATTTAGAGGATCAAAAAGGAGATATGAGATACTTTATAGCGGAAATGGAGTGAGAGTAATAGATGACTATGCTCATCATCCAACAGAGATAAAAGCTACTTTACAAGGAGCAACTTCAATTGAAAAAGATAAAATAACTGTTATATTTCAACCACATCGTTATAGCAGAGTGAATTTTTTATTGAAAAATTTTAAAGATGCTTTTGAAAAAGCTGATGAATTAATTCTTTTACCAATATATAGTGCTGGAGAAAAGAATATATTCAAAGTTACAATTGAGGATTTACAGAATATAATTACAAAGCCAAAAGCTATTGTAGAAAAAAATCCACAAAATATAGATGAAATGATAATGAATTTTGAAGGAAATAGGGTGTTTATGTTTATGGGAGCTGGAGATATATCAAAAATTGCTCACAGAGTTGCAGAAAAATTAGAAGGGAAATATAGATAATGAAGATATTAGAAAATCACAATATGAGAAATTATTCAAATATGAAAATAGGAGGAATAGCAAAAAGGTTCATCATAGTTGAGGATAAAAGTGAATTAAAAGAGATATATGAAAAATATGGAAATATTTTTTTAATAGGTAATGGAACTAATACTCTTATTGATGAAGGAAACTTAGATATAACTTTTGTATCTTTAAAAGAATTGAATAGTATAGAAGAATTAAAAGAAGGAGTTATAAGAGTAGGTGCAGGATTAGATTTTAATAAGCTTATAGCTTTTATGAATAAAAATGATTATTCAGGACTTGAAAATTTGGCTGGAATTCCAGGAAGTATAGGTGGATTAGTCTATATGAATGGTGGAGCTTATGGAAGTGAAATATTTGATTGTATTAAGGAGATAGAAGTATTTGATGAAAATTATGAAATAAGAAGCTTGAAAAAAAATGAAATAAAATTTTCTTATAGAAATACAGAGATTCAAGAAAAAAAATGGATAATTATAAGTGCTACCTTTGAATTTAAAAGAGGATTTAATTTAGAAAAAGTAAAAGAGATACAAATTCTTAGAGAGAGTAAACAACCTTTAGATAAACCAAATCTTGGAAGTACATTTAAAAATCCAGTAGGAGATTTTTCAGCAAGATTAATTTCAGAAGCTGGCTTAAAGGGAACAAGAATAGGTGGAGCAGAAATATCTTCTAAGCATCCAAATTTTATAATAAATCATGGAAATGCAACTTTTGAAGATATTTTAAAAATACTAGCACTTGTAAAAAAGAAGATAAATTCTATGTATGGTATAAATTTAGAAGAAGAAATAGTTATATTAAAAAATAATAAATAAGGGGTAAGAAGGATGAAAATAGCAGTATTTATGGGAGGAATATCTTCGGAGAGAGAAGTTTCACTTAGAAGTGGCACAGCTATATTAGAAAGTTTACAGAAACAAGGCTATAATGCCTATGGAGTAGATGTAACAGAGAAAAATTTATTTTCAGCTTTTATAGAAAATGAATATGATTTAGCATATATAGCTTTTCATGGTGGCTATGGAGAGAATGGAACATTTCAAGGATTATTGGATATGTTAGGAAAATCATATACAGGATCTGGGGCTTTAGAAAGTGCTATAGCAATGGATAAAGCTTATACTAAAGCAATAGCTAATTCAGTAGGAATAAAAACTGCAAAAACTTATAACTATGTTGAAGAAATAAAGGAGTTTCCAGTAGTTGTAAAACCAGCAAGAGATGGATCAAGTGTAGGAATATATTTTTGTAATACTCATGAGGAAGTAAGAGAGGCTATTAAAGTACTAGAAGGAAGAAAACCTTTAATAGAAGAGATGATACAGGGAGAGGAACTAACAGTAGGGGTGTTAAATGGAGAAGGACTTGGGGTATTAAGAATTATTCCTAAGAATAAATTTTATGACTATGAATCAAAATATGCTGCTGGAGGATCTATTCATGAATATCCAGCTAAAATAGATAAAATAGCTTATGATAAAGCAATAGAAAATGCTGAAAAAATTCATGAGATAATAGGGTTAAAAGGAATTTCAAGAAGTGATTTTATATTAAAAGATGGAGAGGTATATTTTTTAGAGGTAAATACTTGTCCAGGAATGACAAAAACAAGTTTAATACCAGATTTAGGTACACTTAAAGGGTATACTTTCGATGATTTAGTGAAAATAATGGTGGATACTTTTAAAAAATAAGGAGAGTTTTTTTGAAATTTATATTAAGACTAGTATTTATATTTTTATTTAGTTGGTTAATATATATAATTCCTAGTAAATTTTTAGTCTTGGATTTTTTCAAAGTAAAAGAGATAAAAATAGAAAGTAATTCAAAAATATTGTCAAGTGAATTGACAGATATGATAAAAATAATTTATAATAATAACATATGGGATATTGATTTTAAAAGTTTAGAAGAGTATTTAGAGACTGATGTAAGAGTTGAAAAAGCAGAGATAAAAATTTTAGGATTAGATAAAATAGCCATTTATATACAGGAGAGGAAATTAGCTTACTATCTTCAAAATGGAGAGAATACTTTTTTATTAGATAGTAAGGGTAAAATTTTCGGATATTTAAAAGAACAGTTAGATAGTAATATATATTTTTTAGTTGCTGAAAATAAAGAAAAATTAGAAAAACTTTTAAAATTATCACAAAAATTAGAGGATATCTTATTAAGGACATTAATTTCTCAAATTTATTTAAAAAATGATAACTGCATAGAGCTTATTTTAACTGATGGAACTATTATAAAGACAAATTTAGATGTTGAAGATGAAAAATATAAAGTATTAGAAACTTTATATGGTGAACTTATAAAAACTAGAAAGATTGAATATATAGATATCAGATTTAATGATTTTATAGTTAAAGAGTTCGGAGGAGAAAAAAATGGTAATAAATAGGGATAAGATTGTAAAGACAGTAGTAGACATAGGAAATGCAAAAATAAAAGCTATCACAGGAGAACTTTCTTCTAATGGAGAGGTATTGAAAGTATTAAAGTATGTAGAAGGTCCTAGTGTCGGAATGATAAAAAATGAAATTAGAGATGCTGAAGAGCTTTCAAAGGCTATAAATAATGTTATTGAAGAGTTAAGAATAGCTACAGAACAAGAAATAGACTCTATAACTATTGGAATAGGTGGAGAAAAAATAAAATCAAGAACGGTAAATATGGAGTATAGTTTTCATGAAGAGGAGATTACAGAGGATCATATAAAAGCTCTTTTAGAAGATACAAAGAAAAAAATTCTAACTTCAGAGGAACAATTAATAAAAACGGAGATATATAATATAAGAGTTGATAACTCAGGAATTGTTAAAAATCCGTTAGGAGTATTAGGAAGTAAGTTACAAGGTGACGTACATTTGATATATACAGAGAAAAAAAGAGTTGCTAAGCTAGTAGAAACTATTAATAGAATAGGTGTGGATGTAGAGAATATAGTTTTGAATGCTTATGCTTCAGCTAAGTCTACATTAGGAGAAGAAGATAGTAGAATGGGAGTAGCTCTAGCTGATATAGGAGAGGGAAGTACTGATATTATTCTCTATAAAAATGATAAGCTTATCTATACCGAAACTATCCCACTTGGTGGAATGCATTTTAAAACAGATTTAATTTATATTCTGAAATTGAATGAAGAAGAAGAAGCGATTGAAATTTTAAATAAATACAGAAATAAAGATATTTCTCCAGAAGGTTATATCTATTATGGAGAAGGAAAATATATTGCAGCACTTGAATTAGAAAGTTTCATTAATGCTAGAGTTGAAGAGATAATAGATTATATAAAAGATACTATAGAAAAGTCAGGTTTTAATGGTTATTTGGGAAAGGGACTAATTTTAACTGGTGGAGCTGTGTCAGATAGAATAATAAATGTAGAAAAACTATTAGAAACAATTAATAAAAAAACTGGGTATGTGGCACGAAAAGTTTTACCTAGCGAATTTAGCGGTTTAGAAGAGGTTACTACTAGTATGGCGACTGTCATTGGAATTTTTTATGAGGTAATGGAAGAAGAGGACAGGAAACTAAAAACAGGTAGCTACACTCACCAAGAAATAAAGGTTAAAAATGAAAAAATTATACAACCGATAGAAGAGGAGAAAGAAGACCTATCTAAAATGCTGGAGGAAGAATCGGTAGAAGAAGAAAAAGAGAAGAGGAAGAATGGGGTTTTGAAAGCTGTAAAAAATTGGTTTTCAAACTTCATTTAGAAAGGGAGGGATGAAATTATGTTACTTGATCAAGACTTAGTAAAAATAAAGGTGTTAGGAGCAGGTGGAGCAGGAGGAAATGCTATAAATGATATGATTTCTTCAGGAGTAGGAGGAGTGGAATATATAGCAGCTAACACAGATGCTCAAGATTTGGGAAAGTCATTGGCCGATATTAGAATCCAACTAGGAGAAAAGTTAACTAGGGGGCTTGGAGCAGGAGCCGATCCTGAGATAGGAAGACAAGCGGCAGAAGAGGACGTAGAGAAGATAAAAAATCTATTAGAAGAGACAGATATGCTATTTATTACAGCTGGGATGGGTGGTGGAACTGGGACAGGTTCTGCTCCGGTAATTGCAAGAGTAGCCAAGGAATTAGGTGTTCTAACTGTTGCTGTTGTCACAAGACCTTTTTCATTTGAAGGAAGAAAGAGAAAAAATAATGCTGATGTAGGAATAGAAAATCTTAA
This sequence comes from Fusobacterium necrogenes, assembly GCF_900450765.1. Lineage (NCBI taxonomy): Bacteria > Fusobacteriati > Fusobacteriota > Fusobacteriia > Fusobacteriales > Fusobacteriaceae > Fusobacterium > Fusobacterium necrogenes. The sequence goes on along the minus strand of NZ_UGGU01000003.1, from coordinate 1,725,610 downwards.
AAAAGCTGTAGATGCTTTAGTAATTATTCCAAATGATAAATTATTTGAACTACCTGATAAAACAATAACATTACAAAATGCATTTAAAGAAGCAAATAATATCTTAAAAATAGGTATTAGAGGTGTAGCTGACCTTATGATAGGAAATGGACTTATCAATTTAGATTTTGCTGATATTAAGGCGACAATGTTAAATTCTGGAATAGCAGTGCTAGGATTTGGAGAAGGAGAAGGGGAAAATAGAGCTATAAAAGCTACTGAAAAGGCATTGTTATCTCCATTATTAGAAAAATCTATTCTTGGTGCTAGTAAAATCCTTATAAATATAACAGGGGCACCAGATATTACATTGATGGAAGCTCAGACTATATCTGATATGGTAAGGGATGCTGCTGGTAAGACAGCTGACGATGTAATGTTTGGACTTGTTATAGAGCCAGATTTTGGAGATAGAGTTCAAGTTACAATTATAGCTAATAATTTCGCAAATGAAGAAGAGAAAAATGAGCCATTTATCAGTATAGATAAAGCAAAAAGTGAAAAGGCTGCGTCAGGGACAGAGGAGCAAATAGAAAAACCTAACTTAGATTTACCACCTTGGGTAAGAAAAAAATAAAAAATACTTGAAAATATTATATAGTTTTGATATAATATTAAACGACCCTGCTCAAAAACATTTGTGTTTTGGGCTAAAACCATAGGGAGGAGGTTAAAAAATGAAAAAATACGAAATTATGTTCATTATCAACCCAACTGTACTTGAAGAAGGTAGAGAGGCTGTTATTGAAAAAGTAACTGGAGTTTTAACTGCTGCAGGAGCTAATATTCAGAAGAGCGAAAAATGGGGAGAAAGAAAGTTAGCTTATCCTATCGATAAGAAAAAAACTGGTTTCTACGTATTAACTACTTTTGAAATTGACGGGACTGTATTATCAGATGTTGAATTAAAACTAAACATCATAGAAGAAGTATTAAGATACATCATAGTTAAACAAGACTAATAATCAGTTAATGTTAAAAATCAAGAGGAGGTTAAAAAGATGGCAGAATTCAGAAGAAGAAGAGCTAAATTAAGAGTAAAAGCTGAAGAAATTGATTATAAAAATGTAGACCTTTTAAAAAGATTTGTATCTGATAAAGGAAAGATCAATCCTTCAAGAGTAACTGGAGCTAATGCTAAGTTACAAAGAAAAATAGCTAAAGCTATAAAAAGAGCTAGAAATATTGCTTTAATTCCTTATACAAGAATTGAAAAGTAATTTTAATTAATTAGACTGAGAGAAAATCTCAGTCTTTTTTCTTTTATAAATAACTGAAGTTTTAGAATAGTTGCTTAATAAACAGGGAAATGATAGAGATAGCTTAGGAATATTATATGAATACTAGAGCATTAAATTTATTTCAGTGGATGAGATAAAAAAGAATGGTATGAATATTTTCTAAAATTTAGTAAAATAAAAATTATAAAAATATTCTTTCATAAAAATATTTTTTAAAAATAGATTGACGTATTTTTAAAAAACTGATATAATACTTTATGATAACTAATAAAGTCTATATATTTGATAAAAGGGGAGGATATTATCAAAAATAGGAGGATTTTTAGTTTATGAAGAAAGTATTATTAGGATTAGCAGTTGTGTCATCGATAGTAATGGCAGGAGATGGAGCAAATCTTTATTTAAAAACAGGATTAGATATTTCAGGAAAATTTGATGAGATAGAAGTGGCATCAGGACAATCTCTCAATAAATCAGAGAGTGATAGATTAGGTTTTGATTTAACAGCTGAGGTAACTAGAGAGTTTTATCCAAATTTAGAGTTAGGGCTTGGATTCTCTTATCAAGATCATGGAAGACCAGAGGCAGGTAAAATAGGAGGAGAGAAATTTCAAAATACAGGATATAAATCATTACCAGCTTATGCAGTAGCTAAATATAATATACCTTTAGAGAGCAATATAAAACCATATTTAAAAACTGATTTAGGATACTCTTTTAACTTTGATGAAAAGGATTTAAAGGTAGAAAATGAGAAAATAAAAATGTCAGTAGACAATGGGTTATACTATGGACTAGGGGCAGGAATAGAGTATAATAACTTTGTAGTGGAATTGATGTATAAAGTAAATAGAGCAAAGGTTCAGCATGAATATAATGGTGCGAAATCCTCTAAATTTGATTATGAGTATTCAAGAACAACATTATCATTTGGATATAGATTTGACATCTAATAAAATCTAGACTATAATCTGCATAATTATTCGGGATATATGGAGGTTTTTATATGAAAAAAATATTATTTGGATTAGTAGTTTTATCTTCGATAGCAATGGCAGACGAGAGAACGAACCTTTATTTTAAAACAGGAGTAGATATCTCAAGCGAGTTTAAAAATGATTATATTAGAGGCGAGGTATCAAATCGTTCTGCTGATGGAGATGGAGGATTTGAGTTTGCTATTGAAGGAACAAAAGAGTTTTATCCAAATTTGGAGTTAGGATTAGGAATAGCACTACAGGACCATGGAGATCCAGATAAAATAAATTTAAGTTATAATCAAAAATTTCAGATAATAAAAAATACGGGGTATAAGTCTCTACCATTGTATGCAGTAGCTAAGTACAATATACCACTTGGAACTAATGTAAAACCATATTTAAAGGCTGATTTAGGTTATGCCTATAACTTTGGAGAAAAAGATGCTATAGAGACATGGGATGGACCAATAGCAAAAACGTCAGTAGATAATGGGTTATACTATGGGCTAGGTGCTGGAATAGAGTATAATAACTTTTTATTTGAAGTTATGTATAAAGTAAATAAAGCAGATGTAAATTACTCATTTAATGATGGAGAAAAATTAAGGAAAAGTTATGACTATTCAAGAACGACTTTATCAATAGGGTATAAATTTAATTTTTAAGATAAGAGGTTTCAATGCCTCTTTTTTAACTAAAGAGGTGGTTTCAAATGAAAAAGATATTAGGAATTTTGACTTTGGGAGCAATATTATTAGGATGTAATAATCAAAAAGTCAAAGAGTATCAAGGAGTATATACCTATGGACACGAGGTAAGAATATTCCAAGATACTAAGAGTAATCAAGGGTATTGGTTATATAGTGATGATGATACACTTGAAAGTCTAAATAGAAAATTGAGAGAAGAGATTGAGACAAAGGGAGCTGTTTATCCTGAAGTAAAATTAATAATAAAGGGAATAGATGAAGGAAAGGCAACAAACGGATTGGCTGAACCTAATGATAGAAAAATGAAAGTTATTGAGTATAGGATAATAGATAAGTAAAATGATGAAGGGGATTGATATAAATTGCTATAACAGTCCCCTTCTGTATTTTAATAAGAAAATTATATATTTTTTTGTTTAAAATTTCTTAAAAGTTTTTTTAGTAAAAGTATTGAGATAATTCCTGTCAGCATTGAAGTAATAGATGAGTTCAACCAAAGACCTGTAAGTTTTAAATTCCATAAAATAGGAATAGAGATTATTGGAAAGATAAAGCTCACACACAGTGAAATAATAGTTGCAAAACTAAATTTTCCAATGGCTGACATAAAACTTTGTATAGCAAAAGAGAACCATCTAGTGAGATATGTTGTAGCGTAGATTATAAGGGCAGGTATAGCCATTATAAAGGTTTCATCTTTTTTTACAATAAATAGGGAAGCGATCTCATCAGTTAAGAAAAAGAGAATAAAACTTGTAACTATGGAAGCTATAGCACTAGCAATTAAACAATATTTTTCTATCTCTTTAAGACGAGAGTAATTTTTAGCTCCCCAGTTATATCCAAGTGCTGGCTGTAAGGCGTCACACATACCATAGAGAATAGGCAGGATAAAAGCATCAATAGACATCAATATCCCATAGACACTAACAGCTGAAATTCCACCTAGATAGAGTAATAAGTAATTAAATAAAATATTAGTGATACGGCTAGCTACATTATTTAAAAATGTGGGCATTCCATTTATAAATATTGATTTTAAAAGTTCTAACTCAATTTTAAATTTACAAAACTTTAAGCTACTATCTTTATAAAAAAATTGAGAAAAGGCTATAAGTGTACATATAAAAAATGCTATACAGTTAGCAAGGGCAGCACCTATTAATTCAAAATTTAAGAAATATAGGAATAAAATCTCAAGAGAGATACATAAAAATGACATTAAAATATTTAAAAACATACTAAATTTTATTTTTCCACAAATTCTTAAATAGTTATCAACTGCAAAAGTGATAGTAGTAAGTGGAGAAAATAAAGCATATACTCTCAAATATTTTATAGATTGTCTAGCAAGCTCTCCAGTAGCTCCTAAAGAGTATAAAATAGTAGGAGCAAGGAGAAATAATAATATACCTAAGATAGTACTAGATATAAGTATAGTAAAACAAGAGAGTGAAAAAATTTTAGATGCTTTTTCAAACTTTTTTTCTCCTAATAAAATTGCAATATTTACTGAGGAACCTAATCCTATTAAATCAGCAAAACCAAAGTTTAAAACAACTATTGGAATAGTGAGATTAAAAGCAGCAAATGCAGTTTCTCCTAGAAGTCTACTGATAATAACTCCATCAAAAAATAGATATATAGCTGAAGCAAGCATTCCAATAGAACCTGGTATGGCAGCTTTAAAAAATAGTTTTAAAGGTGGTGTTTTTTCAAACAAAGTTATATTTTCCATAAAAACTCCTTAAATCTTTGATTTATTTCCAGAAATAGTATAAACTATAGAGTAACTCCATAGTCAAGAGAAAAGGTGGGATTTATGAATAGAAGAGATAAAAAGTTATATACAACAGGAGAATTTGCTAAAAAATTTAATATCAAGAAAGATACTCTTTTTTATTATGATAAGATAGGACTATTTCAACCAATAGAGGTAGATGCAAAGGGTTATAGATATTATAGCTCAACTCAAATTCCTATTTTAGCTACAATTTTAGCATTTAGAGAGATGAATATTTCAATAAGTAAATTGCAGGAATATTTTGCAACACCATCAGTACTTAAGCTATTAGAATTAGTAGATGAGCAGATAGTAGGAATAGATAGAGAGATAGAGAGATTAGGAAATATAAAAAGGAGATTTGAAAGTATAAAGGAAAATCTTCTTGAAGGAGAGAGTGTTGAGTTTGAAAAACTTTATATAAAAAAAGAGAAGAGCAGAAAATATATCTATAGTAATTTGACAGATAAAGATTTAGAAATCTCCTTAGAAGAGTGGTTAGAGATGTACAATGAATTTATGTTGAAGTTAAATAAGATAGATGTGATAAGTATAGGTTCTGTAATATCTGTAGAAGATTTAAAGAAGAGAAACTTCGGAAGAGTATGTTGTTTATTTATAGAGGATAGAAAAGATGAAAAAGAGTTAGAGGAAAAAACTTATGCAGTATATTATTATAAAGGTGGAGTAGATGAGATAGATAGAATATATAATGATATATTGGATAAAATAGAAAAAGAAAATTATATTATATTAGGAGATGCATATGAAGAGTATCTCATAACAGAATTAGAGGGATTACCAGAAAATATAAATGTAGTTAAGATAAAAATAGAGATTGGAAGAAGGTACAAAAAATAAAAAAAGACATGCTTTTAATTAAGCTGTCTTTTTTATTGACTAAAAACTATTTTGCCATAGCTTTTTGAAGTCTTGTACTTAAAGTTGTTTCGTTAGCTTTTAAAAATTTCATAACTTCTACATCATTAAGACCTTTTAAAGTTTTTAAAGTTCTAGAACAAACTTTTACTTTAATAGGAGCTCCATTTACATTGATAGTAGTTACTTGTAAGTTAGGTTTCCAAACTCTTCTAGTTAATCTGTGTGAATGAGAAATTTGGTTTCCACTGATTAGTCCTACTCCTGTAATTTCACATCTTTGCATTCTGTTTCTCTCCTTTCTTAAAATAATTTATATACACAATGCATATAATTGTATCATTAAATCGAGGAAATTTCAAGTTTTTTTTAAATTTTCTTGAATAAAGTTAAGAAAATTAGAGATTTATGCTATAATAAGAGGTGAATGAAATAATAAATTAGGGAGTAAAAAAATGAATACACATAGTTATAAAGTATTAGAGTTTGATAAATTAAGAGAGGAATTATCTGCTTATAGCGTGATTGAGGAAAATCATTATAAAATAATGAATTTATCTCCATTAAAAGATTTTAGTTCACTTAATAGAGAGCTAGATATTTTAAAAGATTTTACAGACTTTATAAAATATGATGGTGGATTTGAAACTGCTGGGATGAAAGATATCTGTAAAATGACAGAGAAATCACAACTTATAGGAGCATATCTTGATGTAGAGGATTTATGGGATATAAACTTTAATTTAAGAATTTTTAGACTTTTTAAAACTAGATTAGAGGATTTAGGAAAATATAGAGATTTAAAAGATAGATATCATGATGTACCTGTAATGAGAGGAATAGAGGATATTATCAATAAAGCAATAGATAATAATAAAGAAATAAAAGATGATGCCTCTTTAGATTTAAGGGATCTAAGAATACATAAAAAAACTCTTTCAATAAATATAAAAAGAAAATTTGATGAGTTATTTGATGAGCCAAGTTTAGCCAAAGCTTTTCAAGAGAGAATAATAACAGAGAGAGATGGAAGAAGTGTAGTTCCTGTAAAAGCTGACTTTAAAGGGCTTATAAAAGGTATAGAGCATGATAGATCTTCTAGTGGTCAAACCGTATTTATAGAGCCTCTTTCAATAGTAGCTCTAAACAATAAGATGAGAGAGCTAGAGTTAAAAGAAAAAGAGGAGATAAGAAAAATTCTACTTAGAATAACTGAGCATGTGAGAAATAATAGAGAGGATATAGATGCAGTAGGAGAAGCAATACTATCTCTTGATATTTTAAATGCTAGAGCTGTATATGGAATAGAAAAAAATTGTGTAATACCTAATATAAATAATAAAGAGATGTTGAGCTTAGTAGATGCAAGACACCCATTTATACCAGCTGATAAGATAGTTCCACTGACATTTGAGATAGGAAAAGATTACAATACTCTACTTATCACAGGACCAAATACAGGGGGAAAAACAGTAGCACTTAAAACAGCTGGACTTCTAACTCTTATGGCTCTATCAGGAATACCTATCCCAGCTCATGAGCATACAAGCATAGGGTTCTTTACAGGAGTATATGCAGATATTGGAGATGAGCAAAGTATAGAACAATCTCTATCCTCATTCTCTGCACACTTAAAAAATGTACAGGAGATTTTAGAAAGTGTAAATAAAAGCTCTTTAGTATTACTAGATGAGTTAGGATCAGGAACTGACCCAATAGAAGGTTCAGCTTTTGCTATGGCTGTTATAGATTATTTAAGAGATAGAAAGTGTAAATCTTTTATCACAACTCACTATAGTGAGGTAAAGGCTCATGGATATAATGAAGAGGGAATAGAGACAGCTTCTATGGAGTTTGATGTAAATACTCTATCTCCTACTTATAGATTATTGATAGGAATACCCGGAGAGAGTAATGCTCTTACAATAGCTAAAAGGCTTGGAGTATCTGATGAGGTAATAGAGAAAGCTAAGAGCTATATAGGTGATGATAATAAAAAAATAGAAAAGATGATAGCTAATATAAAAGAGAAAGCTGATGAGCTAGAGGCTATGAAACAACAAGTTGAGTTTTTAAAAGCTGCAGCTCAAAGGGATAGAGATGAGTATGCTGAAAAATTAAGAGTATTGGAAAAGGAGAAAAATGAGATACTAAAAGAGGCATATGAAAAAGCTGATAAGATGATGAAAGAGATGCAAGCTAAAGCAGTAGCTCTTGTTGAGAAGATTCAAAAGGAAGAGAATAAGAAAGAGGATGTTAAGAATGTGCAAAAAAGTCTTAATATGCTTAGATCGGCTCTTCAAGATGATAGAAATAAAAATGTTGAGGAAAAACCAAAGATTGCTAGAAAAGTTGATTATAAAGTTGGAGATAAGGTATTTGTAAATAGCTTAAATCAATTTGCTAATGTTTTAAAAATCAATGGTGGAAAAGAGACAGTTCAAGTTCAAGCAGGTATCTTAAAATTAGAGGTATCTATGGATGATGTAAAAGTTGTAAAGGAAAAGGCTAAGAAAGAGTATAATACTTTTTCACACACTAAGACTTCAGTAAGAAATGAGATAGATTTAAGAGGTAAGATGGTAGATGAGGCTGTATATGAGCTTGAGACTTATTTAGATAGAGCTGTTATGAACTCATATACTGAGGTATATATAATTCATGGTAAGGGAACAGGAGCTCTAAGAGAGGGAATATTAAACTACTTGAAAAAATGTAGATATGTAAAAGAGTACAGATTAGGAGGACATGGAGAGGGAGGACTAGGATGTACAGTAGTAACTTTAAAGTAACTATGATAGTTGCAGCTGCAGGAGTAGGAAAGAGAATGGGACTAGGTTACCCTAAACAATTTTTCGAGTATAAAGGAAAGCCACTTTTTATAATGCCATTGGAAGTAGCACAAAATTCTAAGATAGTAGATGAGATAGTAGTAGTTACTAATAAAGAGAATGTATCTTTAGTAGAAAATTATTGTAATCAATATGGATTATCTAAGATAGTGAAAGTAATAGAGGGTGGAAAAGAGAGACAAAACTCTATATACAATGCACTAAAATATGATAATAACAGTGATATAATTTTAGTTCAAGATGGAGTAAGACCATTTTTAAAAGAGAAGTATATAGAGGAGTGTTGTAGAGTAGTAGTAGAAGAGAGGTTAGGAGCAGTAGTAGGAGTACAGGTAAAGGATACTATCAAAGTAATAAATGAAAGTTTTGAAGTGGTATCTACTCCTAAAAGAGCTGATCTAGTAGCAGTACATACACCTCAAGCCTTTGAAGGAAAATTATTAAAAGAAGCTTATGAGATAGCTGAAAGAGAAAACTTTTTAGGAACTGATGACTCATCTCTAGTGGAGAGAATAGGTGGAAAGGTTAAAATAGTTCTTGGAGATTATGACAATATTAAGATTACTACTCAAGAGGACTTAAAATTTTTATAGGAACAATTTATAGTTTGAGTATATTAAGGAAATTTAGAAATGACGGCGATTAAGTTAGAATATAAGAGGAACACAGCGAAATCGAACGCTAAAAAATGCAACTGTTTGAGGCAAAGCCGAGTTTTGCATTTTTAGTGAGATGAGCATAGTTACTCAATATTCTAACTTACAGAGGAATTTCTAATTTCCTTGGATAAGGAGTGAACATGAAAGTATATATAGGGCAGATAAAACCAACACTAGGAAATGTAGAGAAAAATTTAAATATGATGCTAGAAGTAATTGATAAAGCCATAGCAGAAAAAAATGATATAGTAGTATTTCCAGAGTTATCACTTACAGGATACTCATTAGATGATATAGTTTTTGATGTAGCTATAAAAGAAGTACCAAGTGTATTACTAGAAAAGAGCAAGGAGATAAGTATAATATTTGGAGCAGTAGAGTTAGGAGAAGAGGAATATCCATACAATACAGCTTACTATTTAGAAGATGGAAAAGTAGCACACAAGCATAGAAAAGTATATCTTCCTACTTATGGAGCTTATCAAGAGGGTAGGAACTTTATGGCAGGAAATAAGGTAAGAGCCTTTGATACAAAATTTGGAAGATTAGGAATATTAATTTGTGAAGATGTATGGCACCAATCAACTCAATATATTTTAGCCCAAGATGGAGCAAAGTATGTTTTTATATTATTTAATTCTCCTGCAGTAGTTGGAAAGAAAAAAGAGGAGTTATCTGAGGGATGGAAAACAATAGTTAAAACTAACTCTTTACTTAATGGAGTATATTCTGTAGCAGTAAATAGAGCTGGAGTGGAAGATGGTGTTACTTTCTTTGGAAACTCATTTGTAGTAGCACCAAATGGTGAGATAGTAGTAGAGGGCGAGTACTTAAAAGAGGATTTTTTTACTTGTGAGTTAAAAGAGGAAGAGGTAAGAAGAGCTAGATTTAAAGCTCCGATGTTTAAAACGGAAAATCTAAATCTTACAAAAAAAGAGATAAAAAGAATAGAAAATAAAAGATTCCAATAGGTGATAGTTTATGAAAAAGATAGTAGGATTTATAGCAGTTGTAGTACTAATTTTAGGAATATTTTTGGGGTATAAAGTAGTATACAAGGCATCTCCTAGGGATTTTATAACTAAAGAAACTAAAATAATATATGCAAATGAGGGAATAAGTAGTAAGAATTTTACTCTTTTATTGGAATTATTTGATAAGGAGAAAGTAAGTGGTTTGAATTCTGAAATCTCAAACTTGAAATATATTTCTAAATTTTATGTTTTTTCTGACAAAGAGTTCTATGCAATAAATGAAAAATCTTTTACAGTTGTCGTGGATACAGGATATTGGTATTTTTTTCTTTTAAAAAATCTAGGAAGATACTTTGAATTGAAAGATGATTTATATGTTTTAAAAAGAGAGTACAAAGATAAGTATCTACCTAAATTAAAGACAGATTTATTTATGAAAAACTATAAGGGGTTGTTTATATTTTCCCTTGGTGAGAAAAATCTAAAAGATTTTATGGTAAAAGATAAAAAATATTTATATAATAAAGAAATAGAAGAGAGATTAGATTTACAAAGAGATAATTTATTAGGAACATTTATATATAATAATACAGAAGTTGAGTTTTATGGACTGGATTATTTGATTAATAGTGTGGATATAAAGGATGGAAAATTAATATCAGATATTGAATTAGTTTTAGATAAAGAAAAGAACGAAATTTTTAAAAATAATAAGAATGAAAGGGAATTATTAAAATATTTTGGAAAAAATAATATATATTTTTCAGTAAATGATTTTTCAAAATTGGATAAATTATTATTTAATCCTTTTGTTACAGGGGTTAATATAGATATTAAGTCAATTTTAATACTTTGGAAAAATTTGCTTGGAATAGATATTGAAAAAATTTTGAAAGAGATAGATGGAGAGGTACTTTATAGAGTTGATGAGAATTCATTTATGATAAAAATAAAGGATGAGGCGCCGGAGATAGAAAAAGTATTGAAAATGCTAGGAGATGAAAATTCAGCTTTTTATATAGGAAGAAAAATAGAAAAAAAAGATGGAATAGTGATTATAGGTGATAGTAAATTTGACGAAAGGACAAAAGTTGTAGCTTTGAGTGATGAGACTTTTGTTTATGGAAAGCTAGAATCTTTTGAATTTATGGGATTTGAAGGAGTAGAAGCGACAATACATGGAGAGGATCAAAATGTAAAGATAAAGCTTATAATTCCAGTGGAAGAGTTTAAAAAGATGGTGATTAGGAGGCAGATATGATAAAAATATATAACACTTTTACTAGAAAGTTAGAAGAGTTTAAACCTATAAAAGATGGAGAGGTATCAATGTATGTATGTGGTCCTACTGTGTACAACTATATACATATAGGAAATGCTAGACCAGCAATATTTTTTGATACTGTAAGAAGATATTTTGAATTTAGAGGATATAGGGTAAACTATGTTTCAAACTTTACAGATGTAGATGATAAGATAATTAAAAGAGCAAATGAAGAGGGGATAAGTTGTGAAGAGGTAGCTGAAAAATATATTAAAGCTTACTTTGAAGATACAGCTAAGGTAAATTTAAAAGAAGAGGGAATGACTAGACCTAAGGCTACTGAGCATATAGGTGGAATGATAAAGATAATTAAATCTCTGATAGAAAAAGGGCATGCCTATGAGTCGCAAGGAGATGTATATTTTGATGTAGAATCATACAAAGATGAGTATTTAGGATTATCTCATCAAAATCTTGAAGATTTAAGAAGTGGAGCAAGAATAGAGATAAGTGAAATAAAAAAATCTCCGCTAGATTTTGCTCTATGGAAAAAGGCTAAAGAGGGAGAACCAAGCTGGGACTCTCCTTGGGGACAAGGCAGACCAGGTTGGCATATAGAGTGTTCAGCTATGTCTCATAAATATTTAGGAGATACATTTGATATTCATGGAGGAGGACAAGACTTAATATTCCCACATCATGAAAATGAGATAGCACAATCTAAATGTGGTTGTGGTGGAGATTATGCAAGATATTGGATGCACAATGGATATATCAATGTAAATGGAGAAAAAATGTCTAAATCTCTTGGAAATTTCTTCCTACTTAGAGATGTATTAGAGCACTATGATGGTAGAGTTGTAAGACTGTTTGTGCTTAGCTCTCACTATAGAAAGCCAATAGATTTTTCAGATGCAGAACTTACTCAAGCTAAAACTTCTCTTGAAAGGATAGAGAATGCTATAATGAGAGGAAAAGAAGCAGTAGTAGATGTAAAAGCTGATGGAAGCTCTTGTATGGAATTAAAGGAGCAATTAGCTGTAGCAAAAGAGAAATTTATAGCTGCTATGGATGAGGACTTCAATACTTCGATGGGACTTGGAGCTATATTTGAATTGGTAAAAGAGCTAAATAAAGCTGTGGATACTCCTATCAATGCAGAGGGAGCAGAGATAGTAAAAGAGACTGTTGAGTATATTATAAATGTTATGGAAGAGGCTTTAGGAGTGAAATTAAAGCTTGAAACAGTTGTAGGAAATATGACTTCTGAACTTATAGAGTTTATACTTGAACTTAGAAGAGAAGCGAGAAATGAAAAGAATTGGGCTATGTCAGATAAGATAAGAGATAGATTAGCTGAAATGGGAATAAAAATAAAAGATGGAAAGGATAAGACTACATGGACAATGTAGATTTAAGAGAAACTAGTGGACTAATATTAGCTTATCTAGGAGATTCAATATGGGAGTTAAACATTAGAAAGTATTGGATATCTAAGGGCTTGAATTTACGAAATCTAAATAAAAAAGTAAAAGATTGTGTAAATGCTAAAAAACAAAGTAAACTGTACAGAGAGCTTTTTCCTAGATTAGATAAAGAATTCCAAATGTTGGGAAATAGGTCGAAGAATGGAAATATAAAGACTTTTCCAAGATCTTGTAATGTACAAGAGTATAGAGAAGCAACAGCTTTTGAAGCTTTAATAGCTGGATTTTATATAAAAAATAGAATGGATTTAATAGAACTAGCAGTAAATTTATGTGTGGAGGAGAAAGAAAATGAAATTTAAATTTCCAAATATTGGGTTTAATAGAAGTTTAGGAATAGATTTGGGAACAGCAAATACTTTAGTGTATAGTAAAAAGCATAGAAGAATAGTTTTAAATGAACCGTCTGTTGTAGCAGTAGAAAGAGAGAGTAGAAAGATATTAGCTGTTGGAAATGAGGCTAAAGAGATGTTGGGAAAAACTCCTGATACAATAGTGGCAGTAAAACCTCTTAGTGAAGGAGTTATAGCTGATTATGATGTAACAGAGGCTATGATAAAATATTTTATTAAAAAAGTTTTTGGCTCATATAATTTTTTTATGCCCGAGATAATGATATGTGTTCCAATAGATGTTACTGGTGTAGAAAAAAGAGCTGTTCTTGAAGCTGCTATTTCTGCCGGAGCTAAAAGAGCATACTTGATAGAAGAAGCAAGAGCTGCAGCTCTTGGATCGGGGATGGATATATCTGTACCTGAGGGAAATATGATAATAGATATTGGTGGAGGATCTACTGACGTAGCAGTTATCTCTCTTGGTGGAACGGTTGTTAGTAAAACTATAAGAACAGCTGGAAATAATTTTGATGCAGACATTGTGAAATATGTAAAAAAGACTCATAATCTTTTAATAGGAGATAAAACAGCTGAAGAAGTAAAGATAAAAATAGGAACAGCATTACCACTAGAAGAGGAAGAGATAATGACTATAAAGGGAAGAGATTTAATAATGGGACTTCCTAAAACTGTAGTAATAACTTCAGAAGAGGTAAGGGAAGCTATACATGATTCTCTAATGGAGATAGTAGAATGTGTAAAATATGTATTAGAACAAACTCCACCAGAACTTGCTTCAGATATAATTGATAAAGGTATGATAATGGCAGGTGGAGGTTCACTTATTAGAAATTTCCCAGAATTGATAGCAAAGCATACAAACCTAACAGTAAAATTGGCTGAAAATCCGTTAGAAAGTGTAGTTAGAGGGGCTGGTCTTGCTTTAGACCAATTAAATGTTTTAAGACAGATAGAGAAGGCAGAGAGATAATGATAAAAGATATAATTTCCAATGAAGAGGTAAAAGAGTTTTTTAAAAATGAATTAAAGCTAGAAAAAGATTCTGGAACTTATCTCTTCTATGGGAGTGATATGAGCTTGCTTATGGAATTTGCTCTACATTTTGCTAAAGGATTGTGTTGTGAAACTTTAGAGGGAGATTTTTGTGGGGAGTGTAATATCTGTAAAAGGATAGAGAAGATGCTTTACAGTGATTTAGAGATACTAGATAATCCTGATGGATTAAAAATTGATGAGATAAGAGAATTAGCTTATAAATCATCTTCAAGTCCTTATGAAGGAAATAAAAAGGTATTTATAATAAAAGATATTAGTAAAATGAGAAAAGAATCTAGTAATGCTCTTTTGAAACTTATAGAAGAGCCAAATAAAGGAAGCTTTTTTATTCTTTTAAATAGTAATTTGAATATTCTTCCAACTATAAAATCCAGGAGTATCCTTGTAAAAATTAAACGAAGAACAGCTGAAGAGTTAGGGGTAGATGATTTCGTGTATTCCTTTTTTAGAGGAAAGAGTGAAGATATTCAAAAATTTAAATTATTGGATATAGATTTAGAAGGAGGTTATTCTTACCGAGAGATAGGAAAGGCTATTAAAGAATATGTAAAGACTCAAGAATTATTATATAGAATAAATATATATAAAGCACTTAGAGATTTTTTGAATAATGTGAATAATTTAAAAATATATGAGAAGATATTTTTTTCTGAAGAGATAGTTAGAGCTACTTCAGATAGGAATCTTTATAAGGAGATAGTCAGTTATTATGTAGAGCTACTAGGTGATTTTTCCGGATTAGAAGAAAGACTTGTTATGAAAAGTATGTTGAGATTTCCTATGAATATGAGGATATTTTTTATAAGTTTATTTCTTGAGTTATAATTGTAACTGAAATGTACTTTAATTCTTGGTTATGGAATTGAAAGTACATTTTTATTTTTGTAAAAAAATTAGAAAAATAAAAAAAAATATATAAAAATAATTAAAATAGAAATATATTAAAATAAATTAGGATAAACCGGATTGATTTATTATATAAAATAGTGTATCATATCTAAGCGCACTGAGAATAAGGTCTCATAGCTCAGTTGGGAGAGCACCTGCCTTACAAGCAGGGGGTCACAGGTTCAAGTCCTGTTGAGACCACCATTGTCTTGGGGGTGTAGCTCAGTTGGTTAGAGCGCATGCCTGTCACGCATGAGGTCGCGAGTTCGACCCTCGTCACTCCCGCCATTTATGCCCAGATAGCTCAGTCGGTAGAGCAGGGGACTGAAAATCCCCGTGTCGGTGGTTCGATTCCGCCTTTGGGCACCACTGACTAACAATTAAATATGGCGACGTCGCCAAGCGGTAAGGCAGAGGTCTGCAAAATCTCCATTCACCAGTTCAAATCTGGTCGTCGCCTCCATTAAAAAATAATAATTTAAAAGTATAATGGACTATAGATAATTTATCTATGGTCTTTTTTTCTTTTCATTAAAAATTATAATTCAAGTTTTAGTGAAGAATAGCAGGGAATATATGTTTTAATGTGTATCTCCTTTTGTATATTTTGTTTGATGTTATCCAAAAAAGACTTGAGTAAAATATTTTTTAATGCTGTTCAACTTTTTTTATATAAATTAGTCATTTTAAAATTAGTAAGTTTTTTAAGTATTAAACATAAAAATAATAAAAATTCTCTTGACACCTATGGAAAAAAAAGATTAAAATTAAAGTAATAACTATTGCGAAAAGTACGTTTTTATATTTAATATATTCTGTTTTTGAACTAAAAATATTTTAAAAAGTGTATTTAATATAATTAGAGAAATAATTTAAAAATAAAACTTTTATATATTGGAGAGTGAAGAATAATGATTAAGAAAACTCTACTATTTATGATATTAAGTATGTCAATTTTTGCTTTAAGAACTAGTGATATAAATATGGATATCAAAGTGAAGGAAGGAGAGAAAGGAAGTAAAACTTTTATACTTGAAAATGCAAAGGAATACCCACTAAGATATAGACTTAGCATAGAAAATGATGTGTATGGAGTGAAAGTAACTCCAAATACACTTTTAATTCCAGCTTTTAGTAGTAAAAGTTTTGAAGTTTTAGTAGATGGAGATACACAAGGAGAAAAAAGTTACTTTTTGATATTGGAAGAGGAAATATTAAATTTAAAGAGTGAAGGGTCAAATGCTAAGATAAAAATGAAGTATAGAATAGAACAAAAGTATGTAGTTGAATAGAAAGTGAGAGAAAAATTTATGAAAAAACTTTTATTTTTGTTAATGTTAGTATACACAATAAGTGTATTTGGAAATTTAGTAACTGCTACAGAATTTCAATTGAAAGATCAATTTCAAAAAGAACATACTTTAGAACAATATAAGGGGAAGAAAGTATATTTAACTTTTTGGACTAGCTGGTGTGGATATTGTAAAAAATCATTAGAAGATTTAAAAGTTCTATATGAGGAAAATGGAGAGAATAAGAAAAATATAATTTTTTTAACTTTTAATGATGAAGAGGAAGCGAAATTAAAGGATGTAATAAAAGAAAAAAATTATAATTTTCCTATAATAAATGATAAGATTATGTTTTATAAATATTACATAGATAGCTATCCAACAACTTACCTTATAAATGAAGAAGGAAAGGTAGTTCAAGTTATAAGCGGTTATATTGAAAAAGAAGAGTTTAAAAAATTAATTAAAGATCAAAATTATAAAGTAGAGATAGAAGAGTGATGAGAAAGGATATATTTCTATAAAGAAATAGAAGTAACAGTGACTGCAGAAGAGAGTCAGCTATAAATTAAATTAGCTTTCTAATAGGTCCTAACTTTTATCTAAAAATATCTTAATATTTTAATCTTTTTTTAATAAAAAAGTGTTAGAATGATATCATAAAGATAAAGTGTGGAGGTAGACAGATGAAAAAGATATTAATGGGATTGTTTTTAATAACATCACTTATAGTAGTAGCAGAAGGACCATATGATTATTTAGAGGATAAATTAGAATTTAAGTATAGTGTTTTAACAGATAATAAAAATAATTCATTGTCAATAGATGGAATTGACATAGGGTCATTTCATGGACGAATATATGTAAATATGGAGATAGAATCATTCTCAGGAGATGGAGGATGGGGAAAATTTGATAAGGGATCATATGACAGAATAGCAAAACAGATAGCGGATGAGATAAGAGGAATGTTAAATACAAAAGATCAGATAGAGATAACATTAATACTAGAAAAAGAGATGGGAAAAGATATGATGTTACATAATGGATTGTATTAGTATAAGTTATAAATATTAAGTTAGAATAGGATTGTTACAATAAATTTTGTAGCAGTCCTTTTTTTATAAAGAAGTTTTTTAAAATATATATTGACAAAATATTCTAATTTTAGTAAAATGTTCTCGTGAACAAGATTTAATATGAAACATTAAAAACGAAAAATTAATATTGGAATATTTGATTGAAAAGGAGTGTTTTTAAATGAGAAATTTAGAGAAATACCATGGAGTAATACCAGCATTCTATGCTTGCTATGACAAAGAAGGAAATATTAGTGTTGAAGGAGTAAAAGCTTTAACTAGATACTTTATTGAAGCAGGAGTTCAAGGAGTATATGTTGGAGGTTCTTCTGGAGAGTGTATTTATCAAGGTAAAGAAGAGAGAAAATTAGTTCTAGAAACTATAATGAAAGAAGCACAAGGAAGATTAACAGTAATAGCTCACGTAGCTTGTAACAACACAGCAGACAGTATGGAATTAGCTGCTCATGCAGAAAGCTTAGGAGTAGACGCAATCGCTGCTATACCACCTATTTATTTCCGTTTACCAGAGCATGCAATAGCTAAATACTGGAACGACATTTCAAGTGCTGCACCTAACACAGATTTCGTAATTTATAACATTCCACAATTAGCAGGAGTTGCTTTAACACCATCTCTATATAAAGAAATGTTAAAAAATCCTAGAGTAATAGGAGTTAAAAACTCTTCTATGCCTATCCAAGATATCCAAACATTCAAAGCTATTGGAGGGAAAGATACGATAGTATTCAATGGTCCAGATGAGCAATTTATCGGAGGATTTATGATAGGAGCAGAGGGAGGAATTGGAGGAACTTATGGTGCAATGCCTAAATTATTCCTTAAAGCTTTAGAGTGCTTCAAAAAAGGAGACTACGAAACAGCTCGTGTAATTCAATATGATGTAAATGACATCATAACAGCTCTATGCTCTTGCAAAGGAAATATGTATGGAGTAATCAAAGCTACTTTAAAAATCAACCACAACATAGAAATCGGAGGGGTTCGTTCTCCACTAGCTAATCTTGTAGAAGAGGATATGCCAAAAGTAGAAGCTGTAGCTAAATTAATAAGAGATACAGAAGGTAAATATCTATAATAAAAATAGAAATAAATTTTAGTCCCTGGAGGAGTCTGGGGACTTTTTTATATACTTGATTTTTTTTATATTTCGAGGGATAATATAAAAAATAGCGTTGAGTAGCATATAGGAGTGATACTATGAATAGAAAACCTAAGGTAGTAGTATTAGGTGGGGGAAGTGGAATATCTGTAGTATTGAGGGGATTGAAATATTTACCAATTGATCTGACAGCTATTGTATCTGTAGCTGATGATGGTGGAAGTAGTGGAGCTTTAAGAAAGGAGTTTGATTCTCCACCACCTGGAGACTTGAGGAATGTACTAATTGCTCTAAGTGATGTAGAACCCATAATAGAAGATGTATTTCAATATAGATTTAAAGAGGAAAGTTCTATAGGGGCACATCCATTGGGAAATCTTCTTATTATGGCTATGAATGAGATAACGGGTAACATTGGAGATGCGGTAGATAGACTTAGAAAGTTATTTAATATAAAAGCAAAAATATTACCAGCAACTTTGGAAAAAGTATTTTTATATGCTGAAACAGAAAGCGGAAAAATAGTAGAAGGAGAATCTAATATACCTTTTTCGAAAGAGAAAATTAAAAGGGTTTTTTATAAAAATGAAAGAAAGGCACCCTTAGAAAATTTAAAAGCTTTAGAAGAAGCAGATTTAGTAGTATTTGGAATAGGGAGTTTATATACGAGTTTAATTCCGAATCTCTTATTAAAAGGAATTAAGGAGAGTTTAAAGAAAACTAAAGGGAAGATTGTATATGTTTGTAATGCAATGCAACAGCCAGGGGAAACAGAAGGGTATGATGCTTTAGACCATGTAGAAGCTATATGTGATGTTATAGGAAATGAGGTAATAGATGAGGTAGTAGTAGATACAAGAGAGATTCCAGAAGAGATATTAGCAAGATATAGAAAACAAAGAAGTGATAGAGTTATCGTGAATAAAGAAGAGCTAAAAGAAAGAGGGATTAAAATTAGGGATAGAGATATATTAGAAATTGATTCAAAAGGGATGGTAAGACATCATCCGTATAAATTAGCAGCAACACTATATTCTTTAATAGATAAATGGGAGGAGTTTTATGTTTAAACATGTATTTGGACCTGTGCCTTCAAGAAGATTAGGAATTTCTTTAGGAGTAGACTTAGTGCTTCCTAAAAGTTGTAATATGAATTGCATATTTTGTGAATGTGGAGCAACAAAAAAATTAACATTAAAAAGAGAAAGGTTTAAAGATCCAGAAGAGATAAAAGAGGAGATAAAAGAAGTTTTAAAAAAAATAAAGCCTGATTATATAACTTTTTCAGGAAGTGGAGAACCAACTTTAAGTAAGGATATAGGAGAGATTATAGATTGGATAAAAGAGCATACAGATGTAAAAGTCTGTGTGATAACTAATGGCTTACTTTTAGATGATTCTGTAGTTGTAAATGAGATAAAAAATGCAGATTTAATAATACCAACTTTGAATAGTGTGGACAATATGATATTTAAAAAAATAAATAGACCTTCTGTATCTAGTGATGTTTTACAAATTATGGCAGGTTTAAAAAACTTAAGTGAAAAGTATTTGGGAGAAATTTATCTTGAAAGTTTTATAATAGAGGGATTAAATGATTCAGATGAGCATACAGAAAAAATGGTGAAGTTTTTAAAAAATATAAAATTTACAAAATTACAATTAAATAGTTTAGATAGAGTGGGAACAGAAAAATGGGTAAAAGCTACTAGCCAAGAGATATTACGTAGAATAAAAGACAAGTATGTAGAGTTAGGAATAGAAAATGTAGAAATAATAAGTGAGATGAAAGAAATAGATGAGAAAATAGATATTGATCAGGAATTAATAAAAAATATGAAAGAAAAAAGAGAATATAAAGAGGAGGAGTTGAAAAAAATTTATAATATTTAAATAAAATCAAAGAGATTGGAAAGACAGAAAAGCTTTAATTCGCTAGGGGATTTAGTGAAAAATTAAAAAATGAAAAAATAAAAAAAAGTTATTGACAGTTTTTTTATTATGTGGTACTATATTATACGTCAGCGGGACATGGAAAAAGAAAATAAGCGTTGATTAAGAAAAGATGCCGCTTTAGCTCATCTGGTAGAGCAACTGACTTGTAATCAGTAGGTGATTGGTTCGACTCCGATAAGCGGCACCAGATGCCCCGTTCGTTCAGTGGTAAGGACATCAGATTTTCACTCTGGAAACAGGGGTTCGATTCCCCTACGGGGTACCACTAAAAAACTCAATAAAACGGTGAGGTTCCCGAGTGGCCAAAGGGATCAGACTGTAAATCTGCCGGCTCTGCCTTCGAAGGTTCGAATCCTTCCCTCACCACCATTTAACAACTACACTGAAGTGCAAGAGCATAATGTGTGGATTTTTTTTTATGAAAATTAAAGTGATATAAGAAATAACTAGAATTTTTTCAAAAATAGTAGTAAAATAAGTTATAGTATTATAAAAATATTTGGAGGTAAAACCAGAATGGCTAAAGAAAAATTCGAAAGAAGCAAACCGCACGTTAACATTGGAACAATCGGACACGTTGACCACGGAAAAACAACAACAACAGCAGCTATATCTAAAGTATTATCAGACTTAGGACTAGCTCAAAGAGTTGACTTCGATAATATCGACGCAGCTCCAGAAGAAAAAGAAAGAGGAATCACAATCAACACAGCTCACATCGAGTACGAAACAGAAAAAAGACACTATGCGCACGTTGACTGTCCAGGACACGCGGACTATGTAAAAAATATGATAACAGGAGCAGCTCAAATGGACGGAGCAATCCTAGTAGTTTCTGCAGCAGATGGACCAATGCCTCAAACAAGAGAGCACATCCTACTATCAAGACAAGTTGGAGTACCATATATCGTAGTATATTTAAATAAAGCTGATATGGTAGACGACGCTGAGTTATTAGAGTTAGTAGAAATGGAAGTAAGAGAGTTATTAAATGAATATGGATTCCCAGGAGATGACGTACCAGTAGTAGCTGGATCATCATTAGGAGCATTAAATGGAGAGCAACAATGGGTTGATAAAATCATCGAATTAATGAATGCAGTAGATGAGTACATTCCAACTCCAGAAAGAGCAGTAGATCAACCATTCTTAATGCCAATCGAAGACGTATTTACAATAACAGGAAGAGGAACAGTAGTAACAGGAAGAGTAGAAAGAGGAATAATCAAAGTAGGAGAAGAAGTAGAGATAGTAGGAATCAAAGACACAGCTAAGACTACAGTAACAGGAGTAGAGATGTTTAGAAAACTACTAGATCAAGGTCAAGCAGGAGATAACATAGGAGCGCTATTAAGAGGAACAAAGAAAGAGGAAGTAGAAAGAGGACAAGTATTGGCAAAACCAGGATCAATAACACCTCATACAAACTTTAGATCAGAGGTATATGTATTAACAAAAGAAGAGGGAGGAAGACATACACCATTCTTCTCAGGATACAGACCACAATTTTATTTTAGAACAACAGATATAACAGGAGCGATAGCGTTACCAGCAGGAGTAGAGATGGTAATGCCAGGAGACAACATAGAGATGACAGTAGAATTAATCCACCCAATTGCAATGGAAACAGGATTGAGATTTGCCATCAGAGAGGGAGGAAGAACAGTAGCTTCAGGAGTAGTTGCTGAAATCCTTAAATAGTAAATGAAAACTTATGAGAGGAAGTGACTTTTGTAGGGGAACTTCCTCTTTTTGTTTGATAATTAAAAATATTATTAAATTTAGTAATTTAAAATACATATTAGGAAGGAAAATTTACTTTGTTAAGGAGATAATATGTATAAAGAAAAAGAGATGGACAAACTGATAGAAAGTGGGAAGGAGAAGATAAAAAGTTTAGAAGAGGATTTTAAAAAATATTTGGTTTCATCAATTTTAGCTGGGTTATTTGTAGGAATTGGAGTAATCTTCAGCTCAAGTATATCTACTTACTTAAAAGGAACAGTTTTAGAAAAAATTGGCTTTGGAGTAGTTTTTCCGATAGCTTTAAGTTTAGTAGTTATACTGAAAGTGGAGTTATTTACAAGTGGGAATTTTGTATTATGTGTTAGCTATATAAAGAAGGAAATTAGGTTAGAAAAAGTTCTAAAAGCTCTTGTGACATGTTATCTAGGAAATTGGATAGGAGCTATACTGCTAACCTTTCTATTTATAGGTACAGGAAGTTTAGATAAAAGTGTAGGAGAATATATTATGAATCTTGCATTTTCAAAAGTAAATTATTCTTGGATAGAACTTTTGTTTAAAGGAATTTTATGTAATATTTTAGTTTGTCTAGCAAGTTGGACAACTTATAAATTAAACTCAGAAAGTGCAAAGTTAATAATGATATTTTGGTGTCTTTTTGCTATGGTTATATGTGGATTCGAGCACAGTATTGCCAATATGACAACATTGACATTTGGATTATTAAAAGGGAGTTTTTTTGAATTTGGAATAACTGGGTATTTTTATAATCTATTTTGGGTAACGCTAGGAAATATATTAGGTGGAGCAATATTTGTTGCTATTCCATATTATTTTATGCATAGAAATGAAAAATAGCGTTGTAAATAGATATAAAATTTTAAATAGGTATAAAGTTAAAAAACTCATGAAAAATTTTAAAAAAAGCTTTTCTTTTTTGGGAAAGTGTGATATACTCTTTAGAGTGTATAAGGATATTTGAAAATCCTTAAAGATAATTTTCAAGGAGGTGTAAAGTAATAAATGGCTTCTAACAAATTAAGAATCTACTTAAAAGCTTATGATCACACTTTATTAGATCAATCAGCTAAAAAAATAGCGGAAGTTGCTAAAAAGTCTGGAGCGGAAATCGCAGGACCTATGCCATTACCTACTAAAATTAGAAAGTACACTGTATTAAGATCAGTGCATGTAAACAAGGATTCAAGAGAACAATTTGAAATGAGAGTACACAGAAGAATGGTTGAGATCAACAATTCTACACAAAAGACAATAGCTTCGTTAACAGCAGTTAACTTACCAGCTGGTGTTGGAATAGAAATCAAACAAATCTAATAGTTGATTTTTAGAAAACATTGTAAGGTTATATTTCGAGTAATTTGATTTGTTTGATAAGAAGATTATCGGAATAAAAAAATTTCCTTACAGAATAATACAAGTTGGCGTTTTTTTAAAGCAAAGTGGTAGAACCACGAGGTCGAGTTGTCAACCAATATATTATTTGATGGAGGTAGAAATATGTCAGGAATTTTAGCTAAAAAAATTGGAATGACTCAAATTTTTGAAGATGGAAAATTCATTCCAGTGACAGTTGTTGAAGCTGGTCCTAACTTCGTACTACAAAAGAAAACTGTAGAAAACGATGGATATACAGCTCTACAATTAGGATTTGATGAGAAAAAAGAGAAAAACACTACTAAACCAGTAATGGGAATCTTCAAGAAAGCGGGAGTAAACCCTCAAAGATTTATAAAAGAGTTAAAAGTTGACTCAGTTGAAGGTTATGAATTAGGGCAAGAGATCAAAGTTGATGTGCTAGCTGGAGTAGAGTTCGTAGATATTACAGGAACTTCAAAAGGTAAAGGAACATCAGGAGTTATGAAAAGACATGGATTTGGTGGAAATAGAGCTTCTCACGGGGTATCTAGAAATCACAGATTAGGTGGATCTATCGGAATGTCAACTTGGCCTGGAAAAGTATTAAAAGGAAAAAGAATGGCTGGACAATATGGAAACGAAACTGTTACAGTTCAAAACTTAAAAGTAGTTAGAGTTGATGCAGAAAACAATCTATTACTAATAAAAGGTGCTGTACCTGGATCAAAAAATAGTTACATAGTTGTTAAACCAGCTATAAAAAAATAATTCATTAGTAGATGTGGAAGGAGGAAAACAATGGCAGTTTTAAACATATATGACTTGACAGGAACTCAAACTGGAACTGTAGAAGTTAAAGATACAGTGTTTGGGATTGAGCCTAATCAAGCAGTACTTCATGAAGTACTAACTGCAGAATTAGCAGCTGCTAGACAAGGAACTGCAGCTACTAAGACCAGAGCAATGGTTAGAGGAGGAGGAAGAAAGCCTTTTAAACAAAAAGGAACTGGTAGAGCAAGACAAGGAAGTATAAGAGCTCCTCACATGGTTGGAGGGGGAGTAACATTCGGACCTCAACCAAGATCATATGAGAAAAAAGTGAATAAAAAAGTAAGAAATTTAGCATTGAGATCAGCTTTATCAGCTAAAGTTGCTAGTGGAGACATTTTAGTTTTAGATGGAACTATTGAAACTCCAAAAACAAAAACAATAGTTGCTTTAACAAATGCAGTAAATGCAACTAACAAGCAATTATTTGTAGTAAATGATTTAGCAGATATAAAAGATTACAACTTATATTTATCAGTAAGAAATCTAGAGAATGCAGTTGTATTACAGCCAAATGAAATAGGAGTTTATTGGTTATTAAAACAAGAGAAAGTAATTCTTACTAAAGAAGCACTAACTACAATAGAGGAGGTGCTTGGATAATGACAGCTTATGATATCATCAAAAAACCTGTTATCACTGAAAAAAGTGAAATGTTAAGAAGAGAGTATAACAAATATACTTTTGAAGTTAGTCCAAAAGCTAACAAAATTCAAATAAGAAAAGCTGTAGAGGAAATATTTAATGTAAAAGTTGAATCTGTATCTACTTTAAACTCTAAACCAGTTGTAAAAAGACATGGAATGAAACTTTATAAAACTCAAGCTAAAAAGAAGGCTATCGTTAAGTTAGCACAAGGAAGTACAATAACTTACTTTAAAGAAGTATAATTAATATATAACGGCTAAAGATATATATAGGTCTAAAGAATAAGGAATTTTTTCGGAGGTTAAGCAAAAATGGCTATTAGAAAAATGAAACCTATTACTAACGGACAAAGAGGAATGTCTAGATTAGTTAATACGGATTTAGATAGTGTAAGACCTGAAAAGTCTTTAACTGTACCTTTAAAATCTGCATATGGTAGAGACAACTATGGACACAGAACATGTAGAGATAGACAAAAAGGACACAAAAGACTTTACAGAATTATCGATTTCAAGAGAAATAAATTAGATATACCTGCTAGAGTAGAATCTATCGAGTATGATCCAAACAGAACAGCTAATATAGCTCTTTTATTCTATGTAGATGGAGAAAAAAGATATATACTAGCTCCTAAAGGGTTAAAAAAAGGTGACATGGTTATGGCAGGATCTCAAGCTGAGATTAAACCAGGAAACGCACTTAAAATAAAAGATATGCCAGTAGGGGTTCAAATTCATAATATTGAACTACAAAGAGGAAAGGGAGGACAATTAGTTAGATCTGCAGGAACTGCAGCAAGACTAGTTGCAAAAGAAGGAACTTACTGTCACGTAGAGTTACCATCTGGAGAATTAAGATTAATTCACGGTGAGTGTATGGCTACTATTGGTGAAGTAGGAAACTCAGAGCACAGCTTAGTACAGATCGGTAAAGCTGGAAGAAATAGACATATGGGTAGAAGACCTCACGTAAGAGGATCTGTAATGAACCCAGTTGATCACCCTCATGGAGGAGGAGAAGGAAAGAATCCTGTAGGTAGAAAAGCTCCTTTAACACCTTGGGGAAAACCTGCTTTAGGTGTTAAAACTAGAGGTAAGAAAACTACAGATAAGTTTATCGTAAGAAGAAGAAACGATAAGTAATTCTAAATTCGAGAGGAGGCTAATAAGGAATGGCTAGATCATTAAAAAAAGGACCTTTCTGTGACCACCACTTAATGAAAAAAGTTGAAGATGCAGTGGCTTCTGGAAACTTAAAAGCAGTTATTAAGACTTGGTCAAGAAGATCAACAATATTCCCTAACTTCATTGGATTAACTTTTGGTGTATATAATGGGAAAAAACACATTCCTGTTCATGTAACTGAGCAAATGGTTGGACATAAATTAGGTGAGTTTGCTCCAACTAGAACTTACTATGGACATGGAGTAGATAAAAAGAAGAAAAAATAATTTAAGTATATATTTGAGAAGGTAAAGAGGAGGTTGGACTAGTGGAAGCTAGAGCAATTACGAGATACGTAAGAATGTCTCCTAGAAAAGCTAGATTGGTAGCTGACTTAGTGAGAGGAAAATCAGCACAAGAAGCATTAGATATTCTAGAATTTACAAATAAAAAAGCAGCTAGATTAATAAAGAAGACATTAGCATCAGCTATTGCTAATGCAACTAACAACTTCAAGATGGACGAAGATAAGTTAGTAGTTTCAACAATTATGATAAATGATGGACCAGCTCTTAAAAGAATAATGCCTAGAGCTATGGGAAGAGCGGATATAATCAGAAAGCCAACAGCTCACATTGTTGTTGCTGTTTCTGAAAAGTAGTTTAAGGAGGTAAGACCGTGGGACAAAAAGTAGATCCTAGAGGACTAAGACTTGGAATTACAAGAGCTTGGGATTCTAACTGGTATGCAGATAAAAAGGAATACGCTAAGTACTTCCATGAGGATGTAAAAATCAGAGAGTATGTTAAGAAAAACTACTTCCACGCAGGAATAGCAAAAGTAAAGATTGAAAGAACTTCTCCTTCAAATGTAGTAGTTCTTGTTTACACAGCTAAAGCGGGGATAATCATCGGAAGAAAAGGTGCTGAAATAGAAAACTTAAGAGTAAATCTTGAGAAATTAACAGGAAAGAAAGTAACTGTAAAAGTACAAGAAGTTAAAGAGTTTAATAAAGATGCTGTACTTGTTGCAGAAAATATAGCTACTTCAATTGAGAAAAGGGTAGCATACAAAAGAGCTGTAAGCCAAGCTGTAATGAGAGCTATGAGAGCTGGAGCTAAAGGGATTAAAGTTATGGTTTCAGGAAGACTAAATGGAGCAGAAATTGCCAGAGCTGAGTGGGTAGTTGAAGGAAAAGTTCCTTTACATACATTAAGAGCTGATATTGATTATGCAACAGCAACAGCTCACACAACTTATGGAGCTCTTGGAATAAAAGTATGGGTTTTCCATGGTGAAGTTCTTCCAGCTAAGAAGGAAGGAGGAGAAGCGTAGTCATGTTAATGCCAAAAAGAACAAAACATAGAAAAATGTTTAGAGGTAGAATGAAAGGTACAGCTCAAAGAGGAAATACTGTAGCATTCGGAGATTACGGACTACAAGCTCTTGAGCCACACTGGATAACAAATAGACAAATCGAATCATGCAGGGTTGCAATTAACAGAACATTTAAAAGAGAAGGAAAAACTTTCATAAGAATATTCCCTGATAAACCTATTACAGCTAGACCAGCTGGAGTGAGAATGGGTAAAGGTAAAGGAAGTGTTGAAGGTTGGGTAGCAGTAGTACTACCAGGAAGAATAATGTTTGAAGTTTCTGGTGTAACTGAAGAGAAAGCTTTAGCAGCATTGAGAAAAGCGTCTATGAAACTTCCTGTAAGATGTAAAATAGTAAAAAGAGAGAATGGTGGTGAAAACTAATGAGAGCTAAGGAAATAAGAGAAATGTCAACTGAAGACTTAGTTGTTAAGTGTAAAGAGCTTAAGGAAGAGTTATTCAACCTAAAGTTCCAACTTTCATTAGGTCAACTTACTAACACTGCTAAAATCAGAGAAGTTAGAAGAGAAATTGCTAGAATAAATACAATCTTAAATGAAAGATAATCTCATTCATATATAAATTGATTCTTAGGAAGAGGAGGTTAATGTCTTGAGAAACGAAAGAAAAGTTAGAGAAGGAGTAGTTGTTTCTGATAAAATGGACAAAACTATCGTTGTTGCAATAGAAACAATGGCTTTACATCCAATCTATAAGAAGAGAGTAAAAAGCACTACTAAGTTTAAAGCTCACGATGAAAATAATGTAGCTCAAACTGGAGATAGAGTAAGAATTATGGAAACTAGACCATTATCAAGAGATAAAAGATGGAGACTAGTAGAGATTGTTGAGAAAGCTAGATAATTCCAATTATTGTGAGAGGAGGATAATTTAATGGTACAACAACAAACTATCCTTAACGTTGCTGATAACTCAGGTGCAAAAAAATTAATGATAATCAGAGTACTAGGTGGATCTAAAAAGAGATTTGGAAAAATTGGAGACATCGTTGTAGCATCTGTTAAAGAAGCGATTCCTGGAGGAAACGTTAAAAAAGGTGACGTAGTTAAGGCTGTAATAGTTAGAACTAAAAAAGAGTTAAGAAGAGAAGATGGATCATATATAAAATTTGATGATAATGCAGGAGTTATAATCAATAACAATAATGAACCAAAAGCAACAAGAATCTTTGGACCAGTTGCAAGAGAGTTAAGAGCTAAAAACTTTATGAAAATTTTATCTCTAGCTCCAGAAGTAATCTAATAATTAAGAGAGGAGGCTAATATCGTGGCTAAACCTAAAGTTAAATTTGTACCAGATTCATTACATGTAAAAACTGGAGATACAGTTTATGTAATATCTGGTAAAGATAAAGGAAAAACAGGTAAAGTTGTAAAAGTATTCCCTAAAAAAGGAAAAGTTGTAGTTGAAGGAATAAATATAGTAACTAAACATATGAAGCCAACTCCAATAAACCCACAAGGTGGAGTTGTTAGTAAGCCAGCTGCTATATTCTCATCTAAAGTAATGTTATTTGATGAGAAAGCTGGAAAACCAACAAGAGTTGGATATAAGTTTGTAGATGGTAAGAAAGTAAGATACTCAAAGGTATCAGGAGAAGTTCTATAAGAAGGGAGGAAAACGTAAGTGTCTAAATACGTTTCTAGATATCATAAATTATATAATGACGTTATATCTCCAGCTTTAATGAAAGAATTAGGAATTAATAACGTTATGGAATGTCCAAAACTAGAAAAGATAATAGTAAATATGGGAGTTGGAGAAGCTACTCAAAATTCTAAATTAATAGATGCTGCAATGGGTGATTTAACTATAATTAGTGGACAAAAACCAATAGTGAGAAAAGCTAAGAAATCTGAAGCAGGATTCAAATTAAGAGAAGGAATGCCAATCGGAGCAAAAGTTACTTTAAGAAAAGAAAGAATGTACGATTTTCTAGATAGATTAGTGAATGTAGTTCTTCCAAGAGTAAGAGACTTCGAAGGGGTTTCAGCTAATGCTTTTGATGGAAGAGGAAACTACTCTTTAGGATTAAGAGACCAATTAGTTTTCCCTGAAATTGAATTTGATAAAGTTGAAAAACTTTTAGGAATGTCTATCACTATCGTTTCTTCTGCTAAAAATGATGAAGAAGGAAGAGCTTTACTTAAGGCGTTTGGAATGCCTTTCAAAAAGTAATAGTGAGGAGGGTAAAGAATAAATGGCAAAGAAGTCAATGATCGCTAGAGATGTTAAAAGAGCTGAACTATGCGAGAAATATGCTGAAAAAAGAGCTGAACTAAAAAAGAGAGTTGCTGAAGGAGATATGGAAGCAATGTTTGAATTAAACAAACTTCCAAAAGATTCTTCTGTAGTTAGAAAAAGAAATAGATGTCAGTTAGACGGAAGACCAAGAGGATTCATGAGAGAATTTGGAATTTCGAGAGTAAAATTCAGACAGCTTGCAGGAGCTGGAGTAATACCAGGAGTTAAAAAGTCATCTTGGTAATATTATAGGAAGGAGGATTTTCGTAGATGTATTTAACAGATCCAATTGCTGATATGTTAACAAGAATCAGAAATGCAAATGCAGTAATGCACGAGAAAGTAGATGTACCTCATTCAAATTTAAAAGATAGATTAGCAGAAATCCTAAAAGAAGAAGGATATATAGCTAACTATAAAGTTGTGACTGATGGGAATAAAAAAAATATAAGAGTTTACTTAAAATATGATGGTAAAGAGAGAGTTATCAAAGGAATTAAAAGAATCTCTAAACCTGGAAGAAGAGTATATTCTTCAGTAGAGGATATGCCAAGAGTATTATCAGGATTAGGAATTGCTATCGTATCTACTTCTAAGGGAATTGTTACTGATAGAGTAGCTAGAAGAGAAAACGTAGGTGGAGAAATTCTTGCATTTGTTTGGTAATAAATAACTTAGGAGGTGTTAGTAAATGTCAAGAGTAGGTAAAAAACCTATAATAGTGCCTTCTGGAGTTGAAGTAACAATGAACGGAAACGTAGTTACTGTAAAAGGACCAAAAGGTACTCTAACAAAAGAATTTAACTCAGAATTAACTATAAAAAAAGTAGAAAATGAAATCGTTGTTGAAAGACCAAACGATTTGCCAGCTGTAAGAGCTATACATGGGACAACAAGAGCTTTATTAAACAATATGATTTTAGGAGTTTCTCAAGGATTTAGAAAAACTCTTAACTTAGTTGGAGTTGGATATAGAGCAGCTGCAAAAGGAAAGGGACTAGAATTAGCATTAGGATATTCACATCCAGTAATTATTGATGAAGTTCCTGGAATTGCATTCACAGTAGAGAAGAATACAACTATCCATATCGATGGTATCGAGAAAGATGTAGTAGGACAAGTTGCTGCTGATATAAGAGCTAAAAGAGCTCCTGAGCCTTATAAAGGAAAAGGAGTTAAGTATTCTGACGAAGTTGTTAGAAGAAAAGAAGGTAAAAAATCGTAAGGTAGCTTAACTAAAAGGAGGTAAGACAGTTGTTTAAGAAGGTAGATAGACAAGCTGTAAGAACAAGAAAGCATTTATCAATCAGAAACAAAATTTCTGGTACAGCTGATAGACCAAGACTTTCTGTATATAGATCAAACAACAATATCTTTGCTCAATTAATAGATGATGTTAATGGAGTAACTTTAGTTTCTGCATCAACTATTGATAAAGCGTTAAAAGCAAATATTGCAAATGGTGGAAATGTAGAGGCTGCTAAAACTGTAGGAAAAATACTAGCAGAAAGAGCAGCAGCTAAGGGGATAACAAATATCGTATTCGACAGATCAGGATACAAGTACACAGGAAGAGTAGAAGCTCTTGCTGAGGCAGCTAGAGAAGCTGGATTAAGCTTCTAATTCTATTAGAGAGGAGGATTTCACTTGTCTAAGTTAGCAAATAGAGAAGAAAAACAATATCAAGAAAAATTATTAAAGATATCAAGAGTTTCTAAGACAACTAAAGGAGGAAGAACAATATCTTTCTCAGTTTTAGCAGCTGTTGGAGATGGAGAAGGTAGAGTTGGATTGGGATTAGGAAAAGCTAATGGTGTACCTGATGCTATAAGAAAAGCACTTTCTTCTGCAAAGAAAAATCTAGTAGATGTTTCTCTAAAAGGATCTACTATTCCTCATGAAACACAAGGAAAATGGGGAGCAACAACTTTATGGATGGCACCAGCTTATGAAGGAACTGGAGTTATCGCTGGTTCTGCAACAAGAGAGATATTAGAGCTTGTTGGAGTGCATGACATTTTAACTAAAATTAAAGGTTCTAGAAACAAACACAACGTTGCTAGAGCTACAGTAGAAGCTTTAAAAACACTTAGAACAGCTGAGCAAATTGCTGCTTTAAGAGGTAAAGAAGTTAAAGATATCTTAAGCTAGGAGGGAATTTAGATGGTAAAGCTTAGAATAGAGCTTGTAAAAAGCATAATCGGAAGAAAGCCTAACCACATAGCAACTGTAAAGTCGCTAGGGCTTAAGAAGATGAATGATGTTGTGGAGCATGTAGAAACTCCTGAGTTAAAAGGAAAACTAGCTCAAGTTTCTTACTTACTTAAAGTAGAGGAGGTGCAAGCTTAATATGAAATTAAATGAATTAATGCCTTCTGTACCAAGAAAAGCTAGAAAAAGAGTTGGAAGAGGAGAATCTTCTGGATTAGGAAAAACAGCTGGAAAAGGAAGTAACGGACAAAAGTCTAGAGCTGGTGGAGGAGTAAAACCTTACTTTGAAGGTGGACAAATGCCTATCTATAGAAGAGTTCCAAAAAGAGGTTTCTCTAATGCATTATTCAAGAAAGAGTATGCTATAATCACATTAGATCTATTAAATAGATTTGAAGATGGAGCTGAAGTTACTCCTGAAATCTTATTCGAAACTGGATTAGTTAGAAAAATGATGGATGGAATTAAAGTTTTAGGAAATGGAACTTTAGATAAAAAATTAACTGTAAAAGCTCATAAAGTTTCTGCATCTGCCAGAGCTGCTATAGAAGCTAAAGGTGGATTAATAGAAATTATAGAAGTTAAAACATTTGCTAATGTTGCTAAGAACAATAAGTAGTTTTTAACTTGCTAGGACTAGAAGCGAGGTGAAGTTGTTTTGACTTTAATGGAAAAATTTAATATGAAGTTGAATAACATTATGAAGATTCCTGAGTTGAGAGAGAGAATTGTCTTCACCTTGTTGATGTTTTTAGTTGCTAGGGTAGGGACTTATATTCCTGCTCCAGGGGTAGATGTAGATAGATTAGCAACTATGACAGCACAAAGTGATATATTGGGTTATATCAATATGTTTTCTGGAGGAGCTTTCAAGAGAGTATCTATATTTGCTCTTGGGATAGTTCCTTACATCAACTCATCAATCGTTTTCAGTCTGTTGGCTGTAATAATACCTAAAATTGAAGAGATTCAAAAAGAAGGTGAGTCTGGAAGAAATAAGATTACTCAGTGGACTAGATATTTAACTATTGGAATTGCTATAATACAAGCTTTTGGAGTATGTATATGGCTTCAGTCAGTTGGACTTGTCACAACTCCAGGAACTATGTTTTTCTTAACTACAATAGTTACTTTGACTGCTGGTACAGTATTTTTGATGTGGATTGGAGAGCAAATTTCGATAAAGGGGATAGGAAATGGAGTTTCACTTCTTATTTTTTTGAACGTAATTTCAGGTGGACCGTCGAATGTTGTTCAAACAATACAAAGTATGAGAGGAAGTAAGTTTTTAATACCTGTATTAGGATTGATTACTTTAGCTGGAATACTTGTAGTAGCTGGAATAGTTATCTTCCAATTAGGACAAAGAAAAATACCTGTTCACTATGTAGGAAAAGGCTTTAATGGAAGAGGAGGTATGGGTCAAAATTCATATATTCCTTTAAAATTAAATAGTGCTGGAGTTATGCCAGTAATCTTTGCATCAGTAGTTATGATGATTCCATCTGCTATCGTGAATGTGATTCCTTCTGAATACACAATTAAAACGACGTTAGCAATGATATTTAGTCAAAATCATCCAGTATATATGTTAATATATGCTGTTGTAATCATATTTTTCTCATTTTTCTATACTGCTATAGTATTTGATCCAGAAAAGGTGGCAGAGAATCTAAAGCAGGGTGGAGGAACAATCCCAGGAATAAGACCTGGAACAGAAACAGTTGAATATTTAGAAGGAGTTGTCACAAGAATAACTTGGGGGGGAGCTTTCTTCTTAGCAGCTATATCAATATTACCATATGCTCTTTTTACAGCATTTGGACTTCCTGTTTTTTTTGGTGGAACAGGAGTGATTATTGTTGTTGGAGTTGCTATTGATACAGTTCAACAAATAAATGCTCATTTAGTAATGAGAGAATATAAAGGATTTATATAAAGCTTTATATAAAAGGCATAACTTTTAAGTTGTGCCTTTTTATTTTAATAGAAAATCGTGCATTTTTTTAGAAAGTGTAGTATAATTAAGAGGGTAAAACAAAATAATTTAAGGAGATGATAACATAATGAATATCATGTTATTTGGTGCACCAGGTGCAGGAAAGGGAACTCAAGCTAAGTTCTTAATAGAAAAATATGAAATACCTCAAATTTCTACTGGAGATATTTTAAGAGCAGCCATAAAAGAGGGAACTACTATGGGACTAGAAGCTAAAAAATTCATGGACGAAGGGAAATTGGTTCCAGATTCTACAATTATTGGAATAATCAAAGATAGATTATCACAAGAGGATTGTAAAAAAGGCTTTATCCTAGATGGATTTCCTAGAACTTTAGCTCAAGCAGAAGCACTAGAAGTATTAATGAAAGATATGGGAATAGCTTTAGATAAAGTTATATCATTAAATGTTCCAGATGAATTAATAGTAGGAAGAGTTACAGGAAGAAAAGTATGTCCAGCTTGTGGAGCATCTTTTCATGTAAAATTCAACCCACCAAAAGTAGCTGGGAAATGTGATTATTGTGGAACAGAATTAATTACTAGAAAAGATGATAATGCTGAAACTGTAACTAAGAGATTGACAGAATATCATTCTCAAACAGCTCCATTATTTGATTTTTATAAATCGAGAAATCTATTAGTTGATATCGATGGAACCAAAGAAGTAGACGTTATAACTCAAGAGATTTTTGCTATTCTTGGATAATTTTAGATTAGAAAGGAATTGATAAATGGCAATAATAAAGACATTAGAACAGATAAAAGAGATAAAAAAATCCAATCAAATAATTGCTAAGCTGTATAGAGATATTTTACCTAAATATATTAAACCTGGTATTTCAACTTATGATATAGATAAAATAGTGGATGATTATATTAGAAGTCAAGGTGCTATACCAGCGTGTATAGGAGTTCCTGGACCATATGGAGCCTTTCCAGCCGCAACTTGTATATCAGTAAATGAAGAGGTAGTTCATGGAGTTCCTAATGGAAGAGTTTTGCAAAATGGAGATATTGTGAGTATAGATACAGTAACAAATTTAAATGGGTATTTTGGGGACTCAGCTATAACTTTTCCAGTTGGAGAAATAGATGAAGAATCAAAAAAATTGTTAGAAGTTACAGAAAAATCTAGAACTATAGGAATAGAGATGGCAGTGGTTGGAAATAGATTAGGAGATATTGGCCATGCTATCCAACAATATGTAGAAAAAAATGGATTTAGTGTAGTAAGAGATTATGCAGGTCATGGAGTGGGACTTTCAATGCATGAAGAGCCTATGATACCAAATTTTGGAAAAAAGGGAAGAGGCTTTAAAATAGAGAACGGAATGGTTCTTGCAATAGAACCTATGGTCAATGTTGGAACATATAAACTTAACATGAAAAATGATGGTTGGACTGTTGTAACCAAGGATGGAAAAAGATCTGCACATTTTGAACATTCTATTGCAATAATTGATGGAAAAGCAGTAATTTTAAGTGAAATAGATTAGTGTAAAAATATCAAAAAAGTTTGTAGAAATCAATATTTTTTATGGACTTTTTGTAATTTACATGCTATAATAATTTGAAGTTCTGTTCGATAGGAGGAATTATGTCAAAAAAAGATGTTATCGAATTAGAAGGTACTATTTTAGAAGCCCTTCCAAATGCGATGTTTAAAGTTGAGTTAGAGAATGGGCATACTATTTTAGGCCATATCTCTGGGAAAATGAGAATGAATTATATTAAAATTTTACCTGGAGATGGAGTGACTGTACAAATCTCTCCTTATGACTTGTCAAGGGGTAGAATAGTATACAGGAAGAAAAATTAATATCACGAAAGGAGGACAGATGAATGAAAGTAAGAGTATCAGTTAAACCTATTTGTGACAAGTGCAAAGTTATCAAGAGACATGGAAAAATTAGAGTTATATGTGATAACCCTAAACATAAACAGGTTCAAGGATAATTTTGAAAGAGAGTTTGTTGAAAGTACGACAATAAGAGATGTAGTACTGTAAAGATATGTTGGCTGTAGAGCCATCTCCGAATTTAGGAAACGGAACATATCGACGAAAGTATTGAGCCAGTTCATATTACTGGTAAAATATATAAAATTTTCGATAGAGGAGGAAACAATTTTGGCTAGAATAGCAGGAGTAGATATCCCAAGAAACAAAAGAGTTGAGATAGCTTTAACTTACATTTATGGAATCGGAAAACCAACTTCACAAAAAATCTTAACAGAAGCTGGAATTAACTTTGATACAAGAGTTAAGGATTTAACTGAAGAAGAAGTAAATAAAATCAGAGCTATTGTTGAAACTGTTAAAGTAGAGGGAGACCTAAGAAAAGAAGTAAGACTTTCTATAAAAAGACTTATGGATATCAAATGTTACAGAGGATTAAGACATAAAATGAATCTACCTGTAAGAGGACAAAGTTCAAAAACTAACGCAAGAACAGTTAAAGGTCCAAAAAAACCTATTAAAAAGTAATCGAGTATTTTAGAGGAATTATAGAATTTTATAATTTAGCAAGGGAGGTAGCTTAAGTTGGCTAAAAAGAAAGTAGCTAAGATTAAAAAGAAAGTTAAAAATATTCCTAACGGAGTTGCCCATATACATTCAACTTTTAATAACACAATAGTTGCTATTACTGATGCAGAAGGTAAAGTTGTAAGTTGGAAATCAGGAGGAACATCTGGTTTCAAAGGAACTAAGAAAGGAACTCCATTTGCAGCTCAAATTGCAGCTG
This sequence comes from Fusobacterium necrogenes, assembly GCF_900450765.1. Classification (NCBI taxonomy): domain Bacteria; kingdom Fusobacteriati; phylum Fusobacteriota; class Fusobacteriia; order Fusobacteriales; family Fusobacteriaceae; genus Fusobacterium; species Fusobacterium necrogenes. The sequence goes on along the minus strand of NZ_UGGU01000003.1, from coordinate 1,688,632 downwards.
AGCAAGCAGCAAATATTGCTATGGAAAATGGAATGAAAAAAGTAGAAGTAAGAGTGAAAGGGCCAGGATCTGGAAGAGAAGCTTGTATTAGATCATTGCAAGCAGCTGGATTGGAAGTAACTAAAATAACTGACGTTACTCCTATTCCACATAATGGATGTAGACCACCAAAGAGAAGAAGAGTGTAATCTCACTTATTTATTTTGAAAATTATTGTGGCAAAATGAATACAAAGGAGGAATATTTAGAAAATGGCAAGAAATAGACAGCCTGTATTGAAGAAATGTAGAGCGCTAGGAATTGATCCAGTAATTTTAGGAGTTAATAAATCTTCTAAAAGAGGGCCTAGACCAAATGCAAATAAAAAGCCTACAGAGTATGCAGTTCAATTAAGAGAAAAACAAAAAGCAAAATTTATATATAATGTAATGGAAAAACAATTTAGAAAGATATACGAGGAAGCAGCAAGAAAACTTGGTGTAACTGGTTTAACTTTAATAGAATACTTAGAAAGAAGATTAGAGAATGTAGTTTACAGACTAGGATTTGCTAAAACTAGAAGACAAGCTAGACAAATCGTTTCTCATGGACATGTTGCTGTAAACGGAAGAAGAGTTAATATTGCTTCTTACAGAGTAAAAGTAGGAGATATTATCTCTGTAATAGAAAATTCTAAAAATTTAGATATAATTAAGACATCTGTAGAGGATGCAACTGTACCAGCTTGGTTAGAGTTAGATAGAGCTGCTTTCTCTGGTAAAGTTTTACAAAATCCAACTAAAGATGACTTAGATTTTGATTTAAATGAGTCATTAATAGTTGAGTTCTACTCTAGATAATAAGCCCTTTTAATAGGAGTTGATTGAATGTTAAAGATTGAGAAACATGCAAGGGGTATCAATATAACTGAAGTAAAAGAGAGTGAATTTAAAGGTCAATACATAGTTGAACCTTTATATAGAGGTTATGGGCATACTGTTGGTAATGCTTTGAGAAGAGTTTTACTTTCGTCTATCCCAGGAGCTGCTATTAAAGGTGTGAGAATTAACGGTGTATTAAGTGAATTCTCTGTCATGGAGGGAATACAAGAAGCTGTAACTGAAATTATCCTAAATATAAAAGAGATAGTTATTAAAGCTGAAAGTAGTGGTGAAAGAAAAATGACTCTTTCAGTTAAAGGACCTAAGATAGTAACTGCAGCTGATATAATACCTGATGTAGGAATAGAAATAGTAAATCCTGAACAAGTTATTTGTACAATAACAACTGATAGAGAACTTGACATGGAATTTCTTGTAGATACTGGAGAAGGATTTGTTGTATCAGAAGATATCGAAAGAAAGGAGTGGGCAGTAGATTATATAGCTGTTGATGCTATTTACACTCCAATTAAAAAGGTATCATATACTATCCAGGATACTATGGTTGGTAGAATGACTGACTTTGACAAATTAACTTTGGAAATTGAAACAGATGGAAGCATAGAAATAAGAGATGCATTATCTTATGCAGTTGAGTTATTAAAATTACACTTTGATCCTTTCTTAGAGTTAGGAAATAAAATGGAAAACCTAAGAGCTGAAGCAGAGGATGAAGAGGAAGATTCAACTACTCACTCTAAAGATGATAATATTCTAAATACTAAAATAGAAGAGCTAGATTTAACAGTCAGATCATTTAACTGTTTAAAGAAAGCTGGAATAGAAGAAGTAAGTCAATTAGCAAAATTATCGCTTAACGAACTTCTAAAAATTAAAAATCTAGGAAGAAAATCTTTAGATGAAATCCTAGAAAAGATGAAAGAATTAGGATATGATCTAACTCAAAATGGATCTCCTGAGTAAGAAGATAATAAGGAGGATAGCTAACTAAATGAATCACAATAAATCATATAGAAAGTTAGGTAGAAGAGCTGACCATAGAAAAGCTATGCTAAAAAACTTAACTATATCTTTACTAAGTGCAGAGAAAATAGAAACTACTGTAACTAGAGCAAAAGAATTAAGAAAATTTGCTGAGAAAATGATAACTTTAGGAAAGAAGAATACTCTAGCTTCTAGAAGAAATGCGTTTGCTTTCTTAAGAAATGAAGAAGTAGTAGCTAAGTTATTTAATGAAATAGCACCTAAATATACAGAAAGAAATGGTGGATATACAAGAATCATCAAAACTACTGTTAGAAAAGGTGACTCAGCTGAAATGGCTATAATCGAGCTAGTTTAATTAAATAGAAAGAGGAGTAATAAAAATTTACTCCTCTTTTTTATTTTATTATTTAATATCTCAGATAGAGGTAAATTAAACTTAGAACGGTTGACTGTATTACTACAATAATCCCCCATTTAAAAAATTCCATAAAACTGATATCTATTCCTCCTTTTTTAGCGACTGAGGCTCCTACTATATTGGCTGCAGCTCCTACTATTGTCATATTCCCACCTAGGCAAGCTCCAAGTGAGAGTGCCCACCAAAGAACTTGAGTATCTTCAGAAAAGTTAGGTACTATTTCTAATAAAATTTTTCCAAAGGATAATGTATGTGGAATAGAGCCAACTATTGGAGATAAGATAGTTGAAAGTAATAGAATTAAACTAGATGTAAATTTTAAATTTCCTTCAGTGAAATATATTAGATATTCAGATAATTTAGTAATAATACCTAGATTTTCAACTCCATCTACTAATACAAAGAGTCCACCAAAGAAAAATAAAGTATCCCATTCAACTTTTGCAAAGACTTCCTCAGTTTTTTTCTTGCTTAAAAATATTAAGATAGCAGCACCTAAGATAGCTATAATTGCTAGTCCAATGTGAGTTATACTATTTGTTAAAAAACCTAGAATAACCAAAGAAAAAACTATTATAGACTGGATAAGCAATTTCTTATTAGTGATTGTTCTATCTAAGCTAAGTTCCATTATTCCAGCTTTTAATTCATTAGAAACCTGTAATTTATTTCTAAAAAATAGTGCTGCACTAATAAGAAGAACAGCCATATTGATTATAATAAATGGTGTTAAATTAACAATGAAATCATTAAATTCTAATCCACTTAAACTTGCAATAATAAGGTTAGGTGGATCTCCAATCATAGTAGCTGTTCCGCCTATATTAGATGCAAAAATTTGTAAAAGAATAAATGGTTTTGGATCTATTTCTAAACGTTTAGCAAGAAAAATAGTTATTGGAACAACTAGTAATATAGTAGTTACATTATCCAATACAGCAGAAAAAATAGCTGTTATAATAGAAGTAAAAACTAGAATTTTAATAGGATTTCCTCTGACCAGCTGAGCTATTTTTATAGCTACCCACTGAAAAATTCCTGTTTCAGACATAATTTCTACAATTAGCATCATTCCAATAAGTAAAAATATGATTTCTAAATTAAATCCAATAGTTTCTAAAGCTTCCTCTTCGGTAATGATTCGAAGTACTATCATCAAAGAACCACCAATGGTTGCAACTATAGATTTTGGATATTTTTCAGTGATAATAAAATAGAAAGTTATAATAAAGATAAATACTCCAAGAATAAGCTTTAATAATTCCATAACGCCTCCCCATATTTCAGTAAATTTTAATTGATTGTATAACCTTATTATATATCTGAAGTAAAAAAGAGCAAAATATTTTTTAAAAAATACTATATAAAAAATATAAAAAAAATATATACTAATTATATAAAAATTTGTGGTTAGAAATTATACTTTTTTATGCCTTATATTAAAGATACTACTATTGATTATAGTGATTTTAAATGTTGACTATTTTGATATAACAGTTTATATTTATAATAGGGGAAAATACTAGGAGGTTACATGAAATACAATTTTAATGAACAAATTGACAGGAAAAATAATCATTCGGCAAAATGGGAGGAAATGGGAAAAAACTTTGTTTCAAATGATTTATGGCCAATGTGGATAGCAGATATGGATTTAAAAACTGCTCCTGAAATAACTTGTGCTATGAAAGAGAAAGTGGAACAAGAAATATTTGGATATGTATATAGACCAGATTCCTATTATGAGAGTGCAGTAGAATGGTTAGATAGAAGATTTGGGTATAAAATATCAGCAAATACTCTAATAAATAGTCCTGGAGTAGTACCAACCCTATCTTTATTAATTAGGCAGATGACAAAACCAAAAGAAAAGATTTTAATACAGACACCAGTTTATTATCCTTTTGCAGCTACTATAAGGGCTAATGAAAGAGTGGTAGTTGAAAATAAATTAGTTAGTGACGAAGACGGGTACTATACAATAGATTTTGAGGATTTTGAGAAAAAAGTATCTTCAAAGGAGATAAAATTATTTATTTTATGTAGTCCACATAACCCAATAGGAAGGGTTTGGAAAGAAGAAGAACTTAGAAAAATGGCAGAGTTATGTTTAAGATATAATGTTAGAATCATTTCTGATGAAATTTGGAGAGATATTGTTATGCCAGGTTTCAGACATATACCAATAGCTTCTCTAAGTAAGGAAATCGAAGATATTACAATAACTTGTTTTTCACCAACAAAGACATTTAATATTGCAGGATTGCAAGCTTCATTCGTAACTTTCCCAAGAAATGAGGATTGGAAAAAGTTTGATACAGAGTTAGGGATATTAGATATAAAAAGAAACAATCCTTTTAGTTTGGTTGCCTTTGAAACTGGGTATAGAAAGTGTAGTACTTGGGTGGATGAATTAATACTACACTTAAGTGGAAATATGGACTATGTACTTGAATTTGTAAGAGAAAAACTTCCAGAGATAAAAGTTAGAAAGCCTGAGGGAACATATTTAATGTGGCTGGATTTTTCAAGTTTGGGAATGAATAAACAAGAGCTTTCAAGATTTATGCAGGAAAAAGCTAAGATAGCTTTAGATGATGGATATTGGTTTGGAGAATCAGGAGAAGGATTTGAAAGAATGAATGTTGCTTGTCCAAGATATATGTTAGAAGAGGGGATGAAGAGAATAGAAAAAGCAGTTATTGAATGGAGAAAAGTTAAATAAAAAGGAGGAAAAATAATGGAGGAGAAAAAATATGGAGCAGTTTCATTTTTACCACTACTTATTTTTTTGGTGCTCTATATAGGAAGTGGCCTATATTTTACATTTACAGGAGCAGAGAGTGCCTTTTCAAAATTTCCAAGACATGTAGCTCTTTTAATAGGAATAGTTATAGCTCTATTGATGAATAGAAATATGAAATTAGATAAAAAAATAGATATATTTTGTGAAAATGCTGGAAATTCAGGTGTTATAATTATTGGTTTAATTTATTTGTTAGCAGGTGGATTTCAAGGTGCAGCAAAAGCGATGGGGGGAGTAGAATCAGTAGTCAATATGGGATTAACTTTTATACCTAGTAGTTTATTGGTACCAGGTGTATTTGTAATATCTTCTTTTATATCAACTGCTATTGGAACTTCTATGGGAACTATAGCAGCAATGGCGCCAATAGCAATAGGAGTGGCTGAAGCAGCAGACTTGAACTTACCTTTGACTTGTGCTGCAGTAATAGGAGGAGCATATTTTGGAGATAATTTATCTATGATATCGGACACTACAATTTCTGCAGCTAAAGGTGTAGGATCAGAGATGAAAGATAAATTTAGAATGAACTTTACAATTGCTTTACCTGCAGCAATTGTAGCAATTATAATGTACTGGTCGCTAGGTGGAGTAGGTGCAATAATGGGAGAACATAATTATGAAATTATAAGAGTTATTCCATATATAGTAGTATTAGCGGCTGCTTTAATAGGTTTTAATGTCTGTGGAGTTTTATTTATAGGAATAGTTATGAGTGGCTTAATTGGAATTTTCGAAGGAACAATGACACCATTAAAGTGGGCACAAGCAGTTGGAAATGGGATGTCAGATGTATTTAGTATAACTATAGTAGCGATGTTGATTTCTGGTTTAATAGGATTGATAAAATACTATGGTGGAGTAGATTGGCTTGTAAATTCAATAATTTCAAGAATAAATAAGAGAAAAGATGCAGAATATGGAATAGGATTACTAGCAGGATTATTATCAGCAGCTTTAGTTAATAATACAATAGCTATTATAATAAGCGCACCAATAGCAAAAGAGATTGGGAAAACTTATTATATAGCTCCAAAGAGATTAGCAAGTTTGATAGATATATTTGCTTGTAGTTTCTTAGCTTTGACACCTTATGATGGGGGGATGTTAATTGTTACAGGTTTAGTTGATGTATCACCATTAGCAGTATTAAAGTATTCTTTTTATATTTTTGCTCTTATAATAACAACTTGTATAACCATTCAATTTGGATTATTGAGAACAGATGAAGAAAAAATATTTAAAAGAGGATAATTAAAAATCAAGAATGGCTTTTGTTTAGAGATTAAAAGTCATTCTTGATTTTTATTGTTTAAATAAAGTATACAGATAAATAGATTAAAATACTTCCAGCTAAGACAAATAAATGCCAAACTCCATGCATGAATCTAATTTTTTTCATTCCATAAAATATTGTTCCAACTGAATAAGAAATTCCACCTGCAACTAAAAATTTCAATGAGAGAGGACTGATTAAAGCTTTTAAATCATCAAAAACAAAGATAATCATCCAACCCATGAAAAGATAAATTAATGTAGATAGTAATCTAAATCTTCCAGCAAAGAAAATTTTAAAAATAATGCCAGCTAAGGTCATTCCCCATTGTAAGAAAAAAAGTAACCATTTTACTTTATCATCAAAAAAACCTAATAAATATGGAGTATATGAACCTGATATGAGGACATAAATAGCAGAATGATCAAGAATTTTAAATATTTTTTTTAGTTTACCATTGTATAATATATGGTAGGTTCCAGACATTGTATAGAGTAAAACTAACGAAAAGCAAAATAACATAGAACCAATAAAATAACCAAGGTTATCACTTTCTAAGGATCTTACTAAAAGTGCTCCAGTTCCGATAAGTGCCAAAATAACACCAAAGTAATGAGTCATTGAATTTACCCATTCTTCAATTCTCAAAATTTTTTCCATAATAGTCTCCTGTTCAAAAATACAAAGTAATATAAAGTGGCCATTAATTATATGATTTCAGAACTTGTAATAATTTTAGCTCCCTTTAATTTCATCTCTTTAATAGCTTCTTCTGAAGAATCAGGTGATAGATTGACACCTTTACAACCATCAACTACTAGATAGACACTATATCCTAAATCAAGGGCATCTAAAACTGTAAATTTTACACAGAAATCAGTTGCTAATCCCATTATATAAAGAGTATCTATATCCTTTTCTTTTAAAATTTCATCTAAATCTGTTTTTTGAAGTTTTCCATTGTCAAAGAAACCACTGTATGAATCAATCTCTGGATTGGTACCTTTAAATATTGTAATTTGAATACTGTTGACATCTAATTCAGTATGAAAGTTACTCCCAAGAGTATTTTGTACACAATGTATAGGCCACCAAACTTGTGGTAAACCATTTAAAACTCCTAATTCTCCAACATTTCCATTGGAGTTAATAGCAAAACTTTTATGAGTATTGGGATGCCAATCTTTAGTTGCTAAGATTAAATCTCCCGTATTTTTAAATCTTTCTATTAAAGAGTTTGCAATTGGGATAACCAAATCTCCGTCTTTAACTTCAAGTGCACCATTTTTACAGAAATCGTTTTGTAAATCAATTAATAGTAAAGCTCTCATGAAATCCTCCAAAAGTATTTAATATTTATATTATATCATTATTTAGGAGAAAAGAACAACTATCTATTGAAAATATTGACATTTTTTAAAAATTATGATAAAATAAGCCGTTGTGAAATACACACATCAGTTATTTCTAAGCCGGGTGTTCTTGAAAGAGAATTGCTTAGTTTTGAGACTGGTGGAAGAAAAACCGAAAGATTATTAGGAGGAAAAAATGGCAGTAATATCAATGAAACAATTATTAGAAGCTGGAGTTCATTTTGGACACCAAGCAAAAAGATGGAATCCAAAAATGGCTAAGTACATTTTTACAGAAAGAAATGGAATCCATGTAATCGATTTACACAAATCTTTAAAGAAAATTGAAGAGGCTTATGCAGTAATGAGAGAAATTGCTGAGCAAGGTGGAAAAGTTTTATTCGTAGGAACTAAAAAACAAGCTCAAGAAGCAGTAAAAGAGCAAGCTGAGAGATCAGGAATGTATTATGTAAACAACAGATGGTTAGGAGGAATGTTAACTAACTTTTCTACTATCAAATCAAGAGTTGAAAGATTAAAAGAGTTAGAGCAAATGGAAGCAGATGGAACTTTAGACAATGCTTACACTAAAAAAGAGGCAGCTAATTTTAGAAAAGAATTAGCAAAATTATCTAAAAACCTTTCTGGAATAAAAGATATGAAAGATATTCCAGCAGCTGTATTTATCGTAGATTGTAAGAAAGAGACTTTAGCAATTAAAGAAGCTTCTGATTTGGGAATTCCTGTATTTGCAATGATCGATACTAATGTAGATCCAGATTTAATAACTTATCCAATTCCTTCAAATGATGATGCTATAAGATCAGTAAAATTAATTTCATCTGTAATGGCTAATGCTATTATTGAAGGAAATCAAGGAAAAGAAGTAGTAGAGGTTCCTGTTACTGAAGAAGTTGTAATGGAAGAAGAAGTAGTAATAGCTGAGTAATTTTTATTCATCTATGTACAATTGATTATAAATTAATAAAATAAAATTTTATTAGGAGGAAAAAATGGCAGAAATAACAGCTAGCTTAGTCAAAGAACTAAGAGAGAGAACTGGTGCTGGAATGATGGATTGTAAAAAAGCACTAACAGAAAATGGCGGAGATATGGATAAAGCAATCGATTATTTAAGAGAGAAAGGGATTGCTAAAGCAGTTAAGAAAGCTGGAAGAATAGCAGCTGAAGGACTAATTTTTGATGCTGTATCAGCAGATAATAAAAGAGCTGTATTAATTGAGTTCAACTCTGAAACTGACTTCGTTGCTAAAAATGTAGAGTTTAAAGACTTTGGAAAGAAATTAGCTGAAATTGCTATTGCAAATAATGTAAAGACTGTTGAAGCTTTAAATGAAGCTGAAATAGAAGCAGGAAAAACTGTTGCTCAAGCTGTAACTGATTTAATAGCTAAAATCGGAGAAAATATGAATATCAGAAGAATTCATGAAACTGAATCTAAGGATGGTTTCGTAGCAACTTATAGCCACTTAGGAGGAAAACTAGGAGTTATAGTTGAATTAACTGGAGAAGCTACTGCTGAAAATATTACAAAAGCAAGAGATATTGCTATGCACGTAGCAGCTATGGATCCAAGATATTTAAATGAATCTCAAGTTACAACTGCTGACTTAGAGCATGAAAAAGAAATAGCTAGAAAGCAATTAGAAGCTGAAGGAAAACCAGCTCAAATAATTGAAAAAATTCTAGTAGGAAAAATGAATAAATTCTATGAAGAAAACTGTTTAGTAGATCAAATTTATGTAAGAGCAGAGAATAAGGAAACTGTTGCTAAGTTCGCAGCACCTTTAACTGTAGTATCATTTGCTAGATATAAAGTTGGAGATGGAATCGAGAAAAAAGAAGAGAACTTTGCAGAGGAAGTTGCAGCTCAGATCAGAGGATAATAGCTAACAATTTAATGGGGATGTAACAGCATCCCTATTTTTTTAAAAAATATAAAGTAGGAGGAGCTATGGAGAAGCCATTTTATAAAAGAGTTTTATTAAAACTTAGTGGAGAAGCTCTAATGGGAGATCAAGAGTTTGGAATTTCATCAGATGTAATAGCATCTTATGCTAGACAAATAAAGGAAATAGCAGATTTAGGAGTAGAAGTTTCAGTAGTTATAGGTGGTGGAAATATTTTTAGAGGATTATCTGGAGCAGCTCAAGGTGTAGACAGAGTAACTGGAGATCACATGGGAATGTTAGCTACTGTTATCAACTCACTTGCACTTCAAAACTCAATAGAGAAACTAGGAGTACAAACAAGAGTACTTACAGCTATTGAGATGCCTAAGATAGCTGAGCCATTTATTAAAAGAAGAGCTCAAAGACACCTTGAAAAAGGAAGAGTTGTAATATTTGGAGCCGGAACAGGAAATCCGTATTTTACAACTGATACAGCAGCAGCATTAAGAGCGATAGAAATGAATGCAGAAGTGGTATTAAAAGCTACTAAAGTAGATGGAATTTATGATAAAGATCCAGTAAAATATACTGATGCAATAAAATATGAAACTGTAACTTATACAGAAGTTTTAAATAAAAATCTTAAAGTAATGGATGCAACTGCAATATCATTATGTAGAGAAAATAAACTTCCAATTATTGTATTCGACTCTTTAACAGAAGGAAATATTAAAAGAGTAATAATGGGAGAAAAAATAGGGACAACAGTAATAGCTGATTAATATTTAGGAGGAAATTTATGACTGGTAAAGAAGTAGTAAGCTTATGTAAAGAAAAAATGAGTAAAGCTGTAGAAACAACTAAGCACAGATTTACATCAATAAGAGCTGGAAGAGCTAATATATCTATGCTTGATGGAATTAAAGTGGAGCAATATGGTTCTGAGATGCCATTGAATCAAATAGGATCAGTATCAGCTCCAGAAGCAAGATTATTAGTAATTGATCCTTGGGATAAATCAATGATAGTGAAAATAGAAAAAGCTATAATAGCTGCTAACTTAGGATTAACTCCTAATAATGATGGAAAGGTTATCAGACTTATAATGCCAGAGCTTACAGCTGATAGAAGAAAAGAGTATGTGAAAATGGCTAAAACTGAAGCTGAAAATGGAAAAGTAGCAGTAAGAAATATTAGAAAAGATGGAAATAACGAACTTAAGAAATTATTAAAAAATAAAGAAAATCCAATCTCTGAAGATGAAGTTAAAAATTTAGAAAATGAAATTCAAAAATTAACAGATACTCATATCAAAGAGATAGACGAGCTATTTGCTAAAAAGGAAAAAGAGATAACAACAGTATAATATATGTTTGAAATCAAAAAATTGTAGATGGACAAAAAGATCTATCTACAATTTTTTATATGACAAATTAGTAGAAAAATTTGTGTAAATATGGTACAATTTACAAAGTATAAAGAGGTGAAGATATGGAAAAACAAGTACCAAATCATATAGCTATAATTATGGATGGGAATGGAAGATGGGCGAAAAAAAGAGGATTTCCTAGAACTTTTGGACATAGAGAAGGAGCTGTGGCACTTAGAAAAATAATAATACATGCAGCTAGAATAGGGGTAAAGTATTTGACTGTCTATGCCTTTTCAACTGAAAATTGGAAGAGGAGTCAAGAAGAAGTGAGCGCTTTAATGTTTCTTTTCAAAAATTACATAAAAAATGAAGAGAAAAATATAATGGAAAATAATATTAGATTTATGGTTTCTGGAAGAAAAGATAATGTTAATAGTTCTCTTTTAGAAGCTATAGATAAACTTCAAGAGAAGAGTAGAGACAATACAGGATTAACTTTTAATATAGCTTTTAACTATGGTGGAAGATCTGAAATAATAGATGCTGTAAATAAGATTTTAAAATCGGGCAAAGCTAATATAACAGAGGAGGAGTTTTCATCTTACTTATATAATGATATCCCAGATCCAGAGTTATTGATAAGGACAAGTGGTGAATTAAGAATTTCAAATTTTTTACTCTGGCAGATAGCTTACTCTGAGATATACATAACAGATACTTTGTGGCCAGATTTTAATGAGCAGGAATTGGAAAAGGCTATTGAAGCTTTTAATAGAAGAGATAGACGTTTTGGAGGAGTAAAATAATATGTTAAGTAGGATAATAGTTGCTCTTATAGGGATACCTATACTTATAGGAGTTTTATATTATGGAGGATTACCACTTTTAATTTTTACAAATATAATTGTAGGAATTGGAGCTTATGAATTTTATAAGATGGCAGAGATGGGTGGAAAAAGACCTCATAAGCTATTGGGAATTATAATGGCAATTGTCATTCCTAATGTATTATTTTTCAAAGAGTTGAATATGATTTCTTTTGGAGTAGAGGCAGTAATAGCTCTTTGTATCATTTTGATTATAAGCTTGAGAGTTATTCAAAATAGGGTTGAAAATTCTAGTATAGATATAGGAGAAACTATTCTAGGAGCTTTGTATCCAAGTGTTTTATTTTCTCATATTTTATTGATAAGTCTTCTACCTAATGGTGGAAAATGGCTTTTGACTGCGCAAATAATGGTATGGATATGTGATAGCTTTGCATATTTTGTAGGAATGGGAATAGGAAGGAAGATATTTAAGAGAGGATTCAATAGTATAAGTCCTAAAAAATCTATTGAAGGGGCAATAGGAGGAACGATTTTTACAGTGTTAGCTTTATTTTTATTAGAAAAGTATTTTGGACTAATTACTGGTGAAATGAATGTTTTAGGTGCTGTGATCTTGGGGCTTTTTATCAGTGCAGTAGCGCAGATAGGTGATCTAGGTGAATCTATGTTTAAAAGAGAATTTAAAGTAAAAGATTCAGGGACCTTACTAGGCGGACATGGAGGTATATTAGATAGATTTGATAGTATGTTTTTTGTAGCTCCAGTTATGTATTACCTTTTGAAGTTTGTAATTTTAGGGTGAGGGAACTCATCCTAAATTTTTTTAGAGGAGGAAAAATGAAAAGAATAGTGGTATTAGGTTCTACTGGAAGTATAGGAACAAATGCCTTAGAGATTGTGAAAAGCTCAGAAGATAGATTTGAGATAGTGGGTCTGAGTGGACATAAAAATTATAAACTTTTGATTGAACAAATAAAGGAATTCCAGCCAAAATATGTTTCGATTGGAAGTGAAGAGGGGTATAAGCTAATAAGAAGAGAGTTTCCAAATTTAGAGTTATATTTTGGAGATAGAGGATTAAAAGAATTAGCTCTCAAAGAGAATTATGATATATTACTTACAGCTATAAGTGGTGCAGTTGGGATAGAAGCTACAGTAGAAGGAATAAAAAAAGGGAAAAGAATAGCTTTGGCAAATAAAGAGACAATGGTTGCAGCTGGTCCATATATTAATAGATTGTTAAAAGAAAATCCAAAAGCAGAAATAATTCCAGTAGATAGTGAACACTCGGCAATATTTCAATCACTTCTAGGAGGAAGAAAAAATGAAGTGAAAAAGCTTATAATAACAGCCAGTGGAGGAACATTTAGAGGTAGAAAAAAAGAGGAGCTTCAAGATGTGAGTATAGAAGAAGCTCTAAAACATCCTAATTGGTCTATGGGTAAAAAAATAACAATTGATTCTTCAACACTTGTTAATAAGGGATTGGAGGTTATAGAGGCACATGAACTTTTTGGAATATCTTATGATGATATAGAGGTAGTAGTACATCCTCAAAGTATAATTCATTCTATGGTAGAGTTTAAAGATAAAAGTATAATAGCACAGTTAGGAGTACCAGATATGAAACTTCCTATACAATACGCCTTTACTTATCCAGAAAGGAAGGAGAATTCAATCTTAGAGGGATTAGATTTTACTAAAGTTACAAACTTAACTTTTGAAAAGCCAGATCATGAGACATTCAAAGGTATAAAATTAGCTTTTAAAGCTGGGAGAATAGGAAAAACTATGCCAGTTGTTTTGAATGCTGCTAATGAAGTAGCTGTTGAATTGTTTTTAAAAGGAAGGATTAAATTTTTAACTATATATGAGATAATAGAAAAAGCTATGGAAAGACATATTCCGCTTGAAAATGATGGAATAGATATAATAAAGAGAGTAGATTTAGAAACGAGAGAGTGGGTATATTCAAATTATGAGGTGTAGTATGGGAAAGTTGATAGTAATAGAAGGTACAGATTCAAGTGGCAAAGAGACTCAGACAAAAAGATTATATGAAAAATTAAAAAAAGTTGTAAAAGATGTAAGAAAGATATCTTTTCCTAATTATGGGAGTCCAGCTTGTGAACCAGTTAAAATGTATTTAGCGGGACTTTTTGGCAAAGATGCTTTAGAAATTAATCCTTATCCTATTTCTACAATGTTTGCGATAGATAGGTATGCTTCATATAAAATGGAATGGGAGAATTTTTACAATGTTGGTGGAATTGTTATAACAGATAGATATACTACATCTAACATGATCCATCAAGCTTCTAAAATAGAGAGTGAAGATAAAAAGAGGGAGTATCTAGAGTGGTTAGAAGATTTAGAATACAACAAAATTGGAATACCTAAGCCTGATTTAATAATTTTTTTAAATATGCCAACTGAAATAGCAGTAAAATTGATGCAAGAGAGGAAAAATAAGATAACAGGTGAGGAACAAAAGGATATTCATGAAAAAGATTTTTTATATTTGAAAAAATCTTATGAAAATGCTTGTAGTATAGCAAAAAAACAGAACTGGCAAGAGATAAAATGTATGGAGGGTGAAAGATTAAAAACAATAGATGAGATAGAAAAAGAGATATTTTCTCTAGTTGAGAAAATTTTATAGATGGAGGTAATATAATATGAATATATTAATAGCCATTTTAGTATTAGGAATTATAATATTTGTTCATGAGTTGGGACATTTTTTAACAGCAAAATTTTTTAAAATGCCAGTCAGCGAGTTTGCTATAGGAATGGGCCCTCAGGTATATTCTTATAATACTATGAAAACTACATATTCTCTTAGAGCAATACCAATAGGTGGATTTGTAAATATAGAAGGAATGGAGTTAGATAGTGAGGTAGAGGATGGATTTAATTCTAAACCAGCTTATGCAAGATTCGTAGTTTTAGGAGCTGGAGTATTTATGAATTTTTTATTAGCATTTATAATACTCTTTGTTTCCATATATTCAACTGGAAAATATATACCAAATGAGGAAGCTGTAATAGGAAGCGTTTTTAAAGAGGCTAAATCAATACAATATATTCGGCCAAAAGATAAGGTATTGGAGTTAGAGGGGTATAAAATAGTAAAATGGACAGAGATTGGAGATGTGCTGAAAAAATTAGAAGATAAGGATAGTGTTTCACTAAAAGTGGAAAGAGCTGGGAAGATTAAAGAATTAAGTGTTCCATTGACTTTTGATCTAGAGAGTAAAAAAAAGGTACTAGGAGTTTTGCCTGAGTATACTATTCACAAATTTGGGATTTTGGAGGCTTCTAAACTCAGTTTACAAACTGGAGTTAGGATAGTTGGAGAAACTTTATCGGATTTTATAAGAATAGTAAGAGGGGAGGTAAAAAGTGAGGAGTTAAGTGGTCCTATTGGAATAATTAGGGTTGTTGGAGAAGCATCAAAAAATGGGTTAGGTATAGTAATACATCTCATGGCTTTACTTTCTGTAAATGTAGGAGTACTAAATTTACTACCATTTCCAGCATTAGATGGTGGTAGAATAGTTTTTGTACTTTTGGAAATGATAGGAATAAAAGTAAATAAGAAAGTAGAAGAGAGACTACATATGTTAGGAATGTTAGTTCTTTTTGGATTCATAATTTTTATAACAACTAATGATGTTTTTAATTTAGCTAGATAAAATAAATTTTGAAATGCTCTAAAAATGAGAAAGTGTACAAAATAAAAAAAATAGTCTTGAAAAAATACAAAATATCTATTATAATACATATGTAGATTAGAATTAAATAATATGATCATGGATAAATAAAAATGTGGAGGTAATATATGAAAAATGCTATTTTAGCTATTTCAGAGAGAAAGGAAACTTTAAAGCAAATAAGGAAAGAATTATCAGACCAATATGAAATAATAACATTTAATAATTTATTAGATGCTCTTGATATGTTAAGAGAGAGTGACTTTGATATTGTTCTTTTGGATGAATATTTGACATGGTTTAATTTTACTGAAGCTAAAAGAAAGTTAAGTGGATTAGGGAAAGACTTTGTGATAGTAGGATTGTTAGAAGATGAAACAGAGACAGCTATACAGGAGCTAAAAAATGCAGATATCTACAATTATTTAATGAAACCAGTAGAATTAAAAGAGATGAATAGAATAATTTTTCCTGCTCTAAAAAATTTAGAAATTTTAAAAGAAAAGAGAAAGTTAGAAGAAAAATTAGCTAGTTTTGAAGAAGAGAGTGAAATAGTAGGACAATCTTCTAGAATAAAAGATGTAAAAAGCCTGGTTGAAAAAGTAGCTGAAAGTGATTTAGCAGTATTAATTACAGGAGAAAATGGACTTGGAAAAGAGATAGTAGCTAAAGAAATATATAAAAGAAGTGATAGAAGAAAGAATAATTATATAGTGGTAAGTTGTGCTTCTCTTCCAGAGGAAACAATGGATAGAGAGTTATTTGGTTATGAAAGAGGGGCATTTGTAGGAGCTAACTCTAGTAAAAGAGGACTTTTAGAAGAAGCTGATGGAGGGACTATATTCTTAGATGATATCTCAGCTATGGGTATAAAGTGTCAAGCTAAGCTATTAAAAGTTATAGAATATGGTGAATTAAAAAGAGTTGGTGGAAATAAAACTAGAAGAGTAGATGTAAGATTTATTGCTTCTAGTAATAGAGATTTAAAAGAAGAAACAGAAAAGGGAAGATTTAGAAAAGATCTATATCATAGATTGACTGCTTTCCCAATAGAGATTCCTCCACTAAGAGAGAGAAAAGAAGATATTCCATTACTTGCGAACTATTTTTTAAATAAAGTAGTAAGAGAGTTACATAGAGATACACCTGTGATATCAGGAGAAGCTATGAAATATTTAATGGAATACTCATATCCAGGAAATATTAGAGAGTTAAAAAATATGATTGAAAGAATGATAATACTTTCAACAGACAAAGTAATAGATGTAGAAGATTTACCATTGGAAATAAAAATGAAATCAGACACAGTAGAGAATAAAACTGTAGTTGGAGTAGGACCATTAAAAGATATATTAGAGCAAGAAATCTATAGTCTAGCTGATGTAGAAAAGGTTGTAATAGCAATAGCTCTTCAAAAAACTAGATGGAATAAGCAAGAAACTTCTAAATTACTAGGAATTGGAAGAACTACACTTTATGAAAAAATAAGAAAATATGGTTTAGATTTTAAATAAAAAGAGCTTTAGAAATTATTTAAACTATAGAAAGGGGACAGCTTTGGCTGAGTGAGAAAATGGCAATAAGAAAATTTCGTAAACATATAAAACCATTTATTTGGTTTATTACAATTATTTTTATGGTTTCATCTGCAATTTTGGCATACATGAATATAAAAAGTTCATATTCAAGAGTCAATATTTACGCATTTAAGCTAAATGGAGAAAAAATCTTAAAATTTGATGTAGAAAAAACAAAATCTAATTTAACTCAAGGCTATTCAAGATATTTAGGTGACAAATTAGATAAAGATTTAGTAGAAGTAATAGCTTTTGATGATGTGGTGAAAAGGAATTTGACATTAGGGATAGCTGATGATTTAAATTTGAAAGTTCCTAATAGTGAAATAAACGCTCAGTATGATGCTATTGAGAACTCTGTAGGTGATAAAGAACAATTTAAAAGAATGTTAGCAGTTCAGGGATATACTAAAAAGACATTTAAAAATGATATAAGAGATAATATCCTTGTTGAAAAAACATTTCAAAAAATTCAAGAAGGAATAGAGCCAACTGAAGAAGAGATCGAAGCTAATTATAATCAAAATAAAGATACATTATATAAGGATAAAACTTTAGAAGAGGTTAAACCAGAGATTATAAAGGCTTTAAAAGAGGAAAAAGGACTTGAAAAATATCTTGAGCTTTTAGAAGTAGCTAAACAAAATGCTAAAATAGAGAATGTAGCACCAGAATATCAAAATTTAGTTGAAAAGGTAGAGATAGATAAAGATGGTTTTAAAATAACAAATGTTGATTTAGCAAAAAGAACATTAAATATGTTATTTGCTGGTGATATTATTAAAAACGGTGAAGAGTCAGGAGCGAAACTATATTATGATAGTCAGATAAAAATAGCAAATGAAGCTAAAAAGAGAGGAATTACAGTCAAGGCTACCCTTCCAGTAGATTATCAATTTGCTATATATCAAAATGGACTATTAGAAAATATTAAATCTGAGTTAAAACCTACAGAGAAAGAATTAAAGGAATATTTTGAAAAGAATAGTTTAAAATATGATACTTTTCCTAGTGCTCAAGCTAATATAGCAGTAGTTCAAGTGGATCCTTCTTCTGCTGATAAGGAAAAAGCTAAGAAAGAGGCAGAAGATATTTTGAAGGAGTTAACTACTGAGAATTTTAAGGAAAAAGCAAAAGAATTATCTCAAGGTCCAAGTGCAGGAAATGGTGGAGAATTGGGATGGTTTTCTAAAGGGGATATGGTAGAACCTTTCCAAAAAGCGGCATTTGAAGGAGAGGTAGGGAAAATATATCCAATTCCAGTAGAAACAGTATTTGGATATCATTTGATCTATGTAGAGGATAGAAATGATAAAGAGGAAAAGGTAAAAGCTAGTCATATTCTTATAACTCCTAAAGTTTCAGTTGAAACAAAAAAGGCTAAGGAGGAAGAGATAAAAGGATTGCTTACAAAATTGCAAAATAAAGAATTAACTTTTGATAAATTAACTGGTGAAAGAAAAGATATCATTCAAAGTAGTTCTTTTAAAATAAATAATGCAGGTTATATTTCAGGTTTAGGATATAATGAAGTATTAGCTAAAAAAATATTGGATGCTCCATCTAATAAAGTAGAGAGTTTAACAATCGAAGATAAAATCTATATTTTTGACAAAACTGAGGATGTTAAGTATAAAAAAGCTAATTTTAAAGATGTAATAGAGAGTGTCAAAAAAGATTATCTAAATAGTAAAGCTCAGGAAGTTATGAAAAAATACATTTAGTTATATAGAAAAGAGAATGACCAGAAAGGTTACTCTCTTTTTTATTAATTTTTATTTGCTTTATTTCAGAAAATGTATTATACTATAGAGCTGGATATATTACAATATTGTGTAGAAATAGTAAAGTAGGAGTAATGAGGAGGTTGAAAAATGAGATATAGAACAGAAGATATAGACCTCTTAATAGACTCCTTAAAGATAGAAGAGGTAGTAGGAGAATTTGTTGAGTTAAAAAGATCAGGAACCAACTATAAAGGATTATGTCCATTTCATTCAGACACAACTCCATCTTTTATGGTAAGTCCAAGTAAAAATATATGTAAATGTTTTGTTTGTGGAGCTGGAGGAAATCCAATTTCTTTCTATTCACAATATAAGAAAATTAGTTTTGTAGAGGCAGTAGAGGAATTATCTAAAAAATACTCTATTCCGATAAAGAATATTGGCGAAATTACTACAAGACAGGAAGAAAGCTATGAAAAATATTTCGAGATAATGAGAGAGGCTCATGAATTTTATAAAAATAGCATATTTTCTAATCAAGGAAGAGGAGCTTTAGAGTACCTCTCAAATAGAAAGTTAAATCCTAAAATTATAAAAGAGAATCAATTAGGATTTGCTCCTGATAGATGGAATGATTTATATAATCATCTATTATCTAAAGGGTATGGAAGTAAGGATTTGTTAAAGTTAGGTTTAATAAAAGAAGGAGAAAATGGAAATAGTTATGACACATTTAGAAATAGAATAATGTTTCCTATTTATTCTATAAAAGGTGAAGTAATTGCTTTTGGAGGAAGAACTTTAGAAAAGGATAAAGAGACACCTAAATACATTAACTCTCCGGATACTCCTATTTTCAAAAAAGGGAAAAATTTATATGGACTAGAAAGAAGTAGCATAATTCGAAAGAAAAACTATGCTATGTTAATGGAAGGATATATGGATGTACTTTCGGCTTATATCTATGGTTTTGATGTAGCTTTAGCTCCGTTAGGAACAGCTTTAACTGAAGAACAAGGGAGTATTCTAAAAAAATATACTTCAAATGTAATTTTATCTTTTGATTCCGATACAGCTGGACAAGCAGCTACAGAGAGAGCTGGTTTAATATTAAAAAATCTGGGATTTAATATTAGAATACTACAGTTAGAAGGTGCAAAAGATCCAGATGAATACTTGAAACAATATGGGAAAGAAAGTTTTTTAAAATGCGTAAAAAATTCTGTTGAAATATTTGATTTTTTGTATAACTATTATTTAAAAGATTATGATTTAACTAGTGTGATATCTAAACAAAATTTTGTAAATAGATTCAAAGATTTTTTTCAATGTGTAGATACTGAATTAGAGAAAACACTCTATTTAGACAAACTTTCGAAAGAGTTAGATATTGAAAAGAATGTATTAAAAGAGATTTTGGTTGATAAAAATAAAAAAAAATCAAGGAAATTTGAAAATAATTTAGTAAATATAAGTACAGGAACAAAATTTGAGGTAATTAACAGGGTAGAAAAAGATACAGTTTTTCTATCTGTTTTGAATAGAGAGTACTTCAATTATTTTAGAGGTAAGAAAATAAAGGGATCATTGACTAAAAAGATATTTAATTACTTAGAGATGGAAGAAAAAGAAGAAAACATAGCAGATATAGCTAAGTATGTAGAATTAAATTCTGAAGAGCTAGAACAATGGCAATTGATAATATGTTCTTTAATTGAAGATGGAACAAATGAAAAGAAGGTATCTGAAATATTAAAAGACACATTTTTGTCTTGGTTTAAGCAAGAGATAGAAAGTAGTTATAGAGAAGTGAAGACACAAGGTTTAAATGGAATATTATTAACTAAACAGATAAAAAAATTGGAAATTCAACTGAGTAGAGCAGGAAAATTTGAAGAAATGGAAGAAATTTATGAGAGTTATAAAAAACTATTAGTTAATCTATAGCGTATTTAGAGGAGGCTCAAATAATGAGAGAGTTTATAAAAAATGAAAAAGTCCTAGCGCTGGTTAGAAAAGCGATGGAAAATAAATGTATTACCTATGAAGAGATCAATGATGGTCTTAAAGACGATCTTCCAATAGATAAGATAGAACAATTAATAACTGGAATGATAGATCAAGGTATAGAAATTATAAAACAAGATGATATAGAGAAAGACAAAAAAATAGTAAAAGATTCAAAGGAAAAAAAAGTTAGAGAAATAGTTAAGAAAACAACTAAGAAAAAAGAAAAAGAAGAGATGGAAGAAGAGTTACTAGATGAAGAAAAGTATGAAGATTTTAAGGATGATGAAATAGATATTGATATTTTTGAAAAAGATGACTTTTTAGATGATGATGACTTTGATGATGTTTTAGATAGAAAATTAGATGACTTTGATGATGACTTTGATCATTTCAATTCAGATGATTTAGAAAATATGTCTGACGATGAGTACATAAGTGATGATTTATTTACTCTTTCTGGAGACATGAAAGTAGATGAACCTATTAAAATGTATCTGAGAGAGATAGGTCAGATCCCCTTATTAAGCCATGATGAGGAATTAGAATATGCAAAGAGAGCATTAGAAGGAGATGAATGGGCAAGTCAACAGTTGATAGAGGCAAACTTAAGACTTGTTGTTAGTATAGCTAAAAAGCATACAAATAGAGGTTTGAAGCTCCTTGATTTAATACAAGAAGGAAATATAGGGCTTATGAAAGCAGTAGAAAAATTTGAGTATACTAAGGGATACAAGTTTTCAACATATGCTACTTGGTGGATAAGACAGGCCATTACAAGAGCTATTGCTGATCAAGGAAGAACTATTAGAATACCTGTTCATATGATAGAGACTATCAATAAAATCAAAAAAGAGGCTAGAATTTATCTTCAAGAGACAGGAAAAGATGCTACTCCTGAAGTGTTAGCAGAAAGACTTGGAATGGAGCTTGAAAAAATAAAGGCGATACAGGAAATGAATCAAGATCCAATTTCATTAGAAACTCCAGTAGGAAGTGAAGAGGATAGTGAACTTGGGGATTTCGTGGAAGATAATAAAATGTTAAATCCTTATGAATTGACAAATAGATCTTTATTGAGAGAACAATTAGATGAGGTTTTAAATAGTTTAAGTAGTAGAGAAGAGAAAGTTTTAAGGTATAGATATGGATTAGATGATGGATCACCTAAGACATTAGAAGAAGTTGGAAAGATTTTTAAGGTAACGAGAGAAAGAATAAGGCAGATAGAAGTAAAAGCACTTAGAAAGTTGAGACATCCAAGTAGAAGAAAAAGATTAGAAGATTTCAAAGTATAATTTGTAAAAAAGAGGCTGGAGAGATGGAAAGTGCCAGCCTCTTTTTGGGTTAAAAAGGAGAAAGTTATGGGAAAAATAGATGTTATGGATTTTGAAAAAGGTGTAATAAGGCAATACCATCAAGATGATAAATTTTTAGATTTTTTAAAAGAGAAGAAAGAGCTAATACTAGATTATACAAAATTAGGGTTAAAAGAATTAGATGATGGAGATTTAGAATCTCTAGGAGAAGAGAATGTGATAGACTACTTAGAAGAAATTTCAAATATAGATCTTAGTGAGAATTTAGAAGGAGAAGAATTTATATTACAAAATCTACCTGTGATAGCTTCTATTGCTTTTAACTATCTAAGAGAAGGAATAAGTTACTTAGATGTTGTCCAAGAGGGAACAGTTGGGCTTATAAAAGGAATAGATATATATAATAGTGAGATTTATGGAGATTTTGAAAATTATAAAAAATATTGGATAATAAGAGAGATAGTACTATTTATTAATAATAAGGTTGTAGCTACAAAAAATGAATTTAAAAATTTTTTTAAAGATAAAAGAGAAAATTTTGGAAAAGAAAATCCTTATGAAGAGGAGTTAGAAGATAGTTCAGAAGTATATCTAAAGGAGGAGGATTTGCTTCCAACACTTGAATCAATAGATAAACGAGAAAAGTTGATGGAGAGACAAATAGATTTTTTTAAGTTGAAAAATAGATTAAGTTCAAGGCAGATAGAGGTTTTGAATTGTTATTTTGGATTTGGAAAAGAAAAAAGATTATCTATATTCGAAATAGAAGAGAAATTAGGAATAGCTAAGGGAGAGGGAGAGCTAATATTTGAGCAGGCTCTATTTATACTTTCAACAGTTGAAGGGAAGGTGATTTTGTGATAACAAAAGATATAATAAAAGAATTAGAAAGAGTGTTTCCTAAAGATTTGGCAGAAGAGTGGGATAATGTAGGGTTATTAATCGGTGATGAAAAAAGAGAAGTACAAAAAATTCAAATTTCATTGGATGCTACTGAAAAGGCTATAGATAAAGCTATAGAAAATGGAGTAGATATGATAGTAACACATCATCCTATGATATTTAGAGCCATAAAAAGTATTGATTATTCGACAGTTTTAGGAAGAAAAATTATAAAGTTAATAGAGAATAAAATTAATTTATATACCTTACATACTAATTTAGATTCTGCTTTGAATGGTTTGAATGATTATATATTGAAAAAGTTAGGAATAGATGAAGCTAAAATAGTAGATGAAAATATGAATATTGAAAGCTCTGGAATAGGAAGAGTTTATAAGTTAATAAAAAATTCTACAATAGAAGAATATATTCAAATTTTAAAGAAAAATTTGGAAATAGAGAGTGTAAGATTTATAGGTGATGAGAAAAGAGTAGTAAAAAAGATAGCTCTTGTTAATGGATCGGGTATGAGTTATTGGAAAAAAGCAAAGAAAATGGGAGTGGATCTATTTATAACTGGGGATGTAGGATATCATGAAGCTTTAGATGCTAAAGAAGCGGGTTTGAACTTGATCGATATAGGTCATTTTGAAGGAGAAAAATGTTTTGCAGATTTATTGAAGGAGCATTTTGAACGTTTAGAGATAAAAAGTACTATATATAATGATGGGCCAGTTTTTAAAAATTATTAATTTGGAGTGTATGAAGATGAGAAAAAAAATATTTATAGTTGGAATTTTTTTAATAAATTTATTGTTATTTGGAAGAGTGAATGATAATTTAAATTTATTTGATGAAGTTCAAAAAGTTGAGTTAGAGAAAAAAATAGAAGATATTGGAAAGAAAAGAGATATTAATATTTATGTTAATAGTTTTTCAGGAGAAGAAGGATTCGTAGTAGAACAAGCTGAGAGGGTATTAATTTTAAATCTAATCAAATCATCTGAAGAAAAATTTAAAGTTGAGTTAAAGGTTACTAAGGATATGGAGTTAGATGATATACAAGGGAGTATAGATGAAGTATTAAATATAAATGAAAGATATTTAGCTGAGAGGAAAATAGTTGATTATACTATGGGGGTATTAGATGGATTAGATGGAATAATTGATAAAATTAAGATAGAAGATCCTATAGTTATAGAAGAAGAAATTACAGAGGAAAAGAAAAATAAATTTTTAATAGGAATGGGAGCTTTATTTTTTTTAATTTTTATTTTGATTATAAGGATACTTATGGTAAAATATAAAAAGAGTTTCAAAGAAGAAATTGAGATAGTAAGTAAGAAAAAATAGTAGAATAGAGGTATTAAAGTTAATTGCTGCTTAAAAATTAAGGAGAGGAAAGTCCGGGCTCCATAGAGCAAGAGGGCAGCTAACGGCTGCTAAAGGAAACTTTAAGGAAAGTGCCACAGAAAAGAAACCGCCATCATGGTAAGGGTGAAAAGGTGGTGTAAGAGACCACCAGTTTTTTAGGAAACTAAAAAAGCTAGGTAAACCCCCTCTGGAGCAAGACTAAGTAGGAAAGGTTAAGGGTTGCTCGTCCAGCTTTCAGGGTAAGTTGCTTGAGATTATAAGAGATTATAATTCTAGA
Organism: Fusobacterium necrogenes; assembly: GCF_900450765.1. Lineage (NCBI taxonomy): Bacteria > Fusobacteriati > Fusobacteriota > Fusobacteriia > Fusobacteriales > Fusobacteriaceae > Fusobacterium > Fusobacterium necrogenes. The sequence continues at coordinate 1,663,918 of NZ_UGGU01000003.1, read as the reverse complement.
TAAATAATTAACATATACAAAACCCGGCTTATTTAATGCCTCTAAATTTCAAAAAAATAAAAAAAAATTCAAAAAACTATTGACGTATTTCTAAATATATGGTAGTATATATCTTGTCCGCGAGAAATCGTGAGAGCTACATAGATAATTTTAAGGACATTAGCAACAGAATAGAGAAAGATAAGTAATGCAAACACAACAATAAATTGGTGTAAATAATCAGTATATTTTACTGAGTTTAATAGATTGAACGAAGAGTTTGATCCTGGCTCAGGATGAACGCTGACAGAATGCTTAACACATGCAAGTCTACTTGATCCTTCGGGTGATGGTGGCGGACGGGTGAGTAACGCGTAAAGAACTTGCCCTGCAGTCTGGGACAACATTTGGAAACGAATGCTAATACCGGATATTATGTGAGTTTCGCATGGAATTCATATGAAAGCTATATGCGCTGCAGGAGAGCTTTGCGTCCTATTAGCTAGTTGGTGAGGTAACGGCTCACCAAGGCCATGATAGGTAGCCGGCCTGAGAGGGTGAACGGCCACAAGGGGACTGAGACACGGCCCTTACTCCTACGGGAGGCAGCAGTGGGGAATATTGGACAATGGACCATAAGTCTGATCCAGCAATTCTGTGTGCACGATGAAGTTTTTCGGAATGTAAAGTGCTTTCAGTTGGGACGAAGTAAGTGACGGTACCAACAGAAGAAGCGACGGCTAAATACGTGCCAGCAGCCGCGGTAATACGTATGTCGCAAGCGTTATCCGGATTTATTGGGCGTAAAGCGCGTCTAGGCGGTTTGGTAAGTCTGATGTGAAAATGCGGGGCTCAACTCCGTATTGCGTTGGAAACTGTCAAACTAGAGTACTGGAGAGGTGGGCGGAACTACAAGTGTAGAGGTGAAATTCGTAGATATTTGTAGGAATGCCGATGGGGAAGCCAGCCCACTGGACAGATACTGACGCTAAAGCGCGAAAGCGTGGGTAGCAAACAGGATTAGATACCCTGGTAGTCCACGCCGTAAACGATGATTACTAGGTGTTGGGGGTCGAACCTCAGCGCCCAAGCTAACGCGATAAGTAATCCGCCTGGGGAGTACGTACGCAAGTATGAAACTCAAAGGAATTGACGGGGACCCGCACAAGCGGTGGAGCATGTGGTTTAATTCGACGCAACGCGAGGAACCTTACCAGCGTTTGACATCCTAGGAAGTTGGCAGAGATGCCTTCGTGCCCCTTCGGGGGAACCTAGTGACAGGTGGTGCATGGCTGTCGTCAGCTCGTGTCGTGAGATGTTGGGTTAAGTCCCGCAACGAGCGCAACCCCTTTCGTATGTTGCCATCATTAAGTTGGGCACTCATGCGATACTGCCTGCGATGAGCAGGAGGAAGGTGGGGATGACGTCAAGTCATCATGCCCCTTATACGCTGGGCTACACACGTGCTACAATGGGTAGTACAGAGAGTCGCAAACCCGCGAGGGGGAGCTAATCTCAGAAAACTATTCTCAGTTCGGATTGTACTCTGCAACTCGAGTACATGAAGTTGGAATCGCTAGTAATCGCAAATCAGCTATGTTGCGGTGAATACGTTCTCGGGTCTTGTACACACCGCCCGTCACACCACGAGAGTTGGTTGCACCTGAAGTAGCAGGCCTAACCGTAAGGAGGGATGCTCCGAGGGTGTGATTAGCGATTGGGGTGAAGTCGTAACAAGGTATCCGTACGGGAACGTGCGGATGGATCACCTCCTTTCTAAGGAGCAATACTTTCTCTATTCTATTGATAATGTTCTTATAATCAAGGAGTGACGGAGTTACGACTATGATTATAAAGATGTCGCATTCGGAGAATGGGACGCAACATTATTATTAATGGACATTGGAAACTATATAGTAAATCAGATAATACAATTTAACTCTAATTTTAATAGAGTTAGCTGTCAATCAATATTTAAAAACTAAAGGTTAAAATAATTAAGGGCACATAGGGAATGCCTAGGTAGTAAGAGCCGATGAAGGACGTGGTAAGCTGCGATAAGCTCAGGGTAGTTGCAATCGAACGTTTGATCCTGAGATTTCCGAATGGAGCAATCCGCTAAGTTGAAGACTTAGCACGAAAGAGGGTACCGCGTGAACTGAAACATCTAAGTAACGCGAGGAAAAGAAAGTAAAAACGATTCCCTAAGTAGCGGCGAGCGAACGGGGATGAGCCCAAACCGCATAAATGTCAAGGATGCAGCCGTTGTTTATGCGGGGTTGTGGGAAGAACTATGAGGAACTGCAACGTACTCAACAATGTTAATGACTGAACTGGAACTAGTTGGAAAGCTAGATCGTAGAAGGTGATAATCCTGTACAGGTAAACTCATTAACTTGTCCGTTCTCTCCCAAGTAACATGGAACACGAGGAATTCTGTGTGAATCTGCGAGGACCATATCTCGTAAGGCTAAATACTCTTACTAACCGATAGCGTATAGTACCGTGAGGGAAAGGTGAAAAGAACCCCGGGAGGGGAGTGAAATAGAACCTGAAACTATGTGCTTACAAGCGGTCAGAGCCCTTCGGGGTGATGGCGTGCCTTTTGGAGAATGATCCTGCGAGTTACGTTCAGTGGCAAGGTTAAGTTTAACGGAGCCGAAGGGAAACCGAGTCTGAACAGGGCGATTTTAGTCGCTGGGCGTAGACGCGAAACCTGGTGATCTAAGCCTGTCCAGGGTGAAGCTGTGGTAAGACACAGTGGAGGCCCGAACTCACCGCCGTTGAAAAGTTGGGAGATGAGGTAGGTTTAGGGGTGAAAAGCCAATCGAACTAGGAGATAGCTCGTTCTCTCCGAAATGCATTTAGGTGCAGCCTTGAGTGTTTAATTATGGGGGTAGAGCACTGAATGGACTAGGGGGCGCATTGCTTACTGAATCCAATCAAACTCCGAATACCATAATTCAAGAGCTCAGGAGTGAGACTATGGGAATTAACTTCCATCGTCAAAAGGGAAACAACCCAGACCACCAGCTAAGGTCCCTAATCATAACTAAGTGGGAAAGGAGGTGGAGATTCATAAACAACCAGGAGGTTGGCTTAGAAGCAGCCATACCTTTAAAGAGTGCGTAATAGCTCACTGGTCGAGAGTCTCTGCGCCGACAATGTAACGGGGCTAAGTTATGAACCGAAGCTGTGGAATTGCGCAAGCAATTGGTAGGAGAGCGTTCTGTAGGCCGTTGAAGGAGAAGCGTAAGCAACTCTGGAGGTATCAGAAGTGAGAATGCAGGAATAAGTAGCGAGAAGGGAGGCGAGAATCCTCCCCGCCGGAAGACCAAGGTTTTCAGGGTAAAGCTTGTCTTCCCTGAGTAAGCCGGGACCTAAGCCGAGGCTATAGTGCGTAGGCGAATGGAAAACAGATTAATATTTCTGTGCCAGTCATATTTTGTGATGGAGGGACGCAGAAGGGTATGTGCGCGGAAGAACGGTAGTTTCCGTAAAAGCATGTAGAATGACTTGATAGGTAAATCCGTCAAGTTAGATTTGAGGTGTGATATATAGTCGTAAGATGAATGTACAGATCCCACGCTGCCAAGAAAAGCTTCTAACGTTAAGGTATGACTGCCCGTACCCGAAACCGACACAGGTGGTCAGGATGAGAAATCTAAGGCGGACAGGCTAACTCTCGTTAAGGAACTCTGCAAAATAGCCCCGTAACTTAGGGAGAAGGGGTGCCCCTGGGCGTGAGTATACACGCAATGCAAAGCGCTTGGGGGTCGCAGTGAAGAGGCTCAAGCAACTGTTTAACAAAAACACAGGTCTATGCTAAGCTGTAAGGCGATGTATATGGGCTGACACCTGCCCAGTGCCGGAAGGTTAAGAGGAGGAGTGAGAGCTCCGAATTGAAGCCCCGGTGAACGGCGGCCGTAACTATAACGGTCCTAAGGTAGCGAAATTCCTTGTCGGGTAAGTTCCGACCTGCACGAATGGTGTAATGATTTGAGCGCTGTCTTGACGGGAGGCCTGGTGAAATTGTATTACCGGTGAAGATACCGGTTACCTACAGTAGGACGGAAAGACCCCATGGAGCTTTACTGTAGCTTGGTATTGGGTTTTGGCATTGCATGTATAGGATAGTTGGGAAACTATGAAGATGTGGCGCTAGCTGCATTGGAGTTGTCGGTGGAATACCAACCATTCAATGTTGAAATTCTAATCTGTGGTTTGAAGCCACGGAGACAGTGCTAGGTGGGCAGTTTGACTGGGGCGGTCGCCTCCGAAAGAGTAACGGAGGCGTTCAAAGGTTCTCTCAGGTTGGATGGAAATCAACCGCAGAGTGCAATGGCATAAGAGAGCTTGACTGCGAGACTGACGGGTCGAGCAGGTGCGAAAGCAGGACATAGTGATCCGGCGATTCCGAATGGAAGGATCGTCGCTCAACGGATAAAAGCTACCCTGGGGATAACAGGCTGATCCTACCCGAGAGTCCATATCGACGGTAGGGTTTGGCACCTCGATGTCGGCTCATCGCATCCTGGGGCTGGAGAAGGTCCCAAGGGTTGGGCTGTTCGCCCATTAAAGCGGTACGTGAGCTGGGTTCAGAACGTCGTGAGACAGTTCGGTCCCTATCCACTGTAGGCGTTAGAATATTGAGAAGATCTGTCCTTAGTACGAGAGGACCGGGATGGACAAACCTCTGATGTACCAGTTGTCACGCCAGTGGCACAGCTGGGTAGTCACGTTTGGAACAGATAACCGCTGAAAGCATCTAAGCGGGAAACTGACTTCAAGATAAGTATTCTTTAAGACTCCTTCGAGCCTAGGAGGTAGATAGGTTGGGGGTGTAAGGGTTGCGAGGCCTTTAGCTGACCAATACTAATAAGTCGAAGTTTTAACCTTCAAATAATCAAGAAGTAACAAAGTTACGACTATGATTATTTAGACGCAGATGACTGAAAGGAATCAGCGTTACCTGATATTACTATATAGTTTCAAATGCCTATGTAAATAGACATTAGCTTGGTGAGAAGAGCTACGGGGGTACACCCAGATACATTCCGAACCTGGAAGTTAAGCCCGTAAACGCTGAAAGTACTTGGAGGGAAGCCTCCTGGGAGGATAGGAACTTGCCAAGCTTTTTTACTTCATGAAATACTAAAATATAATATACTTAGGAATAATAAAAAAGAAAAAAAATATTTGACAAAATTTAAAATATATGGTAATATATCTGAGTCTTAGAAAGCAAGATATAAACTCTTTAATACCATACAAATTCTGTATGGGAGGATCTAAATGATACCGTTATGAGTGGAGGTGTGAAATTGAGAGTAAATATTCAATTAGAATGTACAGAATGTAAAAGAAGAAATTATAGTACTTCAAAAAATAAAAAGAATACTACAGAAAGATTAGAAATTAATAAATACTGTAAGTGGGACAAAAAAGTTACTTTACATAAAGAAACTAAGAAATAATTAGTTTAAAACATGCAGGTCAATGGCTCAATTGGTAGAGCATCGGTCTCCAAAACCGAGGGTTGGGGGTTCGAGTCCCTCTTGACCTGCCATTTTTTTATAATATTGAATTGAAAGGTGATTGTATGAATCTTTTTCAAGGAATAAAAATGGAGTATTCCAAAGTTCAATGGCCTAACAAAGAGGAAGTTAAAAATTCAACTCTTTGGGTAATAGCAATGAGCTTAATACTTAGCATATATTTGGGAGTTTTTGATTTAATTGCTTCTAGACTATTAAAAATTTTGGTATCTCTCTTTGGAGGATAAAGAAATGGAAAAAACCTTAGTGAAAAAATGGTTTATGATTCATACTTATTCGGGGTATGAAAAAAAAGTAAAAACTGACCTTGAACAGAAAATAGAGACTTTAGGAATGGGTGACATTGTAACAAAAATTCTTGTTCCTGAAGAAGAAAATATTGAAGAAGTAAGAGGAAAGAAAAAAACTGTTGCAAGAAAAATATTTCCAGGTTATGTTATGTTAGAGATGGTAGTTACTAGAGAAGAAAGTAATGAAGGGATAAACTTTAGAGTTGATTCAGAGGCTTGGTATGTAGTTAGAAATACTAATGGAGTAACAGGATTTGTAGGGGTTGGATCTGATCCTATCCCAATGGAAGATGATGAAGTAAAAAATGTTTTTAATGTTATAGGTTTAGAGCTTTCAGAGGAAGAAAAAGAGCTAAAAGAGATAATAAAAATAAATTTTACTGTTGGAGATTATGTAAAAGTGCTTAAAGGTGGTTTTGCTGATCAAGAAGGTAAAGTTGCTGAAATAGATATGGAACATAAAAAAGTTAAAGTTATGATCGAAATGTTTGGAAGAATGACTCCAGTAGAAGTAGATTTTGATAGTGTTCAAAAGGCTAATTAAGAGCCTTGTTAGTGGGAGATGACACCGTCATTACCACACATTTTTTGGAGGTGTAATTTTAAGAAATGGCAAAAGAAGTAATTAAATTAATAAAACTACAATTACCAGCAGGTAAAGCTAATCCGGCTCCACCAGTTGGACCAGCATTGGGAGCTCACGGAGTAAATATTATGGAATTCTGTAAAGCTTTTAATGCAAAAACTCAAGATAAATCAGGATGGATAATTCCAGTAGAGATATCTGTTTATAACGATAGAAGTTTCACATTTATATTAAAAACTCCACCTGCATCAGACTTATTGAAGAAAGCAGCAGGAATCCAATCAGCAGCTAAAAACTCTAAAAAAGAAGTTGCTGGACAAATTACAACAGCTAAATTAAGAGAGATTGCTGAAACTAAAATGCCTGACTTAAATGCAGGATCAGTAGAAGCAGCTATGAAAATAATAGCTGGATCAGCGAGATCAATGGGAATAAAAATAGTAGACTAATTAATTTGTTTGGGAGTTGGCTAATTCAGTCACTCTATATTAAGTGGTAGGAGACATCCGCATCACCACAAAGGGAGGAAATTAAAACATGGCAAAACATAGAGGAAAAAAATACTTAGAAATAGCTAAGTTAGTAGAAACTGGAAAGCTTTATGAAGTTAAAGAAGCTTTAGATCTAGTACTAAGAACTAGAACAGCTAAATTTATAGAAACTGTAGAAGTAGCATTAAGACTTGGTGTAGATCCAAGACATGCAGATCAACAAGTAAGGGGTACAGTTGTGTTACCTCATGGAACTGGAAAAACTGTAAAAGTATTAGCTATAACTTCAGGAGCTAATATAGAAAAGGCTTTAGCAGCTGGTGCAGATTATGCAGGAGCTGAAGAATATATAAATCAAATTCAACAAGGATGGTTAGATTTCGATTTAGTAATCGCTACTCCTGATATGATGCCTAAATTAGGAAGATTAGGAAAAATCCTAGGAACTAAAGGACTAATGCCTAACCCTAAATCAGGAACTGTTACTCCAAACATTGCAGAAGCAGTAACTGAATTTAAAAAAGGTAAATTAGCATTCAGAGTTGACAAATTAGGGTCAATTCATGTACCAATTGGTAAAGCAGATTTCGCACCTGAAAAAATTGAAGAAAACTTCAAAGCTTTCATGGATCAAATAACAAGATTAAAACCAGCATCTTCTAAAGGACAATACTTAAGAACTGTTGCTGTATCACTAACTATGGGACCTGGAATTAAAATGGACCCTGCATTAGTAGCTAAATACGTTGGATAAATAATTTAATATAGATCCAAACCAAAGACCGTAGGTGGTTGTGAACCTTAAATTATCCTACCGAGGTTGGAATAAGGTTTCGCTAGCCTCATAGTTTGATTACGACCTCCGTTCCTAACCTTTGGCACGGAGGTAATTTTTAGAAAAAAGAGGAGGTGAATCAAAGAATGGCAACTCAGGCAAAAATCGAACAAGTAGCTGAACTAGCAGAAAAAATAAGAAAAGCTCAATCAGTAGTATTAGTTGACTATCAAGGAATCACAGTTAACGAGGAAACTGAATTAAGAAAAAAAGTTAGAGAAGCAGGTGCTGAATATCTAGTTGCAAAAAACAGATTATTCAAAATAGCATTAAAAGAAGCTGGAGTAGAAGATTCTTTTGATGATTTATTAGAAGGGACTACAGCATTTGCTTTCGGATATGCAGATCCAGTAGCTCCTGCAAAATTAGTTTTTGATTTGGCAAAAGATAAGGCTAAAGCAAAAAAAGATGTATTCAAAATTAAAGGTGGATTATTAACAGGAAAAAGAGTTGAGGCAACTGAGGTAGAAGCTCTAGCTAAATTACCTTCAAGAGATCAATTACTTTCTATGTTACTTAACTCAATGCTTGGACCAATCAGAAAGCTTGCTTACGCAACTGTGGCAATCGCTGATAAAAAAGAAGCTGAAAGTGCAGCAGAATAATTTTGATCAAATTTAAAATAAAAAATAAAAAAATTTAAGATAAATATTTTCGAAAAATTAAGGAGGAAACATAAATGGCATTCAATAGAGAGCAATTTATAGCTGATTTAGAAGCTATGACAGTTTTAGAATTAAAAGAATTAGTAACTGCTTTAGAAGAGCACTTTGGTGTAACAGCAGCAGCTCCAGTAGCAGTAGCAGTAGCAGGAGGAGAAGCAGCAGCAGCTGAGGAGAAAACTGAATTTGACGTAATCTTAACTTCTGCAGGAGCTAATAAAATAGCTGTAATTAAAGAAGTAAGAGGAATAACTGGATTAGGATTAAAAGAAGCTAAAGAATTAGTAGACAACGGTGGAAAATTAAAAGAAGGAGTTGCTAAAGAAGAAGCTGAAGCTATAAAAGAGAAGTTAACAGCTGCTGGAGCAACTGTAGAAGTTAAATAATTTTAACTTAAACTGTTGAGTAAGCAATAAATCTTAACTTAGTTAAAAAAAATAGGCACTCTTGGATAGAGTGCCTTTTTACTAATTATTAAGAGTATACTAATTTTTATTTTTGGAAAGTGATAATTAATCATTTGGAAATAGAGTGGCCTGATATTTTCAAGTGATTAGGTATTAAATTTTAAAATTGATAAGGGGTGTGAATTAATGGGGAAACTCGTTGAAAGATTGAATTTTGGAAAGATAAAAGAGAGAGGAATTATGCCTCATTTTCTTGAGTTCCAATTGGATTCCTATGAAGATTTTCTACAAGCTAAAGAAGCTCCAAATAATAGAAAAGACAAGGGGTTAGAATCAGCTTTTAGAGAAATTTTCCCTGTTGAATCTTCTAATGGAGATATCAAGTTAGAATATGTAGCTTATGAATTACATGAAGCTGAACCACCATTAAATGATGAACTTGAGTGTAAAAAAAGAGGTAAGACTTATTCTGCTTCTTTAAAAGTTAGATTAAGACTTATAAATAAGAAGAGCGGAAATGAGATTCAAGAATCATTGGTGTATTTTGGAGAGATACCTTTAATGACTGAAAGAGGTACTTTTATAATAAATGGAGCGGAAAGAGTTGTTGTATCACAGTTACATAGATCACCAGGAGTATCATTTAATAAGGAGATAAATATTCAGACTGGAAAAGATTTATTTTCTGGAAAGATTATTCCATATAAGGGGACTTGGCTTGAATTCGAAACTGATAAGAATGATTTTCTAAGTGTTAAGATTGACAGGAAGAAAAAAGTATTAGCAACTGTATTCTTAAAGGCTATTGATTTTTTCGAGAATAATACAGAGATAAAAGATTACTTTTTAGAAACTAAGGAATTAGAATTAACTCCTATATTCCAAAAATATAAAAATAGAGAAGAGTTAGTAAGTGTTCTTAGAACAAAGTTTGAAGGAAGTTTTATAAAAGAAGATATATATGATGAAGAAACTGGAGAGATAATAGCTGAAGTAGATGCGGTTATTGATGAAACACTGATAGAGAACTTAATAGATACAAAAATAGAAAAAGTTGTTTATTGGGAAGTAAAACCAGAAGATAAGCTATTAGCTAATACTGTTTTAAATGATACTACATTAACTAAGGAGGATGCTGTAACTGAGGTATTCAAAAAATTAAGACCTGGAGATTTAGTTACAATAGACTCAGCAAAATCACTTATTAGACAAATGTTTTTCAATCCTCAAAGATATGATCTTGAGCCAGTTGGAAGATATAAGATGAATAAGAGACTTAAGTTAAATGTAGCAGATGATGAGATACTTTTAACTAAAGAGGATATCATTGCAACTATGAAGTATGTAATTAATTTAAACAATGGAAATGGACATACTGATGATATAGATAATTTATCTAATAGAAGGGTAAGAGGAGTTGGAGAGTTACTTTTAATGCAAATTAAAGCTGGACTTTCTAAAATGGGTAAAATGGTAAGAGAAAAAATGACTATTCAAGATTCAGAAACATTAACTCCACAATCACTTTTAAATACTAGACCATTGAATGCATTAATATTAGATTTTTTTGGTTCAGGACAATTATCTCAGTTCATGGATCAATCAAATCCATTGTCTGAGCTAACTCATAAGAGAAGAATATCAGCATTAGGACCAGGAGGACTTTCAAGAGAAAGAGCAGGTTTCGAAGTTAGAGACGTACATGATTCTCACTACGGAAGAATCTGTCCTATAGAAACACCAGAAGGACCAAATATCGGTCTTATTGGATCTTTAGCTATCTATGCTAAAATTAATAAATACGGATTTATTGAAACTCCATATATAAAAGTAGTAGATGGAAAAGCTGATTTTGATAGAATAGAGTATTTAGCAGCAGATGAAGAAGAGGGATTATTCATTGCTCAAGCGGATACTAAAATTGGAGAAAATAACGAACTTTTAGGAGAGGTTGTTTGTAGATTTGGACATGAAATAGTAAATATAACTGGAGAGAAAGTTGATTATTTAGATATTTCCCCTAAACAAGTGGTGTCTGTATCAGCAGGATTAATTCCATTTCTTGAGCATGACGATGCTAACAGAGCACTCATGGGATCAAATATGCAAAGACAAGCTGTACCATTATTAAGAACTGAAGCACCTTATATTGGAACAGGGCTTGAAAGAAAAGTTGCTGTAGATTCAGGAGCTTTAGTACTATCTAAAGTGGATGGAAAAGTTGTATATGTAGATGCTAGTAAGGTTGTTGTAGAGGATGAAAATGGAAAAGAACATAAGTATAGATTGTTAAATTATGAAAGATCAAATGCTTCAATGTGTTTACATCAAAGTCCGCTAGTTTCATTAGGTGATGAGGTGAAGATAGGAAGTATTTTAGCTGATGGACCGGCAACAAAAGGTGGAGATTTAGCATTAGGAAGAAATATACTTATGGCATTTATGCCTTGGGAAGGATATAATTACGAGGATGCGATTCTAATTTCTGACAGGTTAAGAAAAGATGACGTATTTACATCAATTCATATTGAAGAATATGAAATAGAAGCTAGAAATACAAAATTAGGAGATGAAGAGATCACAAGAGAGATTCCTAATATTTCTGAAGAAGCATTAAGAAAATTGGATGCTAATGGTATTATAACTATTGGTTCTGAAGTAGGACCAGGAGATATCCTAGTAGGAAAAACTGCTCCTAAAGGAGAAACTGAACCACCTGCAGAAGAAAAACTTTTAAGAGCAATCTTTGGAGAAAAAGCAAGGGATGTAAGAGATACATCTCTAAGAATGCCTCATGGTTCAAAAGGAACAGTAGTAGAAATTCTTGAATTATCAAGAGAAAATGGCGATGAATTAAAAGCTGGTGTAAATAAAGCTATAAAAATATTAGTTGCAGAAAAAAGAAAAATCACTGTTGGAGATAAAATGTCAGGACGTCATGGAAATAAAGGGGTTGTATCAAGAGTACTACCAGCAGAAGATATGCCTTTCTTAGCCGATGGAACACATTTAGACGTTGTACTTAATCCTCTAGGGGTACCTTCACGTATGAACATAGGGCAAGTACTAGAGGTTCACTTAGGAATGGCTATGGGGAATTATAATGGTGGAACACACATAGCAACTCCAGTATTTGACGGAGCATCTGAAGAACAAGTTAAGGATTACTTAGAAAAATTGGGATTCCCTAGAAGTGGAAAAGTTGACTTATACGATGGAAGAACAGGAGATAAATTTGATAACCCTGTAACAGTAGGAAGAATGTATATGTTAAAACTTCACCACCTAGTTGAAGATAAGATGCATGCAAGAGCAATCGGACCATACTCATTAGTAACTCAACAACCACTAGGAGGAAAGGCTCAATTCGGAGGACAAAGACTTGGAGAAATGGAAGTTTGGGCGCTAGAGGCATACGGGGCATCTAATATACTTCAAGAGATGTTAACGGTAAAATCAGATGACGTTACTGGAAGAACTAAGACTTATGAAGCTATTATTAAAGGTGAAGAGATGCCAGAGGCTGACTTACCTGAGTCATTTAAAGTACTATTAAAAGAGTTCCAAGCATTAGCACTAGATGTAGAACTATTTGATAGTGAAGATAATATAATAAATGTAGATGAAGAGTTAAATAAAGAAGAGGTATTAACAGAGTACTCTCCTTTAGATGACTTTAAAGATTAATAAAAAATAATTGATATTTTAAAATTAGAAAATAAGTTAAGGAGGGAAACTCTCCAGCTTATTTCTAATCGTTTATAGCTTTATCTCAATAAGGAGGCTTTGTATTTAATGGGAATTAGAAGTTTTGAGAAAATAAGAATTAGATTAGCATCTCCTGAGAAAATAGAAGAATGGTCTCATGGAGAGGTTACAAAACCTGAAACAATAAACTACAGAACTTTAAATCCAGAAAGTGATGGGCTTTTCTGTGAAAAAATATTCGGACCAACTAAAGATTGGGAATGTGCATGTGGAAAGTATAAGAGAATGAGATATAAAGGTCTAGTTTGTGAAAAATGTGGGGTAGAAGTAACTAGATCTAAGGTAAGAAGAGAGAGAATGGGACATATTTCTCTAGCTGCACCAGTTTCTCATATTTGGTATTCTAAAGGGACACCAAATAAAATGTCACTTATAATAGGACTATCTCCAAAAGAATTAGAATCAGTATTATATTTTGCTAGATATGTAGTTACTGAAACTGGAGAAAGTAATTTAAAAGAAGGGAAAATCTTAACTGAAAAAGAATATAAACTATATAAGCAATTATATGGAAATAGATTTGAAGCTTTAATGGGAGCTGAAGCTATTTTAAAGCTTCTTGAGAAAATTAATCTTGAAGAATTAAGAATAGAGTTAGAAAAAGAGTTAGATGATGTAAGTTCATCTCAAAAGAGAAAGAAAGTTGTTAAGAGATTAAAAATAGTAAGAGATTTTATAGCTTCTAACAACAAACCTGAGTGGATGATACTTAAAAATGTTCCAGTAATACCAGCTGATTTAAGACCAATGGTACAATTAGATGGAGGAAGATTTGCAACTTCTGACTTAAATGATTTATATAGAAGAGTTATTAACAGAAATAATAGACTTAAAAAACTATTAGAAATAAAAGCACCTGAAATAGTTGTTAAAAACGAAAAAAGAATGCTTCAAGAAGCAGTAGATGCTTTAATAGATAATGGAAGAAGAGGAAAACCAGTAGTTGCTCAAAACAATAGAGAGTTAAAATCTCTTTCTGATATGTTAAAAGGAAAACAAGGAAGATTTAGACAAAACCTACTTGGGAAAAGAGTTGACTACTCAGCAAGATCAGTTATCGTTGTAGGACCATCATTAAAAATGAATCAATGTGGAATTCCTAAGAAAATGGCTCTTGAGTTATATAAACCTTTCATTATGAGAGAATTAGTAAAAAGAGAGTTAGCTTCTAACATAAAAACAGCTAAAAAATTAGTTGAAGAAGCAGATGATAAAGTATGGGATGTAATTGAGGATGTAATTCAAGACCACCCAGTACTACTTAACAGAGCTCCAACTCTACACAGACTATCTATTCAAGCATTTGAACCAGTATTAATAGAAGGAAAAGCAATTAGACTTCACCCATTAGTATGTTCTGCATTCAATGCTGACTTCGACGGAGATCAAATGGCAGTTCACTTAATGTTATCTCCAGAAGCCATAATGGAAGCAAAGCTATTAATGTTAGCACCAAATAACATAATATCTCCATCAAACGGAGAGCCAATAGCAGTTCCATCTCAAGACATGGTCATGGGGTGTTTCTATATGACTAAGGAAAGAGCAGGATCTAAAGGAGAAGGGAAGGCATTTTCTAATATAGATCAAGCTTTGACAGCTTATCATAATGGAGTATTAGATACTCATGCTATAATTAAAGTTAGAATAAATGGTGAAATGGTAGAAACTACTCCTGGAAGACTTATGTTTAATGAGTTATTACCTGAAGTAGACAAGCAATACAATCAAACTTTTGGTAAATCTCAACTTAAGAAGTTAATTGCTAAATTATATGATGAGCATGGATTTACTGAAACAGCTGAATTAATCAATAAGATTAAGGATTTCGGATACCATTATGGAGCTATGGCTGGGGTATCAGTAGGTATAGAAGACCTTGAAATTCCAGAAGCTAAAAAAGAGATCCTAGCAAAAGCAGATGAGCAAGTAGCTCAAATCGAAGCTGATTATAAAGCAGGAAAAATTATAAATGAAGAAAGATATAGAAAAACAATTACTGTATGGTCTGAAGCAACAGATGCTGTTACAAAGGCAATGATGGATGGACTAGATCAATTTAATCCAGTTTATATGATGGCGAATTCAGGAGCCAGAGGTAATATTTCTCAGATGAGACAGTTAGCGGCAATGAGAGGGAACATGGCCGATACACAAGGGAGAATCATTGAGGTACCTATTAAAGCTAACTTCCGTGAAGGACTAACAGTATTAGAATTCTTTATGTCATCACATGGAGCGAGAAAAGGATTGGCTGATACTGCTTTAAGAACTGCTGACTCAGGATATTTGACAAGGAGACTTGTTGATATTTCACACGAAGTTATAGTTAATGCAGAAGATTGTGGAACTTATCAAGGAATTGAAGTAGGAGAGCTAATCTCTGAAGGTAAGGTAATTGAAGAATTAAAAGAAAGAATAAATGGAAGAGTTCTTGCAGAAGATTTAGTATTTAAAGGAGAAGTAATAGCTCCAAGAAATACTTTAATTGAAAAAGAATTAATTAAGAAGATAGATGAATTAGGAGTAAGAAAAGTTAAGATAAGATCTCCATTAACATGTGCTCTTGAAAAAGGAGTATGTAGAAAATGTTATGGAATGGATTTATCTAATCATAAAGAGATATTACTTGGAGAAGCAGTTGGAGTTATTGCAGCTCAATCAATCGGGGAACCAGGAACTCAGCTTACAATGAGAACATTCCATACTGGAGGAGTTGCAACAGCAGCAGCTGTAGTAACAGGAGTTAGAGCTGAAAATTCAGGAAAAGTAGCTTATAGAGATGTAAAAATACTAATAAATGAGGAAAATGGAGATGAAATAGTAGTTAGCCAATCAGCTAAGTTAATTATAGGAAACTATGATTATGAAATTCCATCAGGTTCTATCTTAAAAGTAAAAGAGGGACAACATGTGGAGATTGGAGAGACATTAGTTACATTTGACCCATTCCATATCCCTATTATTGCTGACCAAGATGGAAGAATTGAGTATAGAGAACTTTATGTAAAAGAAAACTATGACGAAAAATATGATGTTACAGAATTTATGGCAATTAAACCTGTGGAATCTGGAGACATCAATCCAAGAGTTGTAGTATTTGATGCTGAAGGAAACACAAAAGGAAGCTATACTATCCCATTCGGAGCTTATTTAATGGTAAGAGAAGGGGAAGAGATTAAAAAAGGACAAATTATTGCTAAAATTATTAAAGAAGGAGCAGGAACAAAAGACATTACTGGGGGTCTTCCAAGAGTTCAAGAGTTATTTGAAGCTAGAAATCCTAAAGGAAAAGCAATGCTTACTGAAATAGAAGGTAAGGTAGAAGTAACTGGTAAGAAGAAGAAAGGTATGAGAGTAATCTTAGTTAAATCAGTTTCTGATTCAAGTGATTATAAAGAGTATTTAGTACCAGTTGGAGAGCGTCTAGTTGTTACTGACGGAATGCTTGTAAAAGCTGGAGATAAGATAACAGAAGGAGCTATTTCTCCATTTGATATTCTAAATATTAAAGGACTTGTAGCAGCTGAACAGTTTATCCTAGAATCTGTACAACAAGTGTATAGAGACCAAGGAGTTACTGTAAATGATAAACATATTGAGATTATCGTTAAACAAATGTTTAAAAAAGTAAGAATAGTTGACTCAGGAGCATCTTTATTCTTAGAGGATGAAGTTGTAGAAAAGAGAGTAGTAGAGTTAGAAAACGAAAAACTTCAAGCTGAAGGAAAAGCTATAATTAAATATGAACCAATTATTCAAGGTATTACTAAAGCAGCTGTTAATACAGGAAGTTTCATATCAGCAGCTTCGTTCCAAGAGACTACAAAAGTTCTTTCTAATGCTGCTATTGAGGGAAAAGTTGACTTCTTAGAAGGATTAAAAGAAAACGTAATTATCGGTAAGAAAATACCAGCTGGAACTGGATTTAGTGCTTATAAAAAGATAAAAGCAAAAGTCAAAGAGGAAGAATTAATGGAACAAGAGTAATATTATATATAGTAATAGGCGACATTGTCGCCTATTACTATATATATTTTATCTTTATGGAGGTTGTAATGAGAAGTATGACAGGTTATTCAAAGCTAGCTTATCAAGATGAAAAATTTGCTTTGAATATGGAACTAAAAAGTGTGAACAACAAAAATTTAAATTTAAGAATAAAACTTCCATATAGTCTTAATTTCTTAGAAGGAGCAATAAGAACGGAGATAGCTTCAAAAATAAGTAGAGGTTCACTAGATTTGAAAATTGAGTTTAGTGATTTGAGAGATTTGGGGAAACTTTTTGATTATGACAAAGAGCAAAGTAAGCAATATATGAGCGTATTACTTGAGATGGAAAAGGATTTTAATGAAAAATTTAGTAACAAAATGGATATTTTAGTTAGAAATTTAGATGTAATAAAGAAAAATGATTTTGAAATTAATGAAAATGAATATACAAATTTTATATTAAAAAAAATAGAAGAGCTATTGATTCCTTTTATTCAAACGAGGGAAGAAGAAGGTGAAAGACTAAAGTTTTATCTTTTAGAGAGATTAGAAGTATTAGAAGTTAACATAGAAGAGATAAAAAAATATAAAGACATAGTTGTAGAAACTTATAAGAATAAATTGTTAGAAAGATTAGATAAAGTAAAAACAAGTATTGAATTTAAGGAAGAAGACATATTAAAGGAGATATTACTTTTTACAGATAAATCAGATATATCTGAAGAGCTTTCTAGATTAGATAGTCATTTAGAACAATTGAAAAAGGAGATTTCTATTAAAGGGATTCCAGTAGGGAAAAAGATTGACTTTATATTACAAGAGATATATAGAGAATTAAATACAACAGGAGTAAAATCAAATCTTTATGAAATTTCAAAACTTATAGTAGAAAGTAAAAATGAGTTAGAAAAAATAAGAGAACAATCTATGAATATAGAATAGGAGGAAGAGATGAAACCAATAAATATAGGATTTGGTAATATAGTTATACAAAGTAGAATTATAGCAGTAATAACTCCTGATTCTGCTCCTAGCAAACGTCTTAGAGATGAAGCAAAAATTGAAAATAGACTTATTGATGCTACTTTAGGGAAAAAGACAAAGACTCTTATAATAACTGATTCAAACCATGTTATAATGTCAGCAATAAATCCGGAGACAATATCACTTAGGATAGAGAAAGGAGAAAAAGATGAGTAGAGGAATAAAAGGACATCTATATATAGTATCGGGGCCTAGTGGTGCAGGAAAGTCTACTATTTGTAGGATGGTACGTAAAATGCTTGGGATAAATTTAGCTACTTCAGCGACGACAAGAGCTCCTAGAGAAGGGGAGATGAATGGTAGAGACTATTATTTTTTGACTAAAGATGAATTTTTAGCTAAAGAAAAAAATGGAGAATTTTTAGAATATGCAACTGTTCATGGTAACTATTATGGAACTTTAAAATCAGAAGTAGAGAGTAGAATTTTATCTGGAGAAGATGTAATATTAGAAATAGATGTTCAAGGAGGGCTTCAAGTAAAAGCTAAATATCCAGATGCACATTTAATTTTCTTCAAAACTCCGACCATGGAAGATTTAGAAAATAGACTAAGAGGCAGGAAGACTGATAGTGAAGAAACTATTCAATTAAGACTTAAAAATTCTATAAAAGAATTAGAATATGAAAAAGAATATGAAATAACAATTATAAATAATACTGTTGAAGAATCTTGTGCAGCACTTAGAAGAATTATAGAGGAAAAATATAATTAATAGGAGATATTAGTATGAAAAAAGAGATAATATATGATGAATTATTAGAAAAAATACCAAATAAATATATATTGACTATCGTAAGTGGACAAAGAGCTAGACAAATAGGTAAAGGAGATTCTCTTTTAACAAAGTGTAGTAAAAAAGATACTGATGTAAAAAAGGCATTTAGAGAGATATTAGCTGGTAAGATAGGATATGAAATAGTAGAGGATAAAGTTGGTGAGTAAATCTATGATAAAAAAAATATTGGCAATTTTTATATTGCCAATTTTTATTTTGTCATGCAGTAAAGATATACTAAAAATAGAGAATAGTAAATTTTTATTTGGAACTTATATAAGTATATCTGTGTATGATGAGGATGAAAAATTGGCAAATAAAGCTATTGAAGCTGCTTTTAAAGAAATAGAAAGAATAGATAACAAGTTTAATAGTAAAATAAGAGGAAGTATTATAGATAATTTAAATTCTGGGAAGAGAAAAGAGATAGAATTGGATGAAGAAGGAATATACCTATTTCAAAATTTAAAAAAAATTTACGAATTATCACATGGAAAATATGATGTTACGATAGGACCATTACTTGAATTATGGGATTTTGGTAGTAAAGATGAGAGGAGATTACCAACAGAAGAAGAGATAAAGAAAGCTCAAAAAAATATAGGTTTTGATAATCTCGTTTTAGAAGGAAATAAACTATTGTTTTCTAAAGATAATGTGGAGATAGATACTGGATCTTTTTTAAAGGGATATGCTGTTGAAAGAGCTAAAAAGATAATGAGGGAGATGGGTGTAGAGAGTGCTTTTATATCTTCAATTTCAAGTATAGAAACAATAAATTTAAAACCGGATGGTAAACCTTGGAAAATAGGAGTAGAAAATCCTGAAAATAATAGAGAAATTTTAGGGATAGTAGAATTAAATAATCAAGGAATGGGAGTTTCAGGAGATTATCAAACTTATATAGAGATAAATGGAAAAAGATATCATCACATAATTGATAAAACGACTGGTTTTCCTGTAGAAGATAAAAAAATGATAGTAGTAATATCAGACAATGCTTTTTTCTCAGATATGTATTCTACAGCTTTTTTCACTATGCCTATTGATGAAATATTAGATTATTCTGATAAAAATAATTTAGGTGTATTGATAGTTGATAAAGATATGAAAATTTATAAAAATTCTAAGATAAATATAGAGTTAAAATGATTATAGATAAAAAATAAAGAGCAAGTAGGTTTATCATACTTGCTCTTTATTTTTAAGTTATTATTTTAAGCTATTTTGAATTAAAGTTTTAGGGTCTTGAATTGCAACTTTAGTTTTTACATCTACTATTTTTATATTTTTAAATCTTTGAGGTTCTTTTATAGCAATATCATGAGCAAATATAATAACTTTTGCATTTTCTACATCTTTTGGAGTTATTCTATTAACAATTCCATTAGCTCCTTGAGTTTCAACTTTTATTTTTATACCTAATTTAGCTGCAGTTTTTTCTAAAGCTTTTGCTGCTAAGAAAGTATGAGCAACTCCTGAAGGACAAGATGTTATTGCTAATACTTCAGCTTCTCCTTCTCCTTGTACACTTTCACAGTTTATTTCTTCCTCTTCAGAATCCTCTTTTTCAACTGCTACTGGTTTTAAAGCATTTACTATTAGTGCAGTAACTAGAGCTCCAGCAACAGTACCGATTATATATCCTATTTTTCCTTCAACTACTGGAAGAACAATCCAACCTCCCCAAGGAGCGTGGTTAATACAGTTCATTAAGAATCCAATAACGTTTCCTACAATTCCTCCTGCAACTATTGCTGGTAGAACTCTTACAGGATCAGCAGCAGCAAATGGAATAGCTCCTTCACTGATACCGATAAGTCCCATTATAGCAGCAGCTTTACCTGCTTCTTTTTCCTCTTTAGTATATTTTTTAGGAGACATAAATGTAGCTAATGCCATTCCTAATGGTGGAGTACAAATAGCTATTCCAACTCCTCCCATTAACCAAGGTTGAGTATCAACTTGAGTTTGAGCAAAAAGTGTAGCAACTTTGTTGATAGGTCCACCCATATCAAATGCAGTCATTCCCCCTAGGATAGTTCCTAATAGAACTTTTCCACTTCCAGCCATTCCAGCTAACCAACTATTCATAGCTTCCATCATACTTGCAATAGGGTTTCCAATTATCCAAATAACAACAGAACAAACTAAGAAAGTTCCTATTAATGGATAGATAAAGATTGAACCTAGAGATTTCATACTATCTGGTAATTTAATTTTCTTTAAGTTTTGAACAATAAATCCAGCTATAAATCCGACAATAATTGCACCTAAGAATCCTGTTTTATAGTTTTGTACTGCTATCCAAGAACCAATCATACCTGGTGCTAATCCTGGTTTATCAGCTATTGAGTAAGCTATATATCCTCCAAGTATTGCAGTGAAAAGAGTAAGTCCTGCAATTCCCATATCTGCCATCTCTTTTAAGAATCCACTATCTGGAACAGCACCTTTTCCTGATAACATAACTGCTAGTGATAAAAGAACTCCTCCTGCAACTATGAATGGAATCATATGAGATGTTCCAAATAGTAAGTGTTCTTTCATTCTATTTAAAGTTTGTTTAAAGTCTTGTTTTTCTGTTGTTTCTTGAACAAAGTTATTTTTCTCAACTTTTTCTTCTACTTTTTCCTCTTCAACTTTTTCATTTTTTAAGATTACATCTAAAAACTCTTTTTTAGTTTTAGCATTTTTTAATTCATCTAAGAATCCATCTTCCATAAATAGAGTAGTTAAATTTGATAAAACCTCTATATGAGTAGAACCTTTTTCTGAATCTGGAATAGCTATTAAGAAAGCTAATTCAACTTCATTGTCTTCATCAACTGATTCCCAATTAGTAATTTTATTTTTTAATCTCATTGCTGAGATTTTAGCACTTTTAACTGTTGTAGATTTTCCATGTGGTATTGCTAAACCATCTTCTAATCCTGTTGGAGATTTTGTTTCTCTCTCCATTACAACTTTTAAAAACTCATCTCTGTTTTCTAAAACACCACTTGCATTTAAAAGGTCAACTAATTTTTCAATAGCTTCAATCTTTGTTTTACACTTTGAATCAAGAATAATTAAATTTTCATCAATTAAATTTCTAAAATTCATTACTTTTACCTCCACTTATATTTTATAGTATGAGTATAACAAAATTTTACTTGTTTGAATAGAATCTAAAAAATTCAAAAAAATATGATTTTTTTTGACTTTATATGTTTTAATTTAGTTGATTTTAATATTTTATGATATAATTAATATAATAACAATTTGTAAGGAGAAAGCAGATGACAAATAGAATGTTAGATATATTAAAAATACTTTTAGAAAATGAAGGAAAATCTTCTTATAAATATCTATCAGAAAATCTTTTTATAAATGAAAGAAGTATTCGGTATGATATAGAGAAAATAAATGAACTTCTTTCTGAAAGTCATTTTATAGAGATAGAAAAAAAGTCTAAAGGGGAACTTTTTTATTCAAATTTAAATGTACTTTCTGATGTAATCTCTTTCTTTCAAAAAAATATCTCTACAGATGAAATAAAAGATGAAATAGTATTATTTAAAACATTATTTCAAGAAAAATTGAATTTAAAAGACCTAGGTGAGGAGTTAGATGTTAGTAGAACAACTATAAAAAATATTGTAAGAGAGATTAGAGAAAAATTAGAAAAATACAATTTGAAATTAGAAACAGAGATTCAAAAGGGATTAATCTTAGTTGGAGAAGAGGGAAATATTAGAACTGCCCAATTAAAATTTTTAAATAAGTATTTTAATTATTTTTCTTCTAAACATTCAGAGTTTATAAAAAAATTATTAGATGAGATTTTTTTATTAGAATACAAGGAGATTTCTAAAAAATTTATAGATATTCTAATGGAAGAAAAAAATATTTTAATTGCTGATGAACCTTATTTAACATTTCAAAACTATATTTGTATTATGATTTGGAGATTAAAAAATAGTAAGGTTTTAACTAAGATAGAAAATGAGAATTTTTTCAAAAGAACTGCTGAGTATTCTCAAATAAAAAATAATATAAAAATTATAGAGAAAAATTTTAATATTTTTATGAATGATATTGAAATTTTAAAATTAACTGATTTATATTTAGGTTGCCATAATTATTGTAATGAAAGTAATTTTTATAATTTTTGGATAGAGATTGATGTTTTAGCAAAAAAGATAATAGAAAATTTTTCAATAAATATAGAGATTGATTTAACTAAGGATAAAGATTTGTTATATGGAATTATAAATCATTTAAAACCGACAATTCATAGGTTAAAAAATAGTATTTCTCTAGAAAATTCTATTTTAACTGATTTTTTGAAAAACTATAAACCTATTTTTGAAGCTACAAAAAAATCATTATCTCCTTTGGAAGATTTTATAGGAATGGAGATTACTCCAGATGAGATAGCTTTTTTAGGGACTCATTTTAAAAGTGCCATTGATAAAAATTTCTCTTTGGAGAAAAAAGTTTTAATTGTTTGTGGTTTTGGTTATGGAACATCAAAACTTTTGGCACAACAATTAAAAAATGCTTATAGTGTTTTTGTAAAAGATATAATCCCAATTTATAAGTTAGAAGAGTATGATTTAGATGAAATTGATTTAATTATTACTACATTACATTTAGATAATAGTTTTTCAAAACCAATAGTACAAGTTAATACTATTTTATCTAATGAAGATAAAATAAATTTACAAAAAGCTGGATTACAGGAGCAACAAAGAAAAATTAAATTCAGCAATTTAATAAAAATAATAGAGAAAAATACCCTTATTACAGATTTTGTAACATTAAAAAAAGGGTTGAAAGAATTTATAGGGGATTTACTTATTGATGACACTAGTAGAAATATTCTTTCACTTTCTGAGCTTTTAAAGAATAATATTATTTTACAAAGTGATTCTAATAATTGGAAGGAAGCTATATTAGAGATAGGTGAGATGTTAGTAGATGATGGTTCATGTGATAAAACATATATAGATAGTATGATTAAAAAGATAGAAGAATATGGTTCATATATGGTTACTAATAAAAAAATTGCTATTCCTCATAGTAAAAATGATAATAATGTTTTTAAAACTGTTATGGGATTACTTACTTTAGAAAATGAAGTTATTTTTCCAGGAAATCTTCCTGTAAAAACAATATTAGTTTTTACATCTATTGATGGAGAGGAACATCTAGAAGCTTTAGCTGATTTTATGGATTTAGCTAATAATCATAATTTTTTATCAAGATTAGATGAGTTTACAAATATTAGAAAGGTAAAAGATACTATTAAAAAGTTTGAATTTTTATCTAAAATAGGAAAAAATGAGTAACTACTCAGCCAGTAAATTAATTTAAGAAAACTCAAAGAGTTGTGTAATTTATGAAGAGAAGTTAGATTAACTCAGCGAAATCGAACGCTAAAAAATGCAATAAGTCAAAAGACTTAACCCTTGCATTTTTAGTGAGATAAGCTCATAGTTAATCAACTTCTTGAAATATGGAACAATTCTTAGTTTTCTTTTTAAATCATAAATAGCTGAGTAGTAACAAAAATAAATAAAAGAGAGCGACGATAATCGCTCTCAAAAAATTCATATTTATAAAAAACTAAGCAACTTTAACGTCTACAGCCATAGGTCCTTTTTTACCTTCTGTAACTTCGAAAGTAACAGCTTGTCCTTCTTCTAAAGTTCTGAATCCTTCTCCTACTATTCCAGTGAAGTGTACGAAATAATCAGCACCATCTTCGCTAGTTACAAATCCAAATCCTTTTTCTTTGTTAAACCATTTTACAGTTCCCTTTAACATTTTACAACCTCCAAAAAATAAAAAACTTCTCGTTCGAATAGTAGAATTTATAAAATTCAGCTCCCTAGAACAATTAAATAGATTATACATCAACTATTCAATAATATCAAGTATTTTTTATAAAAAAAATATTGAAATATTAGGAAATAAATGATCTTGAAAAATTACTAAACAGTTTATTTGATTTTTATTCATAAAAAATGTATAATTATAATAGAGATATAATTAAATTTAGGAGGAGAAATGAATTGGAGATACATCCTATGATAATAGAGGGAAATTGGAAAGAAGGATATACACTTGATTATTTTATGAGAAAAAGTAATTATCAAGGTGAAGATATATTTGGATATCCGATATTTGATGTAGAATACACAGATATAGGGAAAGCTTTAAATGAATTAAAATATCATAAAGAGTATAATAGAGCTATTGATATAGCTGAAGCAGTAGCTAAATTTATAAAGGAAGATTGGAGATTAGAGGAGAAAATTGATGGAATAGTAGCCACGCCACCTACACATTATAGAGAGATACAACCTCTCTTCCAAATAGTAAAACATCTTGGCGAGAGTTTAAATAAGCCAATATCATTAGATTTTTTTAGAAAATTATCGTCTGAAGAGATAAAAAAACTTCCTATAGAAAAGAAAATGGAGCTATTTAAAAATAGTATAATAAAAGAAAGGAAACTAACAAAAAGAGGGAGCTTACTTATAGTAGACGACCTATTTACAACAGGAGCAACACTTAAAAATCTATGTGAACTTTTAAAAGAAGATATATATGTAGATGATATATATATATTGACCATTTGTAAAAATATTAAGAGTGAATAAAAAGATAAGCCTCATTAGTACTGAGGCTTATCTTTTTTTTGAGAGATTTTTTACAAAGTAAAGTTAAGATTAAATAGATAATTTACTATCTTCTTTCATATTTTTAATAGAAGAATAAGTTAGACCTTCTATTTGTTCTGAATTTGGTTTTCCAGTTACAAATGAAGCTAAAACAGATGTAACAACACTTCCTGCTATAATTAAGAAAGATATCATAAATTCAAATATTTGTGGTTTAACATAACCAGGAATAACATTGGAAGCTATGTTCATTGGATTAGTTAGATATATAGCTATTAATATAGAAACCATAAAACCTATCCAAACAGCTTTTGTATTAACTTTATCAAAGAACATTCCAACTAGGAATACTCCAGCAATAGGACCTCCTAATAATCCAGTAATAGCTTGGAAATATAAGAACATATCTCCTTGTCCAGCATAT
This sequence comes from Fusobacterium necrogenes, assembly GCF_900450765.1. Classification (NCBI taxonomy): domain Bacteria; kingdom Fusobacteriati; phylum Fusobacteriota; class Fusobacteriia; order Fusobacteriales; family Fusobacteriaceae; genus Fusobacterium; species Fusobacterium necrogenes. The sequence continues at coordinate 1,638,427 of NZ_UGGU01000003.1, read as the reverse complement.
AGGAAATGTACAGCTAGTATTGTACTTAAAATTCCTACTACCCAGCTTGAGCCTTTAGCGAAAGATAATTTTTGTTTATCATTCATATCTGGTCTTAAATGCTCTAAAATATCAGCTGTCATACAAGTAGAAACAGAGTTTAAGCTTGAAGATACTGTAGATTGTGCAGCAGCAAATATAGCAGCAAGAACAAGTCCAGAAATACCAGTAGGTATATATTGAATTACAAAATATGGTAATATGGCATTTCCATTTATTCCAACTGGAAGTTGAGCTTTAAATTTGAAGAAAATAAATAGTGCAGATCCCATACCAACAAAAATAAATATACTAGTACAAAGTAATGGGATATTCATAAATAAACTTTTCTTAGCTTCTTCTTCATTTTTTGTAGTATTGTATCTTTGAACAATATCTTGGCTTCCAACATAAGAATAGATAGAATTAACAAATCCACCTATTAACATAGTCCAAATACTAATTTTAGCAAGGTCTAAGCTAAAGAAATCACCATTTAAAAGCATACCATTATCAGAAAGAGACTTGAATCCTTGAGCGACTCCTTCTGGAGCAGCTGTAAATCCTGCTATAATGATTAACAAAGCTCCAAGTAATAAAACAATTGTTTGAATAGCATCAGACCATAAGACTGCCTCAATTCCTCCCATTGAAGTATAAGCAACACAAAAAATTGCAACTCCAATAGTAAGTATTACAGGATTTAAACTTGGAAGAGCTTGTTGTAATGCTAATGTTGGAAGATAAAGTACTATAGCCATTCTAACAACATGGAAAAGAATAAAAGCTAAACTTCCAATAAGTCTAAATTTGTTATCAAATCTTTTTCCAAGATATTCATAAGCTGTAGTTACATTAACTCTTCTAAAGAAAGGTACAAATACAACAGCAGCAACCCAAACAATAGGAATAATTCCTAAAGGTGCCATTCCTAATAACCATCCTTTACTGAAAACAGAAGCAGGGATAGCTATAAAAGATATAGATGATAGCGCAGTTGCATAAATACTACAAGCAGTTACCCAAGCAGGAACTCTTCCCCCTGCTTTAAAGTAATCTTCAGTAGAATTAGCTCTCTTGGAGAAGTAAACTCCAACCATAAACATACCAATAAAATAAAGCAAAATAACAATCCAGTTTAGCCAATGCCAATTCATAAAAAGCCTCCTTAAATATTCTAAACTATGTTCTCGAGAACATTTCTTTGAGAAAATATTAATATATTTTTTAAAAAAAGTCAATAATTTTTTAAAAAAATGTTTATTTTTTGTTTTAAAAGAATATTAATAATATATTTTAGATTAAAATAATAATTAAGTTGTTAAACAACATAAAAATATTATGTATAATCAGTGTAAAAAAAAAGAAAATATTATTCTAAAATCGAAAAATATAACTTTGGAAATATTGACAAATAAAAGAAAAAAAGGTATATTATACTAAAATATGAACATGTAACTTAGATTTGGGAGATAGATAGTTATGATAACTCAAAAGGAGATTGCTAAAAAATTAGGAATTAGTAGAACAACGGTTGCTAGAGCTATCAATGGTAGCTCATTGATAAAAGAAGAAACTAAAAGAAAAATTTTAGAATTAGTCAAGGAAATGAACTATGAAAAAAACTATATAGGTAGTTCATTAGGAACAAAAAAACACAAAAAAGTATATGTGTTAGTAGTGAAATCTAAAAATGAATTTTATACTCAGGAAATTTTGCGTGGAATAAAGGAAGCTTTTGATGAATATAAAGCTTATAATTATGAAGTAAAAATAAAAACAACTGATATAAATTCTCCTAATAATCAGATAGATGACTTAAAAGAGGTGTTAAATGAAAAGGATATTGATGGATTAATAATTACACCATTAGATAAGAAAAAAGTATATCAAGTATTAACTCCTTATTTAGAGAAAATAAAAATAATTTCGTTAGGAATAAGATTAGATAAAAATATCCCACATGTAGGTCCAGATCATAAAAGACAAGGAAGAATAGCAGCAGGATTAATGTCAAAATTATTGAGAAAAAATGAAAAATTACTAATAATAGATAATGGTGATGATAAGGTTTCTTCAAAACTTTATTTAGAAGGATTTTTAAAAAGAATGCAAGAAGATGAGATTATTATAGAAGGACCTATAAAATGTAATGGAATAGAGAATAGTTTATTTTATCTAGAAAAAAAATTAAAGGACGAATCTATAAAAGGATTGTATATGAATAGATATGCACATGATATTTTAGAAAAGCTTCCAAGAGAGTTGTTATTCAACAAAAAAATTGTAACAAATGGGATTGGAAAAATGATAAAAAAATTATTAAAAGAGAAAGTAATTTCGTTGACAGTTATGGAAGAAATAGCATCAGAAGGGTATATGGCTGGGAAAAGAATGTTTGAAATGTTATATAAAGATAAAAGTTTAGAAAATAATTGGGATGTATCAAAATCTCATGTAATATTTTATGAGAATTTAGAAGATTATAAAAAATAATTATGGAGGAGTAATGAAGGTAATAGGAATTGATGTTGGTGGAACAGCTGTAAAATATGGGCTATTAGAAGAAAATGGAAAGCTTTTAGAAAGTGGAGAGTTTCCAACAGAAGCAGGAAAAGGAATAGAAAATCTTTTTGAAAATATGTGTAAAGTTATAGATAAATATATGTCTAAAGATATTTTAGGAATAGCTGTTTCAGGAACTGGACAAATAGATGGGAGTATTGGAAAGATAATAGGAGGAAATCCTATAATTCCTGGATGGATAGGAACAAAATTAGTAGAAAGACTAGAAAAAAAATATTCTTTACCAGCTGTTTTAGAAAATGATGTTAATTGTGCAGCACTTGGTGAGAAATGGTTAGGTGCCGGAAGAGAAACGAATAATTTTGTTTGCTTAACTATAGGAACAGGAATTGGGGGAGGAATTGTTCTTAATGATGAAATCTTTAGGGGAGATACTTGTGTTGCTGGAGAATTTGGACATATTCAAATAGAAAAGGATGGAGAACAATGTCTTTGTGGTAAAAAAGGATGCTATGAAAGATATGCTTCTGCTACTGCATTAGTTAAAATGGTAAGAGAAAAAACTGGAAAAAATTTAAATGGGAAAGAGATATTTGAACTTGAAAAATCTGGAGATAAAGAGATAAAAAAAATTTTAGATAAATGGATAGATTATTTTACAGATGGACTTAGTACAATTGTTTATATTTTTAATCCTTCATTAATAGTTATTGGTGGTGGGATAACAAAGCAAGGAAATTATTTATTAGATAGAATATTAAATAGTTTAAGTACAAAAGTTGGAGAAAATTATAGAAAGAATTTAAAAATAAAATTTGCTGAATTAGGAAATAATGCAGGAATGTTAGGGGCAGAATATTTACTTTTAAAAAAAATTGGTAAAATAAAATAGGTGTTGACAAAATTTATAAAAGAGTGTATTTTTATTATATGTTCACGAGAACAAGAATAATTAGGAGGTTTAAATTATGATATATGGAGAAATAAAAGATTTAGGATTATACAAAGGAATATTAAAAAATTTAGATAAAGCAATAGCTTTCATATTATCTGGAGAATATAAAAATGGAGTAGTTGGAAAAAATGTTATAGATGGAGATAGTGTTTATTTTAATCAACCAGATTTTCCAATGACTAAAGAAATAAAAGATGGATTTATAGAAAATCATAAAAAGTATATAGATATTCATATTGTTATTGAAGGAGAGGAAAAAATAGGATATATTTCTAATACTGATATAAAATTAACAAAAGAATATGATGAAGTAGGAGATTATGAATTATATGAAGGAGAGTTAGAAAACTTATTTTATTTAAATCCTAAAAAATTTATAATTCTTTTTCCTGGGGAGCCTCATATGGCCTTGATAAAAGGTGGAGAAAAAACTACTAAAGTAAAAAAGGTAATATTTAAAGTTTTAGTTGATTAATTATTATTTATATAATTTTTAAGGAGAGAAAATAATGGATAAATTAAATAAGATAAAAGGGAAACTTATAGTTTCATGTCAAGCTCTTCCAGAAGAACCGTTACATAGTTCATTTATAATGGGAAGAATGGCTTATGCTGCATATATAGGGGGAGCTTCTGGGATAAGAGCAAATACTATTGCAGATATACAGGAGATAAAGAAAAATGTAAATTTACCAATTATAGGAATAATAAAACAACAGTATGGTGATAATCAAGTTTATATAACTCCAACGATGAAAGAAATAGATGCTTTAGTATTTGAGGGGGTTGATATTATAGCAATTGACGGAACAAAAAGAGAAAGACCAGATGGAAGAAAATTAGAAGATTTAATAAAAGAGGCTAGACTTAAATATCCAAATCAAATATTTATGGCCGATATATCATGTGTTGAAGAAGCAATAATGGCTGAAAAGATAGGGTTTGATATAGTAGGAACAACTTTGGTAGGATATACTGAGTACACAAAAGGAAATGATCCTATAGTTGAATTAGAAAAGGTTATAAAATCTGTATCTATTCCTGTAATAGGAGAAGGCAATTTAGATACTCCTACTAAAGCAAAAAAAGCTTTAGATTTAGGAGCTTTTGCTGTAGTTGTTGGTGGTGCTATTACTAGACCACAACAGATAACCAAAAAATTTGTAATTGAGATGGAAAAGTAAGTTTAAGAACTAAATAACTTGAAATTAAAAAATGATTGACAAAGATGAAAAAATGTATTATTATTAAAACACAATTAATAATTGCCTCACATTTGTGAGGTAGAGGCGCAAAATGCTAACAGTCCGTGGTGGAGCTAGAGAAAGCGTTGAAACTACTGAGAAGGAGCTTTTGCCGAAGCTTGTAATATACTCAGTATTACTTGCTGGGCCTATGGTTAAGAGCCATAGGACTGTCTTGATAAATTTCCCCAGTTTATCAAGTTGTGCTATCTCAAGTGGGAGTAGGGGAAATATTGTATAATATAATTATTATACATCTATTGTCACTTTGTTTATAAGATAGCACCAATTTATTTTTAATTGGTGCTTTTTTACATGAAATGGAAGGTTTTTTTGAGTGAATAATTAAGAGTACATAAAAAGATATGTAAGAAGGAGTGAAACGAAAGATGAAAAGAGGTTTAGTAAAATTAGTATTGGCAACAATAGCAGCAATTACACTAGTAGGATGTGGAGGGACAAAAAATGAAGGAGAATCAGGAACATTTAAAATAGGCTTAGAGGCTGGGTATGCACCATATAACTGGACACAGTTAACAGATGTGAATGGTGGAGTTAAAATTTCTGGATCTTCGGAATATGCTGGAGGTTATGATGTTGAAATTGCTAAAAGAATAGCTGATGGCTTAGGAAAAGAATTAGTTGTAGTGAAAACAGAATGGGATGGATTAGTACCAGCATTAGTTTCAGGTAAAATAGATGCAATAATTGCTGGAATGTCTCCAACAGCTGAAAGACAGGAAACAATAGATTTTACAGATATTTATTATCAATCTAATTTAGTTATGTTGGTAAAAAATGGAGGAAAATATATAAATGCTAAAACTTTAGCAGATTTTTCAGGAGCGAAAATAACTGGGCAATTAAATACTTTTCACTATACAGTAATAGATCAAATACCAAATGTAAGTAAACAACCCGCAATGGATAATTTCCCAGCGATGAGAGTGGCATTAGAAAGTGGCGTAATAGACGGTTATGTTACAGAAAGACCCGAAGCTATAAGTGCACAGTCAGCAAATAATAACTTTAAAATGGTTGAGTTTACAGATGGATTTATTACTTCGCCAGAAGATACAGCAATAGCAGTAGGAGTAGCTAAAGGAAGTCCATTGAAAGATAAAATTAATGAAATTTTAAGAGCGATATCCCAAGAGGAGAGATTAGAGATAATGGATAAGGCTATTAAAAATCAGCCTGCTGCGCAATAAATAAGAGGAGAATTGAAATGGATTTTGAATGGATAGTTAGAATATTAGAAAATAACTGGCAAATGTTTTTAAGGGGAGCAGGAGTAACCTTATGGATATCGGTTATAGGAACAATTTTAGGAACAATTGTCGGCCTTGTAGTTGGAGTAATAAAAACTATACCGATTCCAGAAAAGGGAATAAAAAAAGGAGTATTAAAAATAATTAATTGTTTACTTTCTGCGTATATAGAGTTTTTTCGTGGAACCCCTATGATAGTCCAAGCAATGGTTATTTATTATGGATCAGCCCTTGCTTTTGAGGTAAATATAGATAGAATGGTGGCTGCATTATTCATAGTTTCTATAAATACAGGAGCATATATGTCTGAAATTGTAAGAGGAGGAATCATCTCTGTTGATAAAGGGCAGTTTGAAGCAGCTCAAGCAATTGGAATGAATCATTTTCAAACTATGACAAATGTTGTTTTACCACAAGTTGTGAGAAATATTTTGCCAGCGACAGGAAATGAGTTTGTAATTAATATTAAAGATACTTCTGTTTTAAATGTTATATCTGTATCTGAACTTTTTTTTCAAACAAAAACTGTAGCAGGAAATAACTTTAGATATTTTGAAACATTCTTTATAACTTGTATATTATATTTTGTAATGACATTTACAATTACAAGAATTTTGAGATATATAGAAGTAAAGTTAGATGGACCAGATAATTATGCAATAATGGCTGGAAATCAGATGCAAGTTGAAAGACCAGAAGAGAAACTAAAAAGGGAAACAAACTAGAGGGAGGAAAAAATGAGTGAAAATATAATAGAGATAAAACATTTGAGTAAATCCTTTGGTGAGCATAAGGTTCTTAAAGATATAGATTTTTCAGTAAAAAAAGGAGAAGTTGTTTGTATCATTGGTTCATCAGGGTCAGGAAAATCAACTTTATTAAGATGTATAAATCTTTTAGAGAAACCAAGTGGTGGAGAGATTATCTATAATGGAGAAAATATTTTAGATGATAATCATGATATTTGTAAGTATAGAACAAAGTTAGGAATGGTATTTCAACAGTTCAATCTTTTTAATAATCATAATGTGCTTAATAACTGTGTTGTAGGTCAAATGAAAGTGTTAGGAAGAAGTAAAGAAGAGGCTGAAAAAGTTGCTATGAAATATCTACAAGTAGTAGGAATGAGTAACTATGTCAATGCAAAACCTAAACAACTTTCAGGAGGACAAAAACAAAGAGTAGCAATAGCTAGAGCTCTTTCTATGGAGCCAGATGCAATACTGTTTGATGAACCTACATCAGCTCTAGATCCAGAGATGGTAGGAGAAGTTTTGAAGGTAATGAAGGAGTTAGCAGAAAGTGGTCTTACTATGCTAGTAGTAACTCATGAGATGGGGTTTGCAAGAGAAGTATCTGATAGAGTTGTATTTATGAATAATGGTTATATAGAAGAAGAAGGGACACCTGAAGAAATATTTAACAATCCACAAAAGGAAAGAACAAGAGAGTTTTTGAAAAGAACTTTAGTAAAAAATTAATAAAAGTAGAATAAAACTACTTCTGAAATCTTTATAGATAGATGGGGTAGTTTTTTTTATAGAAAAATTCTAATGAAAAGTAAGGGTAAAATTTTGAAGTATTAGAAGTTGATATATAATATAAAGAGTCCTATTAAATTGAGAATAAAAGCTATATGAGTGACTCAAAAATGGGCATAAAAAGATTAAAAAATGTACTTATATTTTCTTGCTAAAAGAGATATATTAGTATAAAATTTGTATTAGGTAAGTTTATTATATAAGGTTAATTATTGGGTATGGGATATTAGAAATTGTGTACTACAGTTATATAAGTGAAAGAAAATAATGAAAATAATTTGAGGTGAGTAATTTGAAAAAGACGAAGATTGTTTGTACAATTGGACCTAAAACTGAATCAGTAGAAAGTTTAAAAACGCTTTTAAAAGCAGGAATGAATATGATGAGATTAAACTTTTCTCACGGGGATTATGAAGAGCATGGAAACAGAATAATTAACTTTAGACAAGCTCAAAAAGAAACAGGGATAAGAGCAGCTTTATTATTGGATACAAAAGGTCCAGAAATAAGAACTATTAGACTTGAAGGTGGAAAGGATGTTACTATAGTAGCAGGACAAGAGTTTACAATAACTACAGATAAAACAGTTATTGGAAATAATACAAAAGTTGCAGTTACTTATGAAGGATTTGCAAGAGATTTAAAAGTAGGAAATACTATATTAATAGATGACGGATTATTAGCATTTACAGTTACTGAAATTAATGGAAATGAGGTAAAATGTATTGCACAAAATGGTGGAGAGTTAGGAGAGAATAAAGGGGTTAATCTACCAAATGTAGCAGTAAGTTTACCAGCTTTATCTGAAAAAGATGTGAGTGATCTTAAATTTGGTTGTGAAAAAGGAATAGATTATGTTGCAGCTTCGTTTATAAGAAAAGCTGATGATGTAAAAGCGGTTAGAAAAGTTCTTGATGAAAATGGAGGACAAAGAATTGGAATTATTTCTAAGATAGAAAATCAAGAGGGATTAGATAACTTTGAAGAAATTTTGGCTTTATCAGATGGTATTATGGTGGCAAGAGGAGATCTTGGAGTAGAAATTCCTGTTGAAGATGTTCCGTTAGCGCAAAAAATGATGATTAAGAGATGTAATGAAGTAGGAAAGGTAGTTATTACAGCTACTCAAATGTTAGATTCTATGATAAAAAATCCTAGACCTACAAGAGCAGAAGTAAATGATGTTGCAAATGCTATATTAGATGGAACAGATTGTGTAATGCTATCTGGAGAATCTGCAAAAGGAAAATATCCAGTAGAAGCTGTTACAGTAATGACTAAAGTTGCAGCTAAAATGGATCCATTAGTAAATGTAAAAAGAGTTATTGATAAAGATGATGTAACTATAACTTCAGCCGTAGCAAGAGGAACAGCAGATGTAAGTGAAGAATTAGGTGCAAAAGTAATAGTGGTAGCAACTCAGTCAGGAAGAGCGGCAAGGGATATGAGAAGATATTTTCCAGGAGCTATGATTTTAGCTATAACTAATGATGAAAAAACAGCTAATCAGTTAGTGATATCAAGAGGAGTTGTTTCTTATTATGATAATAATGTGGAAACATTAGATTCATTCTTTGCACTAGCAGAAAGAGTAGTTGTTGAGTTAGGATTAGCACAATCTGGAGATGTTGTAGTAGCAACTTGTGGAGAAAAAGTATTTGAAAGAGGAACTACTAACTCTGTAAAAGTAATAAAAGTAAAATAGTCAAAATTAGCAAAGTATGGTATAATGTACTTATGATTTAAATTTAAAATATAAAAAAATAGGAGGACTTTTAAATGACAAGAATAGTTGATGTAGTAGCTAGAGAAATCCTTGACTCAAGAGGAAATCCTACAGTAGAAGTAGATGTAGTATTAGAGTGTGGAGCAAAAGGAAGAGCAGCAGTTCCATCTGGAGCTTCAACAGGAGCTTACGAAGCTGTGGAGTTAAGAGATAATGACAAATCAAGATATTTAGGAAAAGGTGTATTAACAGCAGTTAATAACGTAAATACTGAAATCAAGGAAGCTATCTTAGGAATGGATGCTATTGACCAAGTTGCAATAGACAGAACTATGATAGAATTAGATGGAACTCCAAACAAAGGAAGATTAGGAGCTAATGCTATACTAGGAGTATCATTAGCAGTTGCTAAAGCAGCAGCAGAAGCATTAGGAATGCCTCTATACAAATACTTAGGAGGAGTAAATGCTAAAGAATTACCTCTACCTATGATGAACATTTTAAACGGAGGATCTCATGCTGACTCTGCAGTAGATGTACAAGAGTTTATGATTCAACCAGTTGGAGCAAAAACTTTTGCAGAAGCTATGCAAATGGGATGTGAGGTATTCCACCACTTAGGAAAATTATTAAAGAAAATGGGAGATTCTACTAACGTAGGAAACGAAGGAGGATATGCTCCAGCTAAAATAAATGGAACTGAAGGAGCTTTAGACCTTATCGTTGAAGCTATAAAAGCTGCTGGATATGAGCCAGGAAAAGATGTCACTTTTGCAATCGATGCTGCATCAAGTGAGTTCTGTAAAGAAGTAGCACCAGGAAAATTTGAATATCACTTCACAAGAGAAGGAGGAGTTGTAAGAACTTCTGAAGAAATGGTAGAATGGTATGCTAAACTTGTTGAAAAATATCCAATCAAATCTATTGAAGATGGATTAGGAGAAGATGACTGGGCAGGATGGCAATTATTAACTGCTAAAATCGGAGATAAAGTACAAATCGTTGGAGATGACTTATTCGTAACTAACACTGAAAGACTTAAAAAAGGAATAGAGTTAAAAGCTGGAAACTCTATCTTAATAAAACTTAACCAAATCGGATCATTAACTGAAACTCTAGATGCTATCGAAATGGCAAAAAGAGCAGGAATGACTGCAGTTGTATCTCACAGATCTGGAGAAACTGAAGATGCTACAATAGCTGATATAGCTGTTGCAACAAACGCAGGACAAATCAAAACTGGATCAACTTCAAGAACTGATAGAATGGCTAAATACAACCAATTATTAAGAATTGAGCAAGAATTAGGATCAATGGCTCAATACAATGGTTTAGAAGTATTCTATAACATCAAAAAATAATTATAAAAATATAATATTCCCCTCTTAGATTTTTCTAGGAGGGGTTTTATATTTTTTGAGAAAAATTATGATATAATATAGAGAAAGGAATCTTAGGAGGATAAATGGAGTTAAAACTTATAATATTTGATATGGATGGTGTGATTTTAGATAGTGAGAGAGTAGCTAATATAGCTTGGTTTGAAGTAAGCAAAAGATATGGATTAGGGATAACATTGGAAAAATTACGTAATATAAAGGGTGGAACTGTTAAAAGAACTCAAGGAATATTAGCAGAACTAGTAGGAGAAGAGAAGGCTAAAAAAATTTTAGATGAGAAAAAAGAGATTCAATTAGAAATAATAAAATCTGAGGGTGGAATCAAATTAAAAAGAGGGGTAGTAGAGCTATTAAAATATATAAAAGAGAGAGATTTGAAATGCGTAGTGGCAACTTCTACTAGGAAAGAAAGTGCAGAGAGACAGTTAAAAGAGACAAAAGTATATGAATACTTTGATACATTGGTTTTTGGTGATGAAGTGGTAAATGGAAAACCAGCTCCAGATATTTTTTTGAAGGCTTGTGAAAAGACGGGAGTTTTAACTGGAGAAGCTGTAGTTATAGAAGATTCAGTATTGGGAGCTACTGCAGCTAATAATGCTAAAATAAAATGTTTTGTGGTAGAAGATACTATAAAGTTTACTGAAGAAGAAAATAAATTGGCTTATAGAAAGTTTGACAGTTTATTAGAAGTTAAAGAGTATTTAGAGAGGTAAAAAACAGATTACTATAATCTGAAAAAATAGTTCAAGAATATTTTTATTTCTTTATCATAAAATATTCTTGAGCTTTTTATATATTTGATAAAATTTTTAGATTGTAGTTTATTCAATAGAGTATTTTTTTTTAGATTTATTGAATGAGTAATACATAAGAGGGATACTTATAAATATACAAGATAGTTCTCCTATTGGCATAGATAACCAAAGCCCAGAATTTCCAAAAAATAGGAAGAATAAATAAATATGATACTGTAAATACAAGAGATCTAAAAAATGAAACTAACATAGATTCAAATGGTTTTTCTAAAGCAGTTAGAAAACCTATAGCAGTAACATTAATAAAAGATATTATATATTGAAAAGTAACAATATTTAAAACATCAAAAGTTAAAAGTTCTAAGTCAGAATTTCCTTTAGAGAAAAGTTTAACAATAAAGTCACTTTTAAGTTTCATAGTAATAAAACATATTAATCCTAAAGTAGCTCCAGAAATTAAAGTTATTTTAACCGTTTCTTTTATTTTATCAAATTCTCTAGCTCCCAAATTAAAAGAAACTAAAGGTTGTAGTGCTTGATTTAAACCATAAAGGCATATATTTAAGATATTATTAACATAAAATACGATTGTTAGAGCTGATACACCAAGGGGTCCTATATATTTCATAAGAAGCAAATTAAAAATATAAGTAGTAATAGCAGCTGAAACAATAGTTAACATTTTAGAACTTCCATTATAAAGAATTTTTCCTAATAGATATCTATTACCTTTAGGAGAAGTGAATGTTAGAGCACATCTATTTTTAAGAAAACGTGTAAATAAAATAACTCCAGCTGTTCCATTAGCTACTCCAGTTGCTAATGTAGCACCAAATACTCCTAAATTCATTTGAACTATTAAAATATAATCTCCTAATATATTTCCACTTATACAAATAAGAGCACTGATAAAAACAAAATTAGGAAGTCCACCAATTTTGACAAACATTTCAGAGAATATAGGGAAATTAAATAGAAGATTTAAAACTAAAAGAGTTATAAGATATGGTTTTACTAAAGGAATTAACTCTTTACTAGCACCTAAAAAATAGATTATTTTATCTATAAAAATTGTTCCTAATATACTTAGTGTTCTCAGAATAGCAATATAGACAAAAAAAGTAAAAGAAAAAACTTCATTCGCTCTTTTTTTATTTCCTTTTCCTAATTCAATGGATGTATATACAGCTCCTCCTGCACATATCATCATAGCTATACTCATATAGAGATTAATAACAGGCATAGAAAGATTTATAGCAGCAAGCCCATTAGCCCCTACAGTATTAGCTATAAAAAAACCATCTACCATCATCTGTATAGATCCTAAAACACTTGGAAGAGCAAGCTTGAAAAAAATTTTTTTAGTATTTTCATGTCCTAAAGAAATTTTACTCATTTTAAATAAAAAACCTCCTAAAATATATTTGCTAATATAGAGTATAAGGTGTATAGTATACTATATAGTCAAGAGTTTTTTTTTTGAGTAAAAATGAAAAAATTTTATACTATAGGTTAGTTATCTAATTTTTTAAGTATCTAGGTTATACACTAAGATAGATATATTTAAATTTGATTATAAAAATGAGAAAAATAGTAATTTTAAAGTGGAAAAGAATAGATATGTATTATTATATTATGTTGATCTTTATAATAAGATATATTTGAGTTATTTAAAATTATTTGAATAAATAACTTGAAGATAATAAGAGGGATTCTTTAGAGTTTTCTTTAACAGCGATACTCTTTTTTAGGAAAGGGTGCAGGAGTATATATTGAAATATTGATTCTAGTGGAAAAAAAGAAGAAAAATCAATTGACAATTGTACAAAATTATAATATACTTATTCTAAGATTATGGAAAAAGGAGGTTATCAATATGAAAGTACAATATTGGTGGAGCTACATAGAAAAATTGGATAATAAGTTAAAAAGTGTTAGATATTGGCTTTGGTCTATTGATAACATATCTCTATCTATGTAACTTTAAAAATTGAAAAAGCAAGTTATTGCTTTATAAAGGAGATATTAGAATTAATAGTTTTTTAAAAGCAGTCTAACAGACTGCTTTTTTTATTTTTAACAAGGGAGAGGATAATATGGAAGAAACTAGAGAGTTATGGAATAGTAGAAAAGGGTTTATTTATGCAGCTGTAGGAGCAGCAATAGGTTTAGGAAATTTATGGAGATTTCCATTTCAAGCATATAAAAATGGTGGAGGAGCATTTTTTTTACCATATATAGTAGCACTTTTTACTTGTGGAGTACCTCTTATGATATTAGAATATCAGCTTGGGAAAAAAGTAAGAGGAGGATCTACAAAAGCATTTAGAACATTGGGGAAAAATTTTGAGTGGTTTGGATGGTTACAAGTAATGATACCAATAGTGGTAATGATGTTTTATTGTACAATAATTTCAGTGGCAGTAGTATTTATGGTGTGGTCTTTAGGACATGCTTTTGGTATTGTGAATTGGATGTCAGATCCTGGAAAGCTAATGGGAATGATAGCTGGTAGTGCCAGTGGACCATTTGATTTTAAAGCGGGAATAAGTAAATATATGCTATGTTTCATACTTGTAGTTTGGTTTGGTAACTGGATAATTGTAAAAAAAGGCATATCTGCAGGAATAGAGAAAAGTTCAAAATTATTTACACCTTTACTTATGGGATTAATGTTAGTATTTATGATAAATTCTTTAAGATTAAAGGGCTCGGTAGTAGGTCTTAATGCACTATTTACTCCTAATTTTGAAGCTATATTAAATCCAAGTATTTGGGTAGCAGCTTATGCACAAGTATTTTTTTCAACTACATTAGCAGTAGGAGTTATGATAGCATATGGTTCATATATTCCTAAAAAATGGGATATAGTAAATAGTTCTTTTATAACTGTATTAGCTAATGCATCATTTGATATAATTTCTGGAATAACAGTATTTTCAACATTAGGATATTTAGTTAATAATATTGGAGTGAATTTTAACTCTTTTGGAAATGGAGCTGGAATAGCATTTATAGCTTTTCCTATAGCTATATCAACAATAACAACTAATATTTTTTTACAAGGAATAATAGGTTTTGTATTTTTCTTTTGCTTATTTATAGCTGGATTGTCATCTAGTATATCTATGTTAGAAGCTTTTACAACTGGAGCATTAGATAAATTTAAAATGACGAGAGAAAGACTAGTTGGAATAATTTCTTTTTTAGGATTAGTAGGGAGTGCAGCATTCTCAACTTATGCAGGATTTAATTATATTTTGGATATTGTAGATTCTCATGTTGGTAATTATATAATAGCAACTCTTGGATTAATAGAAACTATCTTAGTGTGTAAATATTATGGAATTGATAAAATAAGAATAGAAGTAAATGAATATTCAGATTTTGGAGTTGGAAAATGGTTTGATATCTTATTAAAGTATGTAACACCTGTTCTTTTAGGAATAACCGTTATAACTAATTTAATAAAAGGAATAAGGAGTATAACTGTTGGAAGTTTAGTCTTTGGTTGGGGAACAATTCTAATAATGGTGGTTTCTGCAACAATTTTTTATAAAAAAAAGTGGGAGAATAAATCTGATAGAGATTAGGAGGAATTATGAATATAGGTGCAGTCATAATGATGATATTTGGATGTACAATAGTTTGGGGAGGACTTCTGATATCAATAGGCATAACATTGAAAAAAGAAAAAAATGAAGAGAATTAAAAAAACTTTAAAAACATCAGTATTTATGATAAAATATTAGGGAATATTTATAAAACTAAGAGAGGAAAATGAAATGAATAATGAGAGTGTAGTAGATGTATTAGTAGAGCGTGGATATATTAAACAATTCACACACGAAGATGAAATAAGAGAAGCTTTAAGAAAAGAAAAAATAACTTTTTATATAGGATTTGATCCTACAGCAGATAGCTTGCATGTAGGACACTTTATAGCTATGATGTTTATGGCACATATGCAAAAATTTGGACACAGACCAATTGCTTTAGTTGGTGGGGGAACTGCTATGATAGGAGACCCTAGTGGAAGAACTGATATGAGACAGATGATGACTAAGGAAACAATAGCTCACAATGTAGCTTGTATCAAAAAACAAATGGAAAAATTTATAGATTTTAGTGAAGGAAAAGCAATATTAGAAAACAATGCTGATTGGTTATTAGGACTAAACTATGTTGATTTTATTAGAGATATTGGAGCACATTTCTCTGTAAATAGAATGCTTGCAGCTGAGTGTTTTAAACAAAGAATGGAAGCAGGGTTATCTTTCTTAGAGTTCAACTATATGCTTATGCAAGGATATGACTTCTTAGTTTTAAATAAAAAACATGGATGTACTATGCAATTAGGTGGAGATGACCAATGGTCAAATATGATAGCAGGAGTAGAATTAATAAGAAAGAAAGAACAAAAACAAGCTTTTGCTATGACATGTACACTTCTTACAAATAGTGAAGGTAAGAAAATGGGAAAAACTGCAAAAGGAGCATTATGGCTAGATGCAGCTAAAACTACTCCATATGAATTCTATCAATATTGGAGAAATGTTGCAGATGCTGATGTGGAAAAATGTCTAGCACTATTAACATTCTTACCAATGGATGAAGTAAGAAGATTAGGAGCATTAGAAGGAGCAAAAATTAACCAAGCCAAGAAAATATTAGCTTATGAAGTTACAAAATTAATACATGGAGAAGAGGAAGCTTTAAAAGCTCAACAAGGAGCAGAGGGAGCTTTTGGTGGTGGAGATATGAGTAATGTGCCATCAGTAGATTTTCCAAGTGAAAAATTAGGAACAGAGCTTTTAGATTTATTAGTTGAGCATAAATTTATAAAGTCTAAAGGGGAAGGAAGAAAACTTGTAACTCAGAATGGCTTAACAGTAGCAGACAATAAAGTCACAGATTTTGCTATGAAGATTACAGAAAATTTATTTAAAGATGGAAATTTTGTATTAAAAATAGGAAAGAAAAAAATATATAGAGTAATTTTGAAGTAGTTAAAAGGTGATTTTTTTGACGGATATAATATTGAGAAAGATGGAAGAGAGGGATATTCCTAATATTTATAAATATATTCATTTAGATTATGTAAGAAAATATTTCCCAAATAAGCAAATCGAGCAGTGGGAAGCTCATAGAAGATGGTATTTATTTGTTATAAATTCTCCTAGCTATTTATTTTATACAATAGAAAGTTTAGGAAGAGAATTTTTAGGAACAGTAAGATTTGAAATTATAGGGAAATCTAAAGTTGCAATAAGTATCTATTTAGTAAGTAAAATACGAGGAAAGAGATATTCTGAATCTGTTATCTTTTACAGTATTGAAGAGTTAAAGTTTGAAAGACCTCAATTAAAAAAAGTTTGTGCCTATATTCTTGAAGAAAATGAAATATCTAAAAAGATTTTTATGAAAAATGCTTTTGTATATAAGGGTATTAAAGAATATATGGGAGCAGAGCATCTTTTGTATGAGAGAAAAATAATTCAAGAGGTAAAAAATGAGGAAAAAAGAAAAAGTAAAAAATATTTTAGAGATATTGAATAGAAAATTTGGAAAACCAGAGTGTGCTTTAAAATATAATACACCATTTGAATTGTTAGTTGCAGTAATATTATCGGCACAGTGTACTGATGTAAGAGTAAATATAGTAACAAAGGAAATGTATAAAAAAATAAATACTCCACAGCAGTTTGCAAATTTATCATTAGAAGAGATAGAGGAAATGATAAAAAGTACAGGTTTTTATAGAAATAAAGCGAAAAATATAAAATTATGTAGTCAACAATTGTTAAATGAATATAATGGAGAAATTCCACAAGAGATGGAAAAACTTGTAAAATTAGCAGGAGTAGGAAGGAAGACAGCGAATGTTGTCAGAGGAGAAATATGGGGACTTGCTGATGGAATAACTGTTGATACACATGTAAAAAGATTGAGTAATTTAATAGGTTTAACTAAAAATGATGATCCTATAAAAATAGAACAAGATTTAATGAAAATAGTTCCTAAAAATAGTTGGATAGATTTTTCCCATTATTTGATACTACAAGGAAGGGATAAGTGTGTGGCAAGAAGACCTAAATGTATAGAGTGTGAAATATCGGAGTATTGCATATATGGAAAAAAGAAATTAATTAATTCTTGACAATTTAACTAAAGAATGGTATAACATGTATAGTAAGGAAATGTCATTTTTATAGGGAGAGGGTAAATATGAAAGTTTATCTAGATAATAATGCGACTACTAAAATGGATAATGAAGTTTTTGAAGCAATGGTTCCATATTTAACAGAATTTTATGGAAATTCTTCAAGTCTACATCTGTTTGGTAAGGAAACAAATAAAGCATTAATGGAGTCGAGACAGAGTATAGCAAACTTTTTAGGGTCTGAAGCAGATGAAATTATTTTTACCGCATCAGGAAGTGAGTCGGATAACTTAGCTATAAGAGGTATTGCTAGAGCTTATAAAAATAGAGGAAAACATATAATAACAAGTCCGATAGAACATCCAGCTGTAAAGAATACATTGAAAGATTTAGCCGAAGATGGCTATGAGGTAACTACTATACCAGTAGATCATAATGGAGTTTTAGATATAGAAGCTCTAAAAGCAGCTATTAAAGATGATACAATATTAATAACTGTAATGCATGCAAATAATGAAGTTGGATCATTTCAACCAATAGAAGAGATAGGAAAAATAGCTAAGGAAAATAGAATAATATTCCATGTAGATGCAGTTCAAACAATGGGAAAGTTAGATATAAAACCTAAAGAGATGGGAATAGATCTTTTGTCATTTTCAGCACATAAATTTTATGGGCCAAAAGGAGTAGCAGGATTATTTTGGAGAAATGGAGTAAGATTTGGAAAAGTTTTAACTGGTGGAGGACAAGAGAAAAAAAGAAGACCAGGAACTTCAAATATTCCAGGAATAGTTGGGATGGCTAAAGCTCTTGAGTTAGCTTATAGAGATATGACTGATGAGTGGAAAAAAGAAGAAGAGTTAAGAAATTATCTTGAAGATGAAATTGTTAAAAGAATTCCAGAAGTAGTAGTAAATGCAAAAGATGTTAGGAGATTACCGGGAACTTCAAGTATAACATTTAAATATCTTGAAGGGGAATCTATACTTTTAAGTTTAAGCTATAAAGGAATAGCGGTAAGTTCAGGTTCTGCTTGTTCATCTGATGAGTTACAAGCATCTCATGTACTATTAGCTATGGGAATAGAGCCAGAGTTTGCTCACGGAACTATAAGGTTTGGTATTGGAAAATACAATACTAAGGAAGAGATAAATTATGTAATTGATTCGGTTGTGGAGATTATCGCAAAATTAAGAATGATATCTCCATTATGGAATGCTTATCAAGCAAGTAAATAGTGTTAAATTAAAGGAATTTAAGGAGAAAAAAATGCAATATACAGAAAAAGTAATGGATCATTTTATGAATCCACATAATGTTGGAGTTATTGAAAATCCTTCAGGATATGGAAAGGTAGGAAATCCATCTTGTGGAGATATAATGGAGATATTTATAAAGGTTGAGGATGATATTATAACAGATGTTAAATTTAGAACATTTGGTTGTGCTTCAGCTATAGCTAGTTCATCTGTTTCAACTGATTTAGTATTAGGAAAATCAATAGAAGAGGCACTAAAATTAACGAATAAAAAAGTTGTAGAAGAGTTAGGTGGTTTACCTCCTGTTAAGATGCATTGTTCAGTTTTAGCAGAGGAAGCTATACAATTAGCTATTAATGATTATTTATCAAAGAAAGAAAAAGATAAAGAAGAATAGTTAAAAATTTTTGAGTAAAAATAAGGATAGTTTTCATTAAGAGCTATCCTTATTTTTATGATGTTTTTAAAATTTAAAAAAAATATAAAATAAAAACAAAAAAACTATTGACGAAAAATATTATTTGTGATAGTATATATCTTGTCCGCGAGAGAGCGTGACTAATGATGATAAGGACATTAGCAACAGAATAGAGAAAGATAAGTAATGCAAACACAACAATAAATTGGTGTAAATAATCAGTAGATTTTACTGAGTTTAATAGATTGAACGAAGAGTTTGATCCTGGCTCAGGATGAACGCTGACAGAATGCTTAACACATGCAAGTCTACTTGATCCTTCGGGTGATGGTGGCGGACGGGTGAGTAACGCGTAAAGAACTTGCCCTGCAGTCTGGGACAACATTTGGAAACGAATGCTAATACCGGATATTATGTGAGTTTCGCATGGAATTCATATGAAAGCTATATGCGCTGCAGGAGAGCTTTGCGTCCTATTAGCTAGTTGGTGAGGTAACGGCTCACCAAGGCCATGATAGGTAGCCGGCCTGAGAGGGTGAACGGCCACAAGGGGACTGAGACACGGCCCTTACTCCTACGGGAGGCAGCAGTGGGGAATATTGGACAATGGACCAAAAGTCTGATCCAGCAATTCTGTGTGCACGATGAAGTTTTTCGGAATGTAAAGTGCTTTCAGTTGGGACGAAGTAAGTGACGGTACCAACAGAAGAAGCGACGGCTAAATACGTGCCAGCAGCCGCGGTAATACGTATGTCGCAAGCGTTATCCGGATTTATTGGGCGTAAAGCGCGTCTAGGCGGTTTGGTAAGTCTGATGTGAAAATGCGGGGCTCAACTCCGTATTGCGTTGGAAACTGTCAAACTAGAGTACTGGAGAGGTGGGCGGAACTACAAGTGTAGAGGTGAAATTCGTAGATATTTGTAGGAATGCCGATGGGGAAGCCAGCCCACTGGACAGATACTGACGCTAAAGCGCGAAAGCGTGGGTAGCAAACAGGATTAGATACCCTGGTAGTCCACGCCGTAAACGATGATTACTAGGTGTTGGGGGTCGAACCTCAGCGCCCAAGCTAACGCGATAAGTAATCCGCCTGGGGAGTACGTACGCAAGTATGAAACTCAAAGGAATTGACGGGGACCCGCACAAGCGGTGGAGCATGTGGTTTAATTCGACGCAACGCGAGGAACCTTACCAGCGTTTGACATCCTAGGAAGTTGGCAGAGATGCCTTCGTGCCCCTTCGGGGGAACCTAGTGACAGGTGGTGCATGGCTGTCGTCAGCTCGTGTCGTGAGATGTTGGGTTAAGTCCCGCAACGAGCGCAACCCCTTTCGTATGTTGCCATCATTAAGTTGGGCACTCATGCGATACTGCCTGCGATGAGCAGGAGGAAGGTGGGGATGACGTCAAGTCATCATGCCCCTTATACGCTGGGCTACACACGTGCTACAATGGGTAGTACAGAGAGTCGCAAACCCGCGAGGGGGAGCTAATCTCAGAAAACTATTCTCAGTTCGGATTGTACTCTGCAACTCGAGTACATGAAGTTGGAATCGCTAGTAATCGCAAATCAGCTATGTTGCGGTGAATACGTTCTCGGGTCTTGTACACACCGCCCGTCACACCACGAGAGTTGGTTGCACCTGAAGTAGCAGGCCTAACCGTAAGGAGGGATGCTCCGAGGGTGTGATTAGCGATTGGGGTGAAGTCGTAACAAGGTATCCGTACGGGAACGTGCGGATGGATCACCTCCTTTCTAAGGAGCAATACTTTCTCTATTCTATTGATAATGTTCTTCCAATAATTGTAAGTCAAATGACTAAATTATTAGATGTAGATTTAATAAATCTGCAACATTATTATTTAAGAGATGAATGAGCGTTCGTAGCTCAGCTGGTTAGAGCACACGCCTGATAAGCGTGAGGTCGGTGGTTCAAGTCCACTCGAACGCACCATAAAGATATGGGGATATAGCTCAGTTTGGGAGAGCGACGCACTTGCACTGCGTAGGTCAGCGGTTCGATCCCGCTTATCTCCACCAAATTAATGGACATTGGAAACTATATAGTAAATCAGATAATACAATTTAACTCTAATTTTAATAGAGTTAGCTGTCAATCAATATTTAAAAACTAAAGGTTAAAATAATTAAGGGCACATAGGGAATGCCTAGGTAGTAAGAGCCGATGAAGGACGTGGTAAGCTGCGATAAGCTCAGGGTAGTTGCAATCGAACGTTTGATCCTGAGATTTCCGAATGGAGCAATCCGCTAAGTTGAAGACTTAGCACGAAAGAGGGTACCGCGTGAACTGAAACATCTAAGTAACGCGAGGAAAAGAAAGTAAAAACGATTCCCCAAGTAGCGGCGAGCGAACGGGGATGAGCCCAAACCGCATAAATGCCAAGGATGCAGCCGTTGTTTATGCGGGGTTGTGGGAAGAACTATGAGGAACTGCAACGTACTCAACAATGTTAATGACTGAACTGGAACTAGTTGGAAAGCTAGATCGTAGAAGGTGATAATCCTGTACAGGTAAACTCATTAACTTGTCCGTTCTCTCCCAAGTAACATGGAACACGAGGAATTCTGTGTGAATCTGCGAGGACCATATCTCGTAAGGCTAAATACTCTTACTAACCGATAGCGTATAGTACCGTGAGGGAAAGGTGAAAAGAACCCCGGGAGGGGAGTGAAATAGAACCTGAAACTATGTGCTTACAAGCGGTCAGAGCCCTTCGGGGTGATGGCGTGCCTTTTGGAGAATGATCCTGCGAGTTACGTTCAGTGGCAAGGTTAAGTTTAACGGAGCCGAAGGGAAACCGAGTCTGAATAGGGCGATTTTAGTCGCTGGGCGTAGACGCGAAACCTGGTGATCTAAGCCTGTCCAGGGTGAAGCTGTGGTAAGACACAGTGGAGGCCCGAACTCACCGCCGTTGAAAAGTTGGGAGATGAGGTAGGTTTAGGGGTGAAAAGCCAATCGAACTAGGAGATAGCTCGTTCTCTCCGAAATGCATTTAGGTGCAGCCTTGAGTGTTTAATTATGGGGGTAGAGCACTGAATGGACTAGGGGGCGCATTGCTTACTGAATCCAATCAAACTCCGAATACCATAATTCAAGAGCTCAGGAGTGAGACTATGGGAATTAACTTCCATCGTCAAAAGGGAAACAACCCAGACCACCAGCTAAGGTCCCTAATCATAACTAAGTGGGAAAGGAGGTGGAGATTCATAAACAACCAGGAGGTTGGCTTAGAAGCAGCCATACCTTTAAAGAGTGCGTAATAGCTCACTGGTCGAGAGTCTCTGCGCCGACAATGTAACGGGGCTAAGTTATGAACCGAAGCTGTGGAATTGCGCAAGCAATTGGTAGGAGAGCGTTCTGTAGGCCGTTGAAGGAGAAGCGTAAGCAACTCTGGAGGTATCAGAAGTGAGAATGCAGGAATAAGTAGCGAGAAGGGAGGCGAGAATCCTCCCCGCCGGAAGACCAAGGTTTTCAGGGTAAAGCTTGTCTTCCCTGAGTAAGCCGGGACCTAAGCCGAGGCTATAGTGCGTAGGCGAATGGAAAACAGATTAATATTTCTGTGCCAGTCATATTTTGTGATGGAGGGACGCAGAAGGGTATGTACGCGGAAGAACGGTAGTTTCCGTAAAAGCATGTAGAATGACTTGATAGGTAAATCCGTCAAGTTAGATTTGAGGTGTGATATATAGTCGTAAGATGAATGTACAGATCCCACGCTGCCAAGAAAAGCTTCTAACGTTAAGGTATGACTGCCCGTACCCGAAACCGACACAGGTGGTCAGGATGAGAAATCTAAGGCGGACAGGCTAACTCTCGTTAAGGAACTCTGCAAAATAGCCCCGTAACTTAGGGAGAAGGGGTGCCCCTGGGCGTGAGTATACACGCAATGCAAAGCGCTTGGGGGTCGCAGTGAAGAGGCTCAAGCAACTGTTTAACAAAAACACAGGTCTATGCTAAGCTGTAAGGCGATGTATATGGGCTGACACCTGCCCAGTGCCGGAAGGTTAAGAGGAGGAGTGAGAGCTCCGAATTGAAGCCCCGGTGAACGGCGGCCGTAACTATAACGGTCCTAAGGTAGCGAAATTCCTTGTCGGGTAAGTTCCGACCTGCACGAATGGTGTAATGATTTGAGCGCTGTCTTGACGGGAGGCCTGGTGAAATTGTATTACCGGTGAAGATACCGGTTACCTACAGTAGGACGGAAAGACCCCATGGAGCTTTACTGTAGCTTGGTATTGGGTTTTGGCATTGCATGTATAGGATAGTTGGGAAACTATGAAGATGTGGCGCTAGCTGCATTGGAGTTGTCGGTGGAATACCAACCATTCAATGTTGAAATTCTAATCTGTGGTTTGAAGCCACGGAGACAGTGCTAGGTGGGCAGTTTGACTGGGGCGGTCGCCTCCGAAAGAGTAACGGAGGCGTTCAAAGGTTCTCTCAGGTTGGATGGAAATCAACCGCAGAGTGCAATGGCATAAGAGAGCTTGACTGCGAGACTGACGGGTCGAGCAGGTGCGAAAGCAGGACATAGTGATCCGGCGATTCCGAATGGAAGGATCGTCGCTCAACGGATAAAAGCTACCCTGGGGATAACAGGCTGATCCTACCCGAGAGTCCATATCGACGGTAGGGTTTGGCACCTCGATGTCGGCTCATCGCATCCTGGGGCTGGAGAAGGTCCCAAGGGTTGGGCTGTTCGCCCATTAAAGCGGTACGTGAGCTGGGTTCAGAACGTCGTGAGACAGTTCGGTCCCTATCCACTGTAGGCGTTAGAATATTGAGAAGATCTGTCCTTAGTACGAGAGGACCGGGATGGACAAACCTCTGATGTACCAGTTGTCACGCCAGTGGCACAGCTGGGTAGTCACGTTTGGAACAGATAACCGCTGAAAGCATCTAAGCGGGAAACTGACTTCAAGATAAGTATTCTTTAAGACTCCTTCGAGCCTAGGAGGTAGATAGGTTGGGGGTGTAAGGGTTGCGAGGCCTTTAGCTGACCAATACTAATAAGTCGAAGTTTTAACCTTCAAATAATCAAGAAGTAACAAAGTTACGACTATGATTATTTAGACGCAGATGACTGAAAGGAATCAGCGTTACCTGATATTACTATATAGTTTCAAATGCCTATGTAAATAGACATTAGCTTGGTGAGAAGAGCTACGGGGGTACACCCAGACACATTCCGAACCTGGAAGTTAAGCCCGTAAACGCTGAAAGTACTTGGAGGGAAGCCTCCTGGGAGGATAGGAACTTGCCAAGCTCTCAATAAGAGTGCTTCCTTAGCTCAGTCGGTAGAGCATGCGGCTGTTAACCGCAGTGTCAATGGTTCGAGTCCATTAGGAAGCGCCATTTTTTTATTTTTTGTTAATTATTTTACCTTGACATTTTATAGGAATTATGATAAAATACTAAAGTTAATTCGATATTCCGCTTTAATAGCAAATAAATTAAATGAATATCTTTAGGAGGAGAATAAATGAAAGAAAAATTAATTCAATTAGTAGAGCAAAGCTACTTAAGAAATGACATTCCTGAATTTAAAGCTGGAGATACTATTGCAGTATACTACAAAGTTGTAGAAGGAAACAAAGAAAGAGTTCAATTATTCGAAGGAGTAGTTATTAGAGTAAATGGTGGAGGAATTGCAAAAACTTTCACAATAAGAAAAGTAACTGCTGGTGTAGGAGTAGAAAGAATAATCCCTGTAAACTCTCCAATGATCGATAAAATCGAAGTATTAAAAGTTGGAAGAGTAAGAAGATCTAAACTTTACTATTTAAGAGGACTTTCTGGTAAAAAAGCAAGAATCAAAGAAATCAGAAAATAATTTTTTAGGAGATGGTAATTTCCATCTCCTTTTTCTTTTCTAGCTAAAATAATTAAAATATTATATAATTAATATATAATAATTATAAAAAGTAAAAGGAGAGTAAGATGAATAATAATAATTACTATGAAAAACTAGAAAATAATTTTTCAGAGTTTTTAAATAATTTAGATAGAATAGTTTCTATTCCAAGTTATTATCAAGAAGATTCTACTAAATATCCATTTGGAGAAAATATTCAAAAAGTGTTGGAAGAGATGATAGATATTTGTAAAGAATTAGGTTTTAGAACTTATATTGACTCAGAAGGATATTATGGATATGCTGAAATAGGTAGTGGAGAAAAATTAGTAGGAGTATTAGGACATCTTGATGTAGTTCCACCAGGAGATTTAAGTAAATGGGAGAATGACCCTTTTAAATCTGTAATAAAAGATGGAAAATATTATGGAAGAGGAGCACAAGATGATAAAGGACCTACTCTAGCTGCTATATATGCATTAAAAATACTTTTAGATTGTGGATTTAAATTAAAATACAGAGTAAGATTTATATTTGGAACAGATGAGGAAAATTTATGGAGAGATATGCCAAAGTATGTTGAAAAAGAGGAAATGCCCACAGTAGGCTTTACTCCAGATTCGAAATTTCCATTAATTTATTCAGAAAAAGGATTGTTACAATGTAAACTTATAGCTAAAAATGAGAGCGGTTTAGTATTTAAAGGGGGAGATGCATTTAACTCTGTTCCATCAAATATTATAGTGCCAAAAAGTGAAGAATTAATAAAAGTATTAGAAGAATTAAATTATGAATTTAAAGATAAAGATGAAGTTATAGAGATAGTAGGAAAAAGTGTTCATGCACAAGTGGCAGAAACTGGAATAAATGCTATTAATAGATATATGCATGCTCTTACAAAACTAGGAAAAGAAACTAAATCAGGAAAATTTATAACTGAAAATTTAATAGGATATGATTTTGCTGAACCAATTTTTGGAGTAGTAAAAGATGAACATTCAGGGGAATTAAAATTTAATGTAGGTAAGATAGAATTTACTGAAGAAAATGAAATATTAATGATAGATATGAGAATACCTGTAACTTATGATAAAGAAAAAATAGTAGAAACTTTATCAAGAAAAGCTAAAGAGTATGGATTTGAATATACACAGTATGATTATTTAAAATCTATATATGTGCCATTAGATTCTGAATTAATCACAACTTTAATGAGTGCTTATCAAGAAATTACAGGAGATATGGAGTCTCAACCAGTAGCAAGTGGAGGAGCAACATATGCTAGAGCTATGAATAATTGTGTAGCTTTTGGATGTGTTTTACCAGGAAGTCCTAAGACTGAGCATCAACCAAATGAGTATATTATATTAGATGATATAAAGAAAGCTATGAAAATTTATATGAAAGCTTTTGAAAAGTTTAATAAATAATTTTAGAATGGAGAATATAAATGAATAAAAAGAAAATGCTAAGTGCATATACTATAGTTTTTATATTTTTATTGATAACTGCTGTATTAACCTGGATAGTTCCTCAATCAATAGTTGTAACAAACGAGAATGGAATTCAAGAAGTAATTTATAATGCAATATTTGATAGCAATGGAGAAATTATAAGAGGAGTAGGAGCACAACCAGCTGGGCTTTGGGATATTATTATGGCACCAATAACTGGTTTCCAAAATGCTGGAGCAGTAAGTATAGCAATACTTATGGCAGGAGCATTTTTAGGATTAATTAATTCTGTAGGAGCTTTAGATGCTGGAATAGGAGGATTACTAAAAAGATATACAGGGACATCTCTTATAGCAATTTTAATGTTTGTATTTGCTATATTTGGAAGTGTTTTTGGTTTTTGGGAGGAGATTCCTGCATTTTCAATAGTTATAGTTCCATTATTTGTATTAGCTGGTTATGATGTAATGACAGGACTTGCAGTTTTATTTATAGGAGCTACAGCTGGGAATATGGCTAGTGTTGTAAATCCATTTTCAGTAGGAGCAGCAATTGGAGCAATAGGAAATCCAGAGCTTTCTCTAGGTAGCGGGATGATTTTAAGAATGGTAATATTTTTAGCTTTATATCTAGTGGGAGTAGTATATGTTATAAAGTATGCTAATACTGTAAAAAAAGATAAAGAAAAATCAATAGTGGCAGGTATTGAAGTAAATACAAGAGTAAATGAAGAGGGACATGAATTACCTGAACTTACTAAAAAAAGATTTTGGTCGATTATGGTATTAGTTGGAATAATTATATTACTAATATTAGGTTATATGCCTTGGTATGTAATAGAATTAGATGGTGGAAGAACATTTCAAGATGTTATAAATACTCCTATTAATTTCATAGCTTCAATACCTATATTAGGAAGTTTAAGTGGCTTTAAACATTTCACTCCTTTTGGTGATTGGTATTTTGGAGAATTTGCCTTTGTTTTCTTATTAGGGTCAATATTAATTGGATTAATAAATAGAATGCCAGAGGAGCAGTTTGTAAAAGAGTTTGCAAATGGTGCTAAGGATTTATTAGGAGTAATATTAGTACTTTCTGTTGCTAATGGTATATCTGTACTTATGGGAAGTAAAAGTGAAGGAATGTCTGTAACATTTGTTTATTGGATTCAAACAGCTCTTCAAGGAATACCATCTTGGGCTTTTTCAATAGCAACAGTGGCTGCTTATGTAGGAATAGGATTTTTCTTACAATCTACAAGTGGAGTAGCAGGAATAACAATGCCAATATTAGGTGCTGTAACAATGGCACTTTTTCAAGGTTCAGATATTGGAGCTGCTGGTGGGCAAGTAATGTTGATATCAGCATTTACTGTGGGGATTAATTTTATGTGTGGAATTTATCCTGGAGCAAGTACAATGGGGACATTAGAATTATTCCATGTACCATATGATAGATACTTAAAGTTTGTATTGAAAATATTATTACCAATGTTAGCGATAGGTTGTTTAATAATTTCAGCTTCACAATTTTTAGGATTAATTTAATAAAGAAAAGTGTAGAGAGTTTTATTTGAAAAAATAGACTCTCTATTTTTATTTTGATTTTAATAAAATTTAAAACATTTTGTAGTAAAAGTGAGTCTAAAAAATATCTTTTCAAAGGGAGGTGAAAATTTAATGTAAATTTTAAAAAAATATGATAAAATATATATTAATCAAGGTTTATGGAGTGAAATATGGAAAAAAGTAAATTAATATTGAATGGAATTTTTTATATTATTATAACAATAATATTTATAATTTTATTTGTTAAAGAGAAACAAATAGGAGCTTTTATAAAAACTAATAGAGATAAATTTTCAGACAATCTGGTTTTAAAGTTGGGTTGGGAAGGAAAAAGCTCAGGAATATTTTTTAAAAAAGCAATTGCTTTTATAGAAAGTATTGGAACAGCACTTATTTTAGTTTTAATTATTCAAAAAATTTATTTAGGAAATTTTTTAGTGCCAACAGGTTCAATGGAACCTACTATAATGCCTAAGGATAGACTCTTTGGGAATATGGTAGTCTATAAATTTAGAAAGCCAGAGAGAAATGAAATAATAGTGTTTAAAGAGCCAATTCAAAATAAAGTTTTATATACTAAAAGAGTAATGGGATTACCAGGAGAAAAGGTATTTTTAAGGGATAATCACTTATATATTAATGATGAGAGAATAGATATAAGAGAGTACTCTAGTTTAGGACAATTAGGAGAGGATAACTACTGGATAATACCTAAAAAAGGGGATACAATAGAAGTTATACCTGGAGCTAATTATGGTGAGTATACATGGAGTAAGAGTGGAAAACCAGTAGATGTTGCTGAAGTTCAAAAACAATTAGTAGATAACCCAGGAGCAGTAGCACAAATACTTCCAGATTTAGAATTTAGAGTTAATGGAGAAAAAACAGGGATGGTACTTGATATTATTCATGATTCAAAAGCTGTAGAAAAGATACTTTCTGGAGAAAAAGTTACTGTAACAGCTGATGAAGATTATTATTTAGCTTTAGGAGATAATACTAATGGTAGCTATGATTCAAGAATGTGGGGATTTGTAAAAGAGAGTAGAATAAAAGGAAAAGCTTTTGTAAGATTTTGGCCTTTGAATAGAATATCACTTTTAAAATAGTATGGAGTGAAGATGGGAATAGTTTATGATATTGATGTAAAAATATTAGAAGAATTAGAAAAAAAATGCTTTCCTAATAGTGCCTATACTATAAATCAATTGGAAGAGATAATATCAGATAAAGAGAAGTATCAAATATTAGCAGTAAGTGATAAAAATATAATAAAGGGATATATAATCCTTTTTGATAATAGTGAATCTTTAGAAATTATGAAGATAGGAACTTTAGTTGAATATAGAAGACAGGGAATAGGAAAAATTTTAATAGATGAGATTTCAAAAATGAAAAGGAATATTTTCTTAGAAGTTAGAGAGAGCAATAGTGCCAGAGAATTTTATAAAAGTTGTGGATTTGAAGAGGTAGGAAAAAGAAAAAATTATTATCCTGACACAAAAGAAGCAGCTATTATAATGGTAAAAAATTTTTAAAAATTATACATAATTAAATCACAAAAAATCTATAAAATAACTAATACGTATAAAAAGGATGGTAAAAAATGGAAACAAATATTTATTCAAACCCTCTAGCAGAAAGATATAGTTCAAAGGAAATGTTAGAAAACTTTTCTCCAGACAAAAAGTTTTCTACTTGGAGAAAACTTTGGGTGGCTTTAGCTGAAGCAGAAAAGGAACTTGGATTGAATATTACTGATGAGCAAATTGAAGAGATGAAAGCTAATATCTATAATATTGATTATGAATTAGCAGCTAAAAAAGAAGCAGAGTTTAGACACGATGTAATGGCACACGTACATACATTTGGAGCACAAGCTCCAAAGGCTATGCCTATAATCCACTTAGGAGCAACAAGTGCCTACGTTGGAGATAATACTGATTTAATTCAAATAAAAGATGGATTAGATATTATAAAAACTAAATTAGTAAATGTAATTTCTGAAATGTCAAAATTTGCTATGGCAAATAAAGATTTACCTACTTTAGGATTTACTCATTTCCAAGCAGCACAACTTACTACTGTTGGAAAAAGAGCAACACTATGGTTACAAAGTTTATTATTAGATTTAGAAGAGTTAGAGTTTAGAGAAAACACTTTAAGATTTAGAGGAGTAAAGGGAACTACTGGAACACAAGCAAGTTTCCAAGAGTTATTTAATGGAGATTTTGAAAAAGTAAAAGAGTTAGATAGAAGAATAACTGAGAAAATGGGATTTGATAAGAGATTTTTAGTAACAGGTCAAACTTATGATAGAAAAGTTGACTCTGAAGTAATGAATTTACTTGTAAATATTGCTCAATCAGCTCATAAATTTACAAATGATTTAAGACTTTTACAACATTTAAAAGAGATAGAAGAACCATTTGAAAAAAGTCAAATTGGATCATCAGCGATGGCTTATAAGAGAAATCCAATGAGAAGTGAGAGAATATCATCATTAGCTAAATTTGTAATAGCATTACAACAAAGTACAGCTATGACAGCATCAACTCAATGGTTTGAAAGAACATTAGATGATTCTGCTAATAAAAGATTATCATTACCACAAGCTTTCTTAGCAGTAGATGCTATATTAATCATTTGGAAAAATGTTTTAGATGGATTAGTTGTTTATCCAAAAATGATAGAAAAAAGAATTATGGCTGAGCTACCATTTATGTCAACTGAGTATATCATAATGGAGTGCGTAAAAAATGGTGGAGATAGACAAGAATTACACGAGAGAATAAGAGTTCACTCAATGGAAGCTGGAAAAAATGTAAAAGTTGAAGGAAAAGACAATGATTTAATTGATAGAATAATCAATGATAAATACTTTAACTTAGACAAAGATAGATTATTAGAGATATTAGACCCTAAAAACTTTATTGGATTTGCTCCAGAGCAAACAGAGGAATTTGTAAATATAGAAGTTAAGCCAATATTAGAAAAATATAGTAATAGATTAGGAATGAAAGCAACTTTAAAGGTTTAATGGAAAATAAAAAAAGAGAGATATATTTAACTGCATTTGTTTTAGTAGCACTATATCTTTCCCTTGCAGAAAACTTTATTCCAAAACCATTTCCTTGGATGAAAATAGGGCTATCAAATATAGCTGTTTTGGTAGCCCTTGAAAAATTTGATTCTAAGTTTGCTATTGAGTTAATATTACTTAGAATCTTTATTCAAGGATTAATGTTAGGGACATTATTTACACCTGGATTTATAATAAGTTTTGTTGCAGGGACTTTGACAACTATATTTATGATAGGGTTATATAAATTTAGAAAATATCTTTCATTGATAGCAATCAGTTCGCTATCAGCTTTTCTACACAATCTATTTCAACTCATAGTAGTATATTTTCTTATGTTTAGAAATGTTTCTTTATATTCAAAGTCTATTATGGGGTTTGTGTGGATTTTTTTAATTATAGGAGTAGGAGCTGGGATTATTACTGGCTTTATAGGAGAAAAGTTAAATTTGAGAAGGAGCAGAATAGAATGAGAAAATACTTCGGAACAGATGGAATAAGAGGGGAAGCAAATAGAGAGTTAACTGTGGATATAGCTTTAAGATTAGGATATGCTCTTGGATATTATTTAAAAAGGGAAAATCCAGATAAGAAGAAAATAAAAGTAATTATGGGGTGCGATACAAGAATATCAGGATATATGTTAAGGTCAGCAATGCTTGCAGGGCTTACTTCAATGGGAGTATATGTGGATTTTGTAGGAGTAATATCAACTCCAGCAGTAGCTTATTTAACAAAAGCGAAGAAAGCAGATGCAGGTATAATGATATCAGCGTCTCATAATCCTGCTAAAGATAATGGATTAAAAATATTTGCTGGAAACGGATATAAGTTACCTGATGAAGTAGAATTAGAGATAGAAAGACTTATGGATGATCCAACTATTTTAGTTAATCCAATTGCTGGGGATAAAGTTGGGAAATTTAAATATGCAGAAGATGAA